>CAZZEF010000077.1:0-17919 GCA_964652875.1 uncultured Planctomycetaceae bacterium
TTGACTTTTTCTGTCAATACCAATTCCCGGAAAATCAAGTGGAACCAGTATATAAAATAAGAATTAGAAAATATTCTTATGAAAAAATCGAATTGGATAAAAGAAAAGTTATGGTAAATTTGCGGAGGGACTCCAAATATAATTTACATAATGTCCTGTTTTGATATAATATAAGTTTACAAAAGTCTTTTTGCTTTTTGATCGAAAAAAAGTGCGCAGAAGTTAAGTTTTGTCTTTAGAGGCAGTTTCATAACTTGTTTGTGGCGTTTTTGAGCTTGAAAAATACGAGGTCAAAAATGGAGTTATGAAACGATTTCCAGTAATAAAGCGAAAACGAAATATCAGGAATGCCGGTAGCTATCTATTCAAGCAAAATACAGTAGCTGTTTTGAAATATATAAATCCAGTTTAGTTTGTCAGCAGGAACAGTGAGGATGATTTTATGAAAAATTGAGGATTTACTCTGGTCGAGCTTCTTGTCGTCATAGCGATCATAGGTATTCTAATCGGACTGCTTTTGCCGGCGGTCCAGGCGGCGCGGGAAGCGGCCCGGCGCATGCAATGCACCAACAATCTTGAACAGATCGGAATCGCTCTGCATAATTACAACGACATCAACAAGAGTCTTCCCGCCGCTCGTCAGGCGATGGCTCGGGGACACAGTCTTTCAGGAGGGGATCAGGATCCTTGGGGGGCGATTTTTACACTGCTCCCTTATATGGAACAGGCATCAATTTATGAAGACTGCATCAAAAAAATCAAAAGTACGGCCTGGATCCTTTATCCCGCAGAACAAATAAAGGAACCAATACAGGGGCTCTGCTGTCCGAGCGATGGAAATGTAACGGTCTTAACTTCCGGCTCGCGTCCGCGCAACAGTTATATGCTCTGTCGGGGCGACGGTATCGAACGAAACAACTGGATGGCATATTATCTCACCAGCGCGGGCGACAAGGCGAATTACGATGCGATTGCCAACCGGTGCGCGATTGTCGAATGGGAATGGCGCGGTTTGGAATTTATCGTTGACGGAACTTCATCGACAATTGTCTTTTCCGAAACAGTCACCGCGGACGATTCTGAAACTGACAAACGGATCAAGACAGCTGTTGCCGGAAACCTTGGTCCGGACAGTAATTATCTGAAAAACTGTCTGGCAAGAATAAACCCGACGGATTCCAATTATCTTACCGGCACTACTTCCGGAGGTTACCGCGGAATGAGAATTTGCGACGGCCGGTATTGCATGGGCGATTTCAGTACCGTTCTTCCTCCCAACTCCCCCAGTTGTTCTGCGGGAAATTATTCTTCCGGCTGGGTTACCGGATCCGCGACAAGCGAGCATTCCGGCGGAGTCAACGCTGTTTTATATGACGGGTCTGTTCGCTTTGTTTCCGAAACGGTCGACTGCGGTCAGGGTACGGTCAAGCATTCTTCCCCTTATTTCGGACCAAGTATTTACGGAGTTTGGGGCGCAATGGGGATCTGTAACGGCGGAGAAACAAAGTCCTTGTAAACAAAGTCCTTGTAAACTAAAGTCCTTGTAAACTAAAGTCCTTGTAAACTAAAGTCCTTGTAAACTTTTGACGGCGCTTTTTCCAACGCGAATATTTTACCGGCAATTGACTTTGTGAATCGGCTGGTTTGATGCGTTGAAATGAAAGGCTTTTTCGATTGTCAATGACCGCTGAAAACGGCTGGACAATCACAATGGTTGAAAAAACAAAAACAGGAAAGTCGGTTATTCTAATGAACAAGTATATTTTGATCTGTTTGGCTCTTTTATGTTTTACTGGCTGTTTCGGCGAAAAGCGACCTGCGGATTTTCCCGATATTTATCCTTGCGAAATCAAACTTGTCCAGGAAAATCAGCCTTTGACCGGTGCCTCAATTGTTCTTTCGAGCGGTCAGCAGGATCTGGACCGTTGGGCTGTTTCCGGAATAACAGATGAAAACGGACTGGCGCAAATAAGAACAAACGGAAAATATGTTGGCGCGCCCGCCGGAAAATTCACTGTCTGTGTTAGTAAAGACGAAATCACCGAAGGGGAAGAAAAAATAATCGGCGGTGAAAAGGTTAAAGTAAATCAGAAAAAATTTCTTTTGGTCGAAAAGATCTATTCTGATCCGGCGGCCTCTCCGCTTAAAATCGAAATAGAAAAGAAAAAGAACCATTTCGATCTAGAAGCTGGCAAAAAGATCCGGCTTTCCATTCCAATGATTCAATAACATTCCTTGAAACAAGGGGTTCACTGTTGAACAGATCTTTTTTCTGTTCAATACGCTCCTGTTACAGATTCTCCTGTTTATTTCAAAGGAAATTCATTAACAGAAAACCGCCGCCCGCGTAACAACGGACAACGGTTTTCTGTTTTGCGCGTCAAGAGAAAAGAACGTCAGACCGGATCCCGCAACAAAGGGAATCAGACAATGTTATGTTCTTTTTCGTAAGCGGCAATTTCAGCTTCATGCTGAAGAGTCAGTCCGATATCATCGAGACCGTTGAGCAGGCAGTTTCGCCGGAATGGATCAACCGCAAACGGCAGATTCAATCCGTGTTCGTCAGTAATAACGCAGTTTTCCAAATCAACAGTCAGTTCGTAAGGTTTGAATTTCGCTTCGCGCTGAAAAAGATCTTCGATCTGATCTTCCGTCAGTTTGAGCGGCAGGTATCCGTTTTTAAAACTGTTGTTGAAAAAGATATCAGCGAAACTTGAAGCGATCACAACGCGGAAACCGTAATCACTAATTGCCCAGGGAGCGTGTTCCCGGCTTGATCCGCAGCCGAAATTATGCCGGGCCAGCAGAATGGTCGCCTTGCGATATTGCGGTTTGTTCAGTTCGAATTCGGGATTGTCGGATCCGTCGTCCAAGTAACGCCAGTCGAAAAAAAGAAACTTACCGAAGCCGCTTCGTTCGATCCTTTTCAGGAACTGTTTCGGGACCAGCTGATCGGTATCAATATCGCTTCGGTCCATCGGAACAACAAGGCCGGTATGTTTGACAAAAGGTTTCATGTGAAGATCTCCTTTTTATTTATATTCCCAATTTCGGATGTCGGTAAAATGCCCTTTGACGGCAGCGGCGGCGGCCATTGCGGGAGAAACAAGATGAGTTCGGCCTCCCTTGCCCATTCGTCCCTCAAAGTTTCGATTGCTGGTTCCGGCGCATCGTTCGCCCGGTTGAAGCTGATCCGGATTCATGGCCAGACACATGCTGCATCCCGGTTCGCGCCATTCGAACCCGGCCTCTTTAAAGATCTTGTCGAGCCCTTCCTCTTCGGCGATTTTCTTAACGATACCGCTTCCGGGAACAGCAAGAGCGCGAACGTTTTTGGCGATTTTGTATCCTTTGAGGACTTTCGCGGCGGCGCGAAAATCTTCAATTCGGCCATTGGTGCAGGATCCGATAAAGGCCCAGTCGATTGAGATTTCCCTGATCGGCGTTCCGGATTTGAGATCCATATAAGCGAGGGCGGTCTTGGCCATTTTCTTTTCTTCCGGGTTTTCGAACTCATCGGGATTCGGAACGGATCCGGTTACGAAAACGCCTTGACCGGGATTGGTTCCCCAGGTCACCATCGGCTGGATGTCAGCCGCGTTAAAGGAGATCTCGCGGTCAAAACACGCGCCGGGGTCGGTTCGGAGACTTTTCCAGTCCTCAACCGCTTTATCGAACTCGGTCCCGGTCGGAACGTTTCTCCGGCCGCGCAGAAATTCAAACGTTGTTTCGTCAGGAGCGATCATACCGGCTCGGGCTCCCATTTCAATCGCCATATTGCAAACGGTCATTCGGCCTTCCATCGAAAGTCCGCTGAAGGTATCGCCGGCGAACTCGACCGCGTATCCGGTCCCGCCGGATGTTGAAAGTTTACTGATAATATAAAGGATCAGATCTTTGGCGGTAACGCCTTCGGCCAATTTGCCCGAGCAGGTAATTCGCATTGTCTTGCTCTTCTTCTGCCGGATCGTTTGAGTCGCCAGAACGTGTTCGACTTCACTCGTGCCGATTCCGAAGGCCAAAGCGCCGAACGCTCCGTGTGTTGCCGTATGACTGTCTCCGCAAACGATCGTCATGCCCGGTCTTGAGTAGCCCTGTTCGGGACCGACGACATGAATAACCCCTTGTTCCGGATCCTTAATATCAAACAGTTCAATTCCGAAATCAGCGCAGTTTTTACGCAGTGTTTCGATCTGCTGTTTTGAAACCGGATCGGTAATCGGAAGCGTTCGGTCGGTTGTTGGGACATTGTGATCCTGAACCGCCATGACTTTTTTCGGACGCCGAACTTTACGTCCGGCCAGTCTCAGACCTTCAAATGCCTGCGGACTTGTTACCTCATGAACATATTGGTAATCGATATAGAGAACAGTATCGTTGCCGGGATCTTCAAGGACAACATGACGTTCCCAGATCTTTTCATACATCGTTTTCGGCTGATCGTTTGCCATTTTCAGAAAACTCCCAATAAAGATGCTCTGTCAACACGAAAAAAATCGCTCTTTCCGTGTTTCAAGAGTCTGATAAAAACAAGGTTCCGTCCGAAACTGATTTTCGGACAGAACCGTTCAACAGAAAAAATCTGTTCTGACTCAAAATATACCGGTTCGGTTTGTTATATACAGATCGCCTCCAACGTACCGTCATTTCCGTCGATGGATTTTGTGAATCGGCAGTTCTTATTATATTTGCCGGACAAACCATAAAGGGATCGGTTCATAAAGGGATCGGTATACACTGATCTGTCAGAAACGGTTTCGGGACACGAAATCGCCGGACAAAGTTGGAGAAAATTTTCAAACACCAGTATAAATACCTGTTTGGCTGTTATCGCGCGATTTGCGTTGTTCTCGTTTCGCGGATAACAGTCACTTTCATTTCGCCGGGGAATTGGACCCGTTCGCTTAACGCTTCGACAATATCGCGGCAGGTTTTGGCGGCGGATTCATCGGTCGACTGTCCGGCATTGACCAGAACGCGCATTTCCCGTCCGGCCTGAACGGCAAACGCCTGTTCAACAGACGGAAATTCCATTGCGATGGTTTCGAGTTCTTCCATTCGTTTAATATAATGCTCAAGCGATTCCCGTCTTGCTCCCGGCCTTGACGCACTGCAGGCATCGGCGGCGGTAACGATAACGGTATAAGGATTGGCGATTTTTGCGTCGTCATGATGACAAAGAGCGGCTTGAATAACTTCGGCCGACTCGCCGTATCGTTTAAGGGCGTCCGCGCCGATTTTGGGATGTCCGCCTTCAAGTTCATGATCGAGCGCTTTTCCGATATCATGCAAAAGACCGCAGCGCCGGGCCAGTTTTTCATCGAGACCCAATTCGACCGCGATAAGTCCGGAAATAAAAGCGACTTCGATCGAATGCCGCAAAACGTTCTGACTGAAACTGGTTCTGAAATAGAGCCGTCCCAAGAGATTGATAATACGGTCGTTGAGACCTTGAACATCGACTTCCTGCGCAGCTTCGATACCGGCTCTTTTAATAAAAGCCTGAACTTCACTGCTTGCTTCATTAAAGATTTCCTCAATTCGGGAAGGATGAATTCGTCCGTCGGTAATGAGTCGGTTCAAGGTCAACCGGGCCACTTCTCTTCGAATCGGATCAAAGGCGCTGACGATGACGACGCCCGGGGTATCGTCAATAATGACATCGACACCGGTTACTTTTTCAAAGGCTCGAATATTGCGTCCTTCGCGGCCGATAATGCGCCCTTTCATGTCATCAACGGAAATATCGACAGTACAAGTTGTTGCTTCAGCGGTATGCGCGGCGGCGTATCGTTGAAGGGCCAGCAATAAAAGATTCCGGGCTTGTTCCTGACACTGATCCTGAACTTTTTTTTCGTGTTTGAGAATAATTGCCCCCTCTTCGTTTTGAAGAGTCGTTTCCAGATCACCAAGGATTTTCGCGGTCGCGGTCTCTTTGGTCAACCCGGAGATCTCGAACAGTTTTTTCTTTTGATCTTCATAAACTGTTTGAAGATCAAGAGCTTTCTTTTTATTCTCGGCGATTTTTTCCGCGAGTTTATGCTGATTGCTTTCGAGAACTTTTTCCTGTTTCCGCAAATCGTCCATTTGCTTGTCGATCAGGATCTGTCTTTTACTAAGCAAATTTTCTTTTTCCTGATATTCGCGATGCATCGACTGGGAAGCGGTTTCGATCTCTTCTTTATGCTGAATAGCGGCCTCTTTGAGTTTCAGTTCAACTTCGCGGCGATGATTTTCGGCATCAAGTTCGGCGCGGTGAATGATTTCGCGGGCCTGACTTTCGGCATCAAGTTTACGGGCACGGTTGTAAGCCCGCAAAGAATAATAAACAACCGCCGCAGTCACAAAAATTGAGACCAGCGCGGCAATAATAACGGCAACAATCATTGGCATTTATATATATACTCCCCGATAAGAAAAATTCGTAATCCGCGGCGGTCTTTTTATGATCAGCAACATATACGGGGCAAAAGAATTAATCGACTGGCGGCAGGAATAGCAATTTAACCGGCGCTGAACTTCCATTTTTTAACAGACCGTTTTTTATGACGGAACAGAATAAAGAAAAATGAAAAAATCAAAAACGGAATAAACACAAAACCAACCGAACCAATTCGCCGACAAAGCCAATTATAATTAAATTATAAAATTTTTATTTGAACATCTCTCAAAACCGCGAACGAGTACAATTTTGATTCAGCAAATAAACCCTGACAGGAAAAAAATATTTCTTCAGGGAAGCCGAACAAAAACAGAATCCTCGACCGGCGCGGCGGAATATGTCCTTAATCGACAATCGCGCAAGAGAATCACGACGCAAAAGCTTCTGGTATTTTTTTCTTGTCAGAATCGCAAAGACGATCAATTTGCGGCCATTGGTTATTTTAAAATAAAAAAGGCGCAAGAAGATATCTTGAGCGCAGTCAAGAGATCTCTCAATGCGACAGATCTCCGATTTTCGGACAAGACGACCAATAAAATTGAATAACAACACCAAAATTTGATACACGTTGACTATAGCCCCCGGTTTGACAGGGAACAATCACGAATCGGTTTATCGCCGGTTCTTGATTATCGATATGAACAATAAGCTTTTCGTGATTCCCGATCTTTTGTCCAGAAAACATTGTCCTCATATTCGTTGAAATCAGCAAAGACTGAGCGAATCTGAAAGGTTTTCTTGAATTGATTCAAAAGGGATCACTTCAAACCAGATTTTACAGACACGTAAAAACCGGTTTGATCTCCTCATGTACAAACATTACTATATTTTAATAGAGAAAACAACTAAACGCAATGGGTAAAACAAGATTTTTCAGAAAATTTCAACCTCTATTATGAAAAATATTTTTAGTTCGTGAATAATTGTGTATATTTTTTATTCTTTGTGTTATAATTATATTGTCAATATTGCCTATTATTGTTTATTTAACTTTACTCGATTTTTTTATCAGAATTAAATACGCATAAAAACAAAATATATTAATTACAAAGAATGTAAAAACGATAATCATATGTTTTCAATCAATCGAGTCCGTTTTTTTCAGTCGGTTTCACTAATACCGTTTTCCAACGTTGGACGATCGGAGAATGGTCTGTCGGGAATGTATCAGTAATGAGATCTCCGGGCCAAAAAAACGATTCTCCTGACCTTAATATTATTATAAAGTAAATTTTTCGGTTTTAAAGAAGGACGATTATATATATTGTGAAAAACTTTATTTTCGAAAAATAGTCAAATGATTTCAGAATGAATATAAGAATATCAAGAAAAATAAAGTTACAAGCATTAAACAATTATAATAAAAATGAATAATCAAAAAACGTTTTATAAAACATATATTGTAATTATTCATAAAGACATAATAAAAGAAAAAGAATGACTAAATTTTTAAAACGTTTGTCAAACGGATCGTTTTTCGAAGGGGAAAAACAATTCTTTCTGTTGGCAAAAAATTCAGCGGTTATTTTATTTTTCATTCTGTTCTTTTCTGAGCTGAATTTGAATCCGGTATTTTCTCAAAATACCGCTTTATCGGTTCGAGCCGATTTGGCAGAGAAAAAATCATCAGGAACAGTTTCGGGGATACCATCGGAACGCTTGCCGGAACCGATAGCGGCAAACGATCGTTCGGCAGGAGAGGTCAAGAAGAGCTTTGATTTTCGTCCGCCAGTCAATAAACCGATTCAAACGCTTAGATTGTCCGAGAGCAAAACGGAAGTCAAAGATCATCGCGGTGAACCGGGAAATCTCTATTATCGTTATTGGATGGTTCCGTTGGATAAAATCGCCTTTTGGCCTTGGGATGATCAGAAGTATTATCCGGTTTCCGCCAGCCGTTTTGAAGAATGGATCTCTTTAATCAATAAAAAATCGGACAAATTGTCCAGAAAAACGGAGGCGGGAATCATAACGGATCTTTTTATGGAAGCCCGGCTCGAAGGAGCTTCTTTTATCGAAGGAAAGGGCAAGATCCGTTTCAGATCTCCCTCGAACGACGAAGAAGGAATTTATGTTTCTCCGTTTCGTTTCTATTGCGCCAATTTTTTGAACGGACTTGATCGCAAAGGGGATCTTTCTCTTTCTTCGACCGGAGATTTTCGTTTGGATTCAATTTATTTGAACAAAAAAACGAATCTTTTATCTGATCAAGAGACGAAAGCGGGGAAAGAAAGCGATCAGGAATATTCTTTCAGCTGGACTCGAAGCGGCATCATTGATCCGCAAGGGACATTGACGTTCGACTTGGATCTTTTTTCAGCGCCTTCGGCGCGTCTTCGATTGGAAGTTCCCCAGGAATACAATCTCCGTTCATCGGCAGGCTTGATCAAGGAGTCGGAATCGGGGAATCCCAAAATGCGGTACTGGGAGATTTTTCTGCGCGGATCCTCACCTTTCCGATTGACTCTTATTCCTGCCAAGGCGGCGAAAACAGCCGACTTGAGAACCGTTTACCGGCAGGAAAATTTCTATCGGATCTCCTTGTCGGGAATAGAACTGACCAGCAGAATATATTTTGACCGTTCGGAAAATACTCCGGACAGAATAAGTTTACTTTTGGAAAAGCCTCTTGAGTTCACTTCCGCGTCCTGGAAAAATCATTCTGAATTTCGAGCGCTGGCCGGTATTGAAAAGTCAGAAAACGGCTTGACCGCCTCTTTTAATATTCCGCCGGGTGATTCAGGAAATCAAGAACTTGATCTTCAGTCTTTTGCTTCTTTTTCCGATCTGAAATTGGACAGTGAATTTGTTCTTCCGCGTCCGCTTCTGAGTTCAACGGAATTTTTATGGAAGGAAACTTCCTGTCAGGTCCTTGTCGTCCGTCCTTTGACGGCAACCAGTGTTGCCCCGATCAACGCGGTCGAAACATTTGATCTTTTGTCTCCGGTGCTGGATGACTCGGTCATTTCTTATTTTAAGTATTTCGATTCCCGGGGAGGTGTTCGCGTTCAGTTGACCGAACGCCGTCCAATCATCCGATTCGACAGTCTGACCGCGGTCGAAATGATGCCCGTTGAAATTTTGACGCAAACCAAACTGCTTGTTTATACCGATATTTCTTGCGGTGAATTTTCAATTCCGATTACTTCCGGCTGGCAAGTCGATTCCGTTCAATCTGATGACGGCAATCCATTGGTTTGGCGTTTGACCGAACCGGAGAAAGATTCGAAAGTTTCGAAATTGACTGTTACCCTGAAAAAAATATTCAGCAGTAAAGAACCGTTTCGCGTCAATTTTTCCGCAAGGCATTCCAATATAGGACATTTGGAATTTGATCTTAACGATCTTTTACCTCTTGAGACAGGGGAACTTCTTTTCGGAAAACATTTCATGACACTTAAAGTTGAGGCTCCCTGGCAGTTTTCGTTGACCGATCAAAACGGATTCCCTCTGCGCGGCGATGTTCTTGACAACGGCGATCAGGTTCGGTCCCTGTTTCCCTATTCCTCCGCTGGTCCTGTTCTTTCTATTGAAAATGGAAGTTCTTTCGGAAAAATCAAAATAGAAAAAATCGCGGCGGGCTATTCCGGTCAGCTTAACGGAAGTTTTCTTGTTGACGGTAATGTTCTTCAGGAAAGCTGGCAGATCTCCTGTACTCCCGTTTTTGGGTCACGGGTCGATCGGATCCTTGTCGCCATTGATGAAAAATATTCTTCTCCTGTTTCCGTTAACTTTAATATTTCGGAAAATCCTCCTTCCGTTAATTTGACCAAAAAGGAAAATACTGGTTCCGGCAAGGATTCCTCAAACAGATCCTCCCAGGATTTAAACGCGTCAAATACTGTCGTTGGATCGAAACAGAAGAGCAACGGAACGGCTGAGAAGGCGCCCTCATCCTCCCAAAATCAGAACACGGAAAAAGAAGACGCTTCCCGAACAGCGGATCGTCAGGCAGACGATTCCGGCAACTCGGCGAACACAGCAACGTTGAGCGCAAACGCGTTCAACAAGTCCGCGGTTGAACGTCCTGTTCAAGACAAGAGTTCGTTCCGATCTGATTGGAAATGGTCACTTGATCTTGAATCAGAACAGGCTTTTGAGGTGAACCGTCTTTCGGACGAAGAGCGGACCTCGCTGAAACTTCCGGACGGACCGTCGATTTGGGAGATCAAACTCAAGACGTCCCGCAGTGTTCCGTTTACTGTTTTCGCGACGCGTTTCCGGCCTATGTCAAAGGTCAATTCGCTCCCTCTGATGTATCTTCCGGAAACAAAGGAAGAACAGGCGGAACTTAAGATCTCGTCTCTTCGCTCCGATCGTTTCAAGGTTGAATCCAACGGATTGAAAGAGATCCCGACGGCCCTGTTCAAAGATACGGAGTACGAAACGGCGGAAGGCGCTTTTCGTTATGATCCGAAAGATCTGGATGAAAGTCTCCGGTCGGATCCTTCCGTTAAAAATATTTTTTTGCGGATCCGAAGGGAACCGGATCGAGTGAATTCGAACTCGTCCGGTAATGAAGGATCGCTTTCTCAAGGGGACAATAAAGAACCGCGAACCGGCCTCTCTTCTGCGTCTGACGGAAAGAACAGCAATTTCGGAACAGCGCACGCATGGTGCTGGTTCGTCAATATCGATTCGCTTTACGATTCAAAAGGAACGGTCCGTTACAGCGCTAATTATTATATTGAAAATCGGGGAAGAGATCATTGCCGGTTCGAACTTCCCGCGAAAATTGATTTTTCTTCCGTTATTGCCGTTTGGCTGGACAATCAAAGAGTAACCTGGTTTCCGGAAACAGATTCGAACAAGCGGAACAGTATTCGTGTTTTGCTGCCGGTGCGCAAACGTTTTATTTCGATTTCATTGGAATATTGCTGTCAGGAAAAAGCGCTTGGAAAATATCAACGTGTTTATCCGGTCATTCCCGAATGTGAACTTCCCATTCTTTCGGGAACATGGCGTCTTCGACTGCCGCAGGAATGGTGTTGCGAGAACGATTCGATCAATATGCCGCAGGTTCTTTCGCCATTTCCCTCTTTTTCTCTCAAAGAAAATCAGGCCAAGGGGATTATGCGCGCGAATTATTTTCTCGATCGTTTCGGAAATGAAGATCTGCTTGTCCAGTTAACACGCGATAAGAAACGGTTTGGTCAAGAGGGCGGATCATCGGAAATTGTTTCCGCGGTTTCAGATGAGGGGCATTCGAACCGTGTAAAAATAACTTGGGGCGATCTTTTTTCCAATCCGGATTATTTAAATGCGTTTTTCAGAATTTCGATGCAGGCCGGTATTTCGAGAATTTATATTGATCGTCACGCGATGAGCAAACTCCAAATTCTTCCGACAACGCCGATCCATTGGCCCGGCAATGTTCCGCCTCGAAGCAGAGCGATTGGCGCCCTTGAAAACGCAGGAATTGTTCTTGTTTTCATTGAGCCCGATTTTATTCTTGTTACGGAGCCGTCATCCTCACTGGCGGTTCGATATCCTCTTGTTTCGCTGGCCGATGGTCAGATCCTGGGACCGAAATATAAAAAAGACGGTCGGGAACTGCAGTCGATTTTATATCTTGAACAAGATCCGTCGATCATTTCTTCCGTTTACTGGCGACCTGAAAATATCGGATCTCAAAGTCCTTGGACCTCCAACAGAAAAACGGAATCGGTTTTGAGTAATTTACCCGGCTGGAATTCATCGGAAGTCATTTTAAGTCGGGCGGATCAAGGTCAAATGACTGTCAACCGCTATCTTTTGATCGGTGAACGCTGGATCTATTTCAGTCTTGTTTTAATTCTGACGTCAAGATGTCCAAAACGCAAAAGTCCGATTCCTTACATTCTCGTTGTTCTGATCGGACTGGGGAGCGCTCTGCTTCCTGTGATCCCGAACCCGTATGTATGGCTCCTGCTCGGAATAGTGCAGGGAGCGTTCTGCTCGCTCCTTCTTTATTTATTGCGTTTGGCTTGCCGAATTAAAAAAGATCCGAAAGAGTTCGATCCCGCCGATAATTCGTCTGTCCAAACCGCAGGACAGGAATCGTCCTCGTCCATTGTTCAGGAGGAATCCGGCCTGAATTCCATCCCCGTTCAGCAAGGTTCCTCCGATATGATAAAGAATATTCGCGCTTCAATGGAAAATCGCGACAAACACAATCACCAATCAAACTCCGACAATACCGATCCGGAACAGAACAAGATCCCGGCCGCGGAAAAAGTTCGGGTTCAGGAACGACTTATTAAACCGGGCTCTTCATCGTTCGCGGTGTCTGTCGGTACTCCGGGATCGTCTGTCGGTTCAAACAGGTTTACTCCTGATTCTTCCGACCGGGAATTGATATCGAACCAAACGTGTCAACCGGGAGTCCTTCGATCTTCTGAAAGTTCCGAAATAACACGGGATCAAAAAAATCTTGACACGCGGATCAAAAAAGATTTGTCGAAAAACGCGTTGGTTAAGCCTGTTCCAGTAATTGTCCCCAAAGACATTAGCAGTACCTGGAATGATGATTTTGCGCAAATAACAGAACCTGGCTCCGCGGCGAATGATGATTCAAGCAGTACTTTTATTCCGTCTGAAACCTCCCTGAAAAAAGATCCTCCGATCTCTTCCGATTCAGCGGAAACAAAAGATCAGATAATAAAAAAAAGGAATAACAGCGGTCCGTCTGATTCACCGAATCGATCCGGTCGCTGCGGTCTGACTTTATTAAGCGCGATTTTTTTGACTGCTTCTTTTTTGTTTTGGGGAATTCTGTTCTTGTCCGGTGCGGAACAGAACAGCGATGCTTCGGGTAAAATTCGTCAGAATAAAATGGAGACCGTCGATACCGGCGAAAGATCAGTTGCCGATCCGCGGTCTTCCGGCAGTCAATCCGCCGTCAGCGGACAGTCAACCGATACTCAGTTAAAGGGGGACGGGTCATCGGTCATTGGCAGACAAACGAAAAAGAATATGTTTTTCCCGGGAACGGGACCGGATCGAAAAACGGAAACCGCGCCAGTCAGCCGTTTCTCCGATGATTTCAACCGGTCATTCGAAGGACCGGCGCCGCAATCAAAAGAACCGTATCGTGTTTTTGTTCCGACGGATACATCGGGCAACCGTATCCCCAATCATTATTATTGGATTCCTGAAGAATTTTATCAAAAGCTGGATCGGGAAGTTCACTCTTTTCAAGGAACGTCTTCCCCCTGGCGAATCAAAAGCGCTCTTTATGAAGCGAGTATAAATTATAATCCGACCGGCGGAACGCTCTCCTTTTTTCATCTTCGCGCCGTTTATAAAATTCATTTGGATGGATCGCAGGCAACGATCGGACTTCCGATGATGCCGGTTATTTCCGAAGGAGGAGCGAAATTCGATAAACAGGCGATAATTCCCGTTTTCGAGCAGAACGGTAATACCGAAGTTGGACAGACTGAATTTTCCGACAACAAGAATGACCGACTGACGTTTGAGATCACCAACACGACTCCCGGCGAACATTTGCTGGAACTGGTCTTGGCAGTACCTCAATTCGACGATAAAAATCGGGTCAACATGACGATACCTAAAGTTCCTGACTCGAAACTGATCCTGACGGCCCCTTCCGACGCTCCGGAGATCTCCGTTGACGGCGCATTGGGGATAACAGGAAGAAAAGGGGGTATTCTTACCGCCGAACTGGGACCGATCGATACTCTTTCTTTTGTTAAAAATGACGGACTGGGAAATTCCAACGACAAGAATATGGAGGTCGAACAATTTTTCCTGTTGAGTGCCCGGTCCAATCAAACAGATCTTCAAGCGGTTTTCAAATACCGAAACAACGGCGGACGAATAAAGAACCTTCTTATACAAAGTGACCGCAGTTTGATCTTTTCGGGGCAATGCCGCTGCGATGAATCGGAAATAGAATCGGTTGAGCGCGACAGCGGTCAAAAAGATCTCATCCGCGTTGTTTTGAAAAATTCTGTTCCCGACACGGCGACCCTTCGCACTGATTATGTTGTCAAACAATTTTCCGGTATTGGTCAAATTGGTTTTCCGCAGATCTCGGCGGCGGGCGCGCGGATCGTTCGGAGCTGGATGGCCGCCGCGCAGATCGGACGCTCTGAATACGTTGGTCTTCCGCAATCCGATATTACTTCGGCGTCTTTTTTAAGTTTGTCAGGATTTGAAGGAGCCGAAAATATCATTGCTGTTTACGATCTTCTTAAAAAAGATTCATCCTGGCTGATGCCGATCCGGTTGAAAACGGGTAAAACTTCTGTTGAAGAGTATTTAACACTGACCTTTTATTCCCGCGAAACGGTGATTGATTATCAAGCCGCTCTTTCGTCGGAATATCAGCTGTTCCGATCAAGTTTCAAAGTTGATCCGGGCTTCGTTCCGGAAAAAGTTCATGTTTCCGATTCGGGAGGATCTCTTGTTGAAATGCCGGAATTTCTGATCCGGAATGACCGGCTTTATGTTTTTTATCGGACACCGCTGGTCGGCGATTATCAAATTCGCGTAACAGGAAAAGTTCGATCCGTTCTTGATCAGGAGATGAAGATCCCCGGGATCGTTATGGACAGCGCCGAACACAAGGATTTTTATTTAACAGTCCGCCGCGGTTCCGATGTTTGCGTTGATCTTCAAAAAGGTAAAAACTGGGCTGCTGCCGCGCTTCCCAAACAGTCGTCGATGGATCCGTCGTTGGAAAATTCTTTACTTCTTCTGGATCAGTCGGTTTACACCGGCGAAAAATCGAAAATGGAGAATGTTCTTGCCGGATCAGTAAAAATTCAATTCAACCGGCCGAAACTCGACGGGACGCGAAAATCGATTCTTTACCGGCGGGCCAGCGGTGAATGGATGCTCGGTATCTTTTATTCTCTTGAAATAACGGAAGGGGAAATTGATACGTTTGATTTCGAACTGGAAGACATCTGTTCGGGAAATGTAACCGTTGAACCAGTGATGAAAAACGAACTGATCGAAACAGGACGAAAAAGAATACTTCGCATTTTGCCTCCGAAAATAATTCGGGGACATTTTGACTTTCAGTTCATCGTTCCGTTGACTGTTGGAAATGAAGTACTCCGTCTGCCGAAAGTTTCGCTGGTCGGTGTTCTTAAAGATCGCGGGATCAATTCGACACTTCTTCATCCGACGCAGTTGGAGGAAGTTCCCGCGGATACGCTTCATTATTTTGACTTTTTGGGAGAAACGGATCACCGGATCTTTTTGCCTGTTCGCGACCAAATGGATAAAACGCCTCTTCACTGGAGCATTTCCGGACTGGTGAAAACGGCGATGATCTCTGAAAAAAAGGATCGCAAAGAGACTGTTTATCAAAACACCTATCGGACAAAACCGGAAGATCCGAACGGCAATGAACAGGAAAAAAGATCGTCGTCGGATCCCGTCAGAGGAGAGGAACAACGCGGACGAACAGAAACCGAAACCGTCAAAGATGACGTTATTCCGGCGTCGATAACTGCCGCTTCCGGTCTGTTGCGATCTGATTTCAACGAGTATCGGATTGTCCGGAATTATTCCGTCATTCTCAATACCGATCGGTATTTGAGTCGTGTTCTGAATACGGAATACTGGTTTTACATACGGACAAACGGAACCGTTTACGCGACGGGAAATTTGGATGTTCGGCCCGGACGCAAGGATCATACATCCCTTTTATTGCCCAAAGAATACCAACTTCTGGATCTGACCGTTGACGGAACAGCCAAACCGTTTGAACAGGAAGAACCCGGTAAATGGCGGGTCGATCTTAATCCGGATCGACTGTCGCAGCAAGTCTCTTTTTCCTTTATTGGTGCGCTTCCTTTTAAAAATTTCTCCTTGAAGGAATTTTTTTCACTCTCGTTCGAAAACAATTTTATTTTGGCCCGGCTCCCTTTGGCCCGGCTGGAAGATATTCCAAGCGACAAGACAATTTGGGGATGCGCGTTCGAAGACGATTTGCGTTTAGTGCGCCGTTCCTACCCCTGCCTTGTTCATCAGACGGAAAAAGGCAGCAAAACAGTTTGGCCTCCGCAAGGATCGTTGCCTGCCATCAGACTTGATAAAATCAGTAATCAGGCGGAAGAAGACTGGAAAGAAACCTGTTCTTACGAAGACGCGCTGCCGATCCTGCTGCGTTTTGATTTGGAAAAAATGTCTGTTCTTCTTTCCGCTCTTGAAACCGGTCGGCATACATTTTCTGGAAACGACAAGGATTTTGGCCGCTGGTATTCGCATTGGCTCTTCCGATGGTGGCAATGCCGAAACGAAATCGAACTTTCAAGTCTCCCGGATCAGCTTCCATTGGCGCTGAAAAATGATCAGGCAAGAGCGGTTTTTATCAAAGGATCTGATAATCTGAAACAATCGCTTGGTCTGATCAGTCAGCCGCATCCGTCCGATGCGAAGTCAAACGAATCTCCGCAGGAAAGAGACCGTCAAACGGAACCCGAGCCGCAGTCTCCAGCTCTGATCAGCGATCTGCTTTCCAGACATCAGCAGCTGATCGACAGTTTGGGGATCCGATCCTATTATGAGGCCAATATTGCCAATAAGGAAACTGCCGCTTCCGTGTTTCGACTGCTTCATCTGCATAATCCCAAAGGAGCGCGTTTCCTTTTCGGTATTACTGACAGTAAAGAAGCGGAACAGATCGATCTTGTTATTCCCGCGCCGAGAAAACTGTTGGCACTCAATACATTTAAAAGGCTTTTGATTTGGAGCGGTGTTATTTTGGCGATTATTCTATTTATGAAAAGCGCGTCGTTACGGCGGTTTTGCCTCGTTTGGGGATCCTGGACAGGGATCTTCGCTGGATTGATCCTCCTGAGCCTGACTAATATTTCCTCCCCGGTATGCTGGCTGGTCATCGGCTTATCGGTTTTGATCAAGGTACTGATTCTGTATTTTAAGATCAAGAAAAAAAAACAGCAGATCTCCAATAACGAATCCGGATCTTAAAATTGTCGATTCGCGCCGAATATCGGTCAGCGTCCTTAACGGTCAGCTTTATTAAATTTTCAACAGATCCGCCGATTGACTTTGTCTGTCGGCGGATCTTGTAACATTGAACCGGAAAATTCATAATGAAACCGATAGGAACAAACGATTTGTTTCGCGGACAGATCCCAAATGAAAGGACCGTTTCGCGGACAGATCCCAAATGAAAGGACCGTTTCGCGGACAGGTTCCAAATAAACGGTTCGTTTCGCGGATGGTTTCCAAACAAACGGACCATTTCCCGGACAGGTTCCAAATAAACGGTTCGTTTCGCGGACAGGTTCCAAATATACGGACCATTTTGCGGACAGATCCCAAACAAGCGGTTTGTTTCGCGGACGGTTTCCAAACAAACGGACCATTTCCCGGACAGGTTCCAAATAAACGGACCATTTCCCAGACAGGTTCCAAATAAACGGACCGTTTCGCGGATGGTTTCCAAACAAACGGACCATTTTGCGGACGGGTTCCAAACAAGCGGTTCGTTT
>CAZZEF010000078.1:0-4947 GCA_964652875.1 uncultured Planctomycetaceae bacterium
TGAAGCTTGTGTTTACATTTTTAAAAAAGGAAAGATTGAAAAGGGAAATATTCATCTGATTCGCCGCTCCAATAACAGTGACAATACGGAATTAATGCGAACCGACTATATGAAATTTTTGCTGGATCTCGAGGACGGTTACTGGCAGGAAATGTATCGATATGTCAAAGACGATTTAAAAGCCCGTCCGCCGATCTCGGGTACCCAGCTTCATTACGGATCGGCTTTCGCGCAAGGCCGTCTTGATTACGTCGACATCCATTCTTACTGGAATCATCCCAATTTTCCCAGCGGAAATTGGGACGGAAACAACTGGCTCGTCTCGAATCGACCGCTGGTCAATGAACTCGGTACTTCCGGATCACTGGCATCGTTAGGCGCGACGCGTGTCATCGGCCGACCGTATACCGTCAGCGAATATAATCATCCGTATCCAAACTTTTACGGAACGGAAGGTTTCCCGATGATTGCCTCTCTTGCCGGTTTTCAAGATTGGAGCGGCATATTCATTTTCGGTTGGGGACACACTTATGTCAATTCCAATACGGCCGGATTCTTCGACGTTCAAGGCAATCCGTCGATATTGGTTCATTTTCCCGCCTGCCGTAATCTATTCGTTCGGGGCGATGTTCAAAGCGGGCTTTCCCTGGCCCGATCCGCTGGCGGCGCGTCCATTTATGATCTTTCCAATCAGTTTGAACAAGACGCTTTATGCCAAGCGGTCAACGGCAGCAATGATGCCAAAAGCAATCTGCTTAACGCTCCGAAGTCACGCGTCTTTGAAAAATATTCCGGCATTCGTCTTCAAAATTTGAAGATCCCGGAAAAACGTACTTCCGGACTTGCTTCTTTGGATCCGCAAGAATATATGAAGCAGGTCCGCGAAAAAATTGACCATGTTACAAGCTCGACCGGCGAATTAATTTGGAACGCTCAAAAAGAAGGTAAAGGATACTTTATCGTTGACAGTCCCAAAACAAAAGTCTTCTCCGGATTCGTTGACGGCCGGACATTTACCTTTGCCGGAGGAATAAAATTTGTTCCCGGCAAATCGTATCTCGACTGGATGACGGTAACCGCAACGGAACTTGAAGAAAACCGCTGGCTGATCGCCGCAACCGGATTATATCGCAATACCGATATGAAAGTCCGTCTTTATAAAAAAGAAGATCTGACGCTCCCCGGTAATAAACTCCCGAACATTCCTTCGGATAAGCTGAAAGACTTCATGAACGAAAAGATCACCTACTGCAAATCAGCGGGCCACTCCCCTGTTCTGAACGAAGGTGTTTCCGCCAAAGTGATTCTGCCAATCGCGGAAGGCCCCCGCGTTTATCTTTGTCCGCTTGACGCTGACGGTAAACCGACAAAAAAGATCGAAGCCAGAAGAATTGACGCGGATCATCTTGAAATAGAGATCGGGCCCAAATACAAAACTCTTTGGTACGAAATCATCGTCGAATAATTTCTCCGATGTTGAAAAAACTGCATCCAAAACTCCCGATACTTTTTAAAACCGGGAGTTTTTTATCGGCGAACAACAGATGAACTTATTTTTGATCCCGTTTACCGTTATACGGATTCCGTTATAAAATATCCGGATCAAGATAAAAAATTCCGGCTGAACATAAAAAGAGTCATTCAATATAAAAATACCGGCTGAAGATAAACCGATTTCATGATGAAATTTCCGTTATAACGTCAAAAGAAAAGCCGATTCACGCAGTCAACCGGCGGAAATGACGGAAATTAAAAATAAAAGTAAAATAAAGTGCCGGTTCACAAAGTCAACCGGCGGAAATGACAGAAATTAAAAATAAAAGTAAAATAAAGTGCCGGTTCACAAAGTCAACCGGCGGAAATGACAGAAATTAAAAATAAAAGTAAAATAAAGTGCCGGTTCACAAAGTCAATCGGCGGAAATGACGGAAATTAAAAATAAAAGCAAAATAAAGTGCCGATTCACGCAGTCAACCGGCGGAAATGAGTGAAATTAAAAATAAAAGTAAAATAAAGTGCCGGTTCACAAAGTCAACCGGCTGGAAAATAAATATTTTGTCGTCAGTATAAAAGCCTGAGGCAGGAGCATTGAAGAAAAAGATCAGTTGCCCCCTCCGCTTCGGAACGCGCGGCGCCGATCAACTTCTTTGAGTAAGATCTTGCGCATTCGGATCGACTGCGGCGTTACTTCGACCAATTCGTCATCTTCAATAAATTCAAGCGATTCTTCCAGCGTCATTTTAACCGCCGGTTTGAGAATGATATTCCGGTCGTTTCCGGAAGCGCGCATATTGCTTAATTTTTTTTCTTTGGTCGGATTGACGTCCATGTCCCCGGTACGCGCGTTCTCGCCAACGATCATTCCTTCATAAACAACATCGTTGGGGGAGACGAACAAACGGGATCTGTTTTGAAGACCATCAAGCGCGAACGCAACAGCGTGTCCGTCGACACAGGAAACCAAAACACCGTTAGGACGACTCGGTATTCCTTCTTCTTTCGGTCTGTAAGAGTCGAAGCGGTGATTAATGACGGCATTTCCCTGAGTAGCGGTCAGCATTTTCGTCCGCAAACCGATCAGTCCTCGGGCAGGAATGGAAAAGGTCAGCATTGTAAAATTACCGCGCGGCGACATTTCTTCAAGCATTCCGCGGCGAGCGCCAACCATCTCGATCACCGGTCCGGTCAAATCTTCCGGCACTTCAACGACCAGCGTTTCAAATGGTTCATGAACAACTCCGTTGATCGTCCGGTAAATCACTTCCGGTTTACCGACGGACAACTCGTATTGTTCCCGACGCATTGTTTCGATAAGAACAGAAAGATGCAATAATCCGCGCCCCGAAACGACGAACTGATCCGAATCGCCGATCGGCTCGACCCGAAGAGCGACATTCCGTTCAAGTTCACGCATCAAACGTTCGCGAATATGCCGGGTCGTAACGAATTTTCCTTCCGTTCCCGCCAAAGGAGAAGTATTAATACCGAAGGTCATTCGCAAAGTCGGTTCATCAACGGAAATTCGCGGCAGACGTCTCGGATGAATCGGCGAAGTAAGCGTGTCTCCGATTTCGACAAAAGGCAAACCAACAACAGCGACAATATCACCCGCGTCCGCCTCATGAACTTCAACCCGGCCAAGATTGTTAAAAGTATAAAGAAAGACCACCTTGCCGATGGTCATCTGATCATCTTTCTGCATAACGGCAATCGACTGACCCTTGCGAATCGTACCCGACTGAACCCGACCTATTGCGATTCGACCGACATATTCCGACCAGTCAATCGTCGTTACCAGCATCTGAAGCGGTTCTTCCAATTCAACCATCGGAGCCGGTATTTTTTCCAAAATAAGATCCAAAAGAGGAAAGATCGTATCGGTTTTCTCATTCGGGTCATCCGTCGCGTAACCGTCTTTCGTACTTGTGAAAATATACGGAAAATCGGCTATTTCATCGTCAGCGCCCAAATTAATGAACAGATCGAACATTTCGTTCACCACCTGCATTGAACGGGCTTCCGGACGGTCGATTTTATTGACAACAACAATCGGTTTAAGGCCTAATTCAAGCGCTTTACTCAAAACGAAACGAGTCTGCGGCATTGGTCCTTCCGTTGCGGCGACCAGAACAAGACATCCGTCCGCCATTCGAAGAACCCGTTCAACTTCGCCTCCGAAATCCGCATGGCCCGGCGTGTCCATAATATTGATCTTAACGCCTTTATAATTAATGGCGATATTTTTTGCGAGAATAGTTATGCCCCGTTCCCGTTCAAGATCGTTGGAGTCAAGGATCTGCTCTCCCTGAAGCTGGTTTTCCCGATGTTCGACGCACTGTCTTAAAAAACAATCGACTAATGTTGTCTTCCCATGATCGACATGGGCGATAATAGCTATATTCCGCAAATCCTGACGTCGTTCCGACATTGTTCCATTTTCCCTTCCGTTTTGACGGCTTCTGATCAGCCTTGAACCATTTAAACGGAATTTCGTATCCGTTCTCTTAACGCTGGTTTCCGCTTCCTGTATAACAGGCAGCTATTTTATTCGGGCTGATCCCCTTCTTTCTATCATATTTTCAATATTTTTCAAGGGACCCTTTTTCTGCGGCAGGCTGTAACTTTAAGACCAGACTTGAATTGTGTTTCTCTTTCTTTCGCTCATTAAAACGGCTTGATCAAAGTGAAAAGTTCCTCTCCAACTCCGCAGCACTCTTTTTTTCGGGAAAAACTGTAACAGGATTAAACTTCAGCCTCAATATCAGAGCCCGTTTCAATCAACCTGAAATTCGAATCGATCTCGAAACGATTCCTTGGAACAAATTTTTAAAAAATCATAATATTTTTTCATTTTTTCTTCTTTGTTCTCTTCCGGATGTTCAATAAAGATCTTTAACGAGGCTGACCCGATCACAAAACCATCCGCGAACCGGCTCATAAACCGGACATCTTCCGGCGACGAAATACCGAACCCAACAGCCAACGGAACCGAAGTCAAATCTTTCAGTCGGCGAACTCTTTCCTCAAGATCACTTGAAAACCGGGATGAATTTCCGGTTACCCCTTTCATACTGACATAATAAACGAATCCGCGACTCTCCTTGATAATTGTCTTCATTCGGTCCAAACCCGTTGCCGGAGAAATTAATGAAATCAAATCCAATGAACAGGACCGGCAAAATTGATCGATCTCTTCACTTTCTTCATAAGGTACATCAACCGAAAGAATTCCGTCAACACCGATTTTTTTCAATTTCGAACAGAGTGAATCAAGACCGTAATTCATCATAACATTCAAATAACTGAACAAAATAAATCCTGTTTTCGGATGTCTCGCACTGATCCGTTCGGCCATCGCCAAAATTCCGGACAAAGCTGCCCCGTTTTTTATCGCTATTTGCGACGCCAGCTGAATAACAGGACCGTCCGCCGTCGGATCGGAAAACG
>CAZZEF010000078.1:4957-17857 GCA_964652875.1 uncultured Planctomycetaceae bacterium
CGGAATCCCCAATTCGATAATATCCGCTCCCGCTTCAATGGCCGTTTCGATCATACGCTCCCCTGTCTGTTCGTCCGGAAAACCGCAGGAACAAAAAACAATCATCGCGGATCGATTTTCTTTGCGGCATTGATCAAATATCTTTTGCAGTTTACTCATTATTATTTCCCCTTATTTTTCCTCGTTTATTTAAATTTTAGTCAAATTTTAATTTTCTTTTATTATTATTCGAAAACTTATCGTTTTATACTGGTTTTATTTTAAATTTTTCATTATTTCCGCCGATTGACTGCGTGAATCGGCTGGTCTTTTGACGTTATAACGAAAAATTCATGATGGATCGATAACTTGTCATAAATGACTTCTGTCAGTCACGTTTTCCTTCTTATCCGCTTAACTCATCCCCCCCTTGCCGACCTCTTGTTTCTCAGATCCGTTAGTACCGTCCTGATGTTTGCTTACGGGCAAGGTAATTCTTGCTTCCGGGCAAGATAATTTTTGATATTGCCCAGATCTTTATCGCCCCGTCCGGAAAGATTAACAATAAGAATATCGTCTTTTTTCATTTCAGGCGCGGTTTTAACCGCTTGCGCAACGGCATGCGAACTTTCCAATGCGGGAATAATTCCTTCAAGCCGGGAAAGAAGCTGAAACGCCTCAACCGCTTCTTCGTCATCAACGGCAGTGTATCGGGCGGTTCCGTTATCAGCAAACAGACAATGTTCCGGCCCAACTCCCGGATAATCAAGACCGGCGGATACGGAGTAAGCGTCAAGGATCTGACCATTTGAATCCTGAAGGAGTTTGCATTTCGCCCCATGAAGAACACCGAGCCGTCCGCCGTTGATACTGGCCGCGTGACATCCGCTGTCAATTCCCTTTCCCGCGGCTTCAACGCCGGTTAACTGAACTTCCGGACAATCCAGAAAGCCTGCGAAAATTCCCATCGCGTTGCTTCCGCCGCCGACACAGGCGATCACTTCTTTCGGAAGTTTACCCGTCTGCTCAAGACATTGTTTTTTGGCTTCCCTGCCGATCACCGATTGAAAATCCCGAACGATCATCGGATAGGGATGCGGACCGGCAACAGTTCCAATAATATAAAAGGTATCGTCCGCTCTTGCCGTCCAATCGCGAATCGCTTCATTCATCGCGTCTTTAAGCGTTGCCGAACCGGAAGCTACCGAATGAACTTTCGCGCCAAGTGTTTCCATTTTTTCAACATTCGGATGCTGACGCCGGATATCGGTTTCTCCCATAAAAACCTCACATTCCATTCCGAACAATGCGGCAACCGTTGCCGACGCGACTCCATGCATTCCAGCCCCCGTCTCCGCGATCACCCTTTTTTTATGCATTCTTTTTGCTAAAAGAGCCTGACCAAGCGTATTATTGATCTTGTGCGCGCCGGTATGATTCAGATCCTCCCTCTTTAAAAATATTCGCGCTCCGCCGCAATATCCACTCAATCGCTCCGCTTCATACAACGGCGTTTCCCGACCGACATAATATTTGAAAAATCTGTTAAGTTCCGCTTGAAAGTCCGGATCCCGTCGCGCCATTTCATATTCCCGTTCCAATTCAATTAATGTCGGCATTAACGTTTCCGAAACATATTGGCCCCCGTAAATTCCAAAATGACCTTTCATTTAATAACTCCTTCTCTAACTCTTTATTAACTGATTTTGTACTGTTTTTATTTTAAATTTTTCGTCATCTAAGCCGATCGACTGCGTGATTCGGCTGTTCTTTTTAATGTTATAACGGAAAATTCATGATGGAATCGATTTATAATCCGCTCTTTGATTCATACTGAAAATGTTCTCTGATGTTTTGGACCAGCCGCACAATCCGTTTTTTTGATTTTATTCCCGGCTCAAGTTCAACACCGCTTGAAAGATCAATACCGAAAACATGGGTTTCCGTCAGCGCACGGACCGCGTTTTCCGGCGTCAGGCCACCGGCCAGCAGGATCTTGCGCAACGGGGCCAGTTTTCCGGCAAGAGGCCAATCACAACGCAAAACACCGCTTCCTTTTACCGAATCGGCAATCAGCATTTCGGCAGGATAATTCCAATATTCCCCAACATCGTTTTCCGATACAAGAGAAACCGCTTTCCAAACAGCGCAAAAATCGACAGACCGGGCAAATTCGGCAGATTCGCCCCCATGCAGCTGAATTGCGGAAAGCTTGCCCGCATCCGCCGCTTCCTTTAAAAAACTCCGATCCTGTCCGGCAACAACCCCAATTTTCAATATTCCTTTCGGAACTGTTTCGCAAAGATTTTCCAATTGGGACAGATCAATACATCGGGGCGAGTCGGGAACCAAAACGAAACCGAGTGCGTCAATTTTATTTTCAACGCAAACGGCAAGATCTTCCTGACGGGTAATTCCGCAAATTTTAATAAAAGGTCTCATTTCAAAAGCCTGTTCAGTTCCCGGCCCGGATCCGGGGACCGCATTAGTGTTTCGCCGACAAGAAACGCGGACGCGCCCGCTTTTTTTAACAAACAAATATCGTCATGTGTCTGAATCGCGCTTTCCGCAATCGGAAAACGATCGGGCGGTATCATCGGAAGAAGTTCACTCGTTATCGAAAGTGATGTTTCAAACGTTCGAAGATCCCGGGCATTAACCCCGATCATATCGACCGGCGCGTCAAGAAGCAACTTGATCTCCCGCGTATGATGCGCTTCTCCCAAAACAGACAGATCCCGGGAGTGAGCGTATTCGGTCAAACGACAAAGATGCTCTTGCGAAAGAATCGCGGCAATAAGAAGAACAGCCGACGCTCCCCAACTTCGGGCTTCGTCAATTTGATATTCGTCATAAATAAAATCTTTTCTAAGAATCGGAAGATCCGTGTTTTTCGCTGCGATCACAAGATTATTTGCCGACCCTAAAAAATAATGTTCCTCCGTCAGAACGGAAAGAGCGGCCGCGCCGTTTTTTTCAAACTCGGACGCAAGACGCCCGCAATCAAGATCGGACCGGATCATTCCTTTGGAAGGAGACGCCTTTTTAAGTTCGGCGATAATATTTATCTCCCCTGTTTTGAAACGGGACGTAAACAAAATCGGACGCGGCGATTTTTCCGCCTGCTCTTTCATTATATTCGGAAGAATTCTTTCTTTTCTTTGTTCAAGATCCTCTCTTCCGCGCTTAAGAATATCCTTTAGAAAATCGGGAATTATCTCTTTAAAAATCGTCGTCATCGGTCAGATCCCTCCATTTCCATTTTTTCATAATTTTCCAATTTAATACTTTCTGACCGTTCAAGCGGAACAGATCCAAACATTTCCGTTTTGATTTTTGTCGGTCTGTCCGATAAACACTTGACCATTGAAAATTTTTTGCTGTCGACCTTTTGTGACTTAAAAAACTGTTTGCGGATTTTCGGCGCTTTTTCTTTTCGGGATTGATCTTTTTCCGAATTAAAATTTTTAATTTCGCGGATCTCCAATTTCGATTTTTCCTCTTCTGAACCTGACTTTTCGAATGTTGCCCCTGTTTCTTCTGACCGGCTTTCGCGAATTAAAACATTCAGTTTGCGCAAGGCTGCTCCGCTGTCAATTGAGTATTCCGCCAAACGGATCCCGTCATCAATCGACTCGGCATGACCGGCTGTATAAAGAGCCGCTCCCGCGTTCAGCAGACAGACCGACCGCGCCGCGCCATAAACTTTCGAGTCCAGTATCTCCAACAGAATCCGGGCATTACAAAGGGCCTCCCCGCCGGTTAGTGCCCCCTTCAGGTTGTCCGGACAAAAATAATTATTTGGATCAAGATCATAATGAAGTCTTACCCCATTTCGAATCTCAATAATTTTTGTTTTCGCGAAACAGGAAATTTCATCCAAATGATCATACGACGAAACAACCATTGCCCGTTTGATCCCCAACTCAACAAGCGCATCGGCAAAAAGATCCATTTGATCGGGGGCTCCGACGCCAAGCAGAATCCCTTTAATCGGAACGGGATTGGCGAGTGGACCGAGCAGATTGAAAAAACTTTTTACTCCAAGCTGTTTTCGAACTGCCGCCATTTTCGACATCAGCGGATGAACAGAAGGGGCAAAAAAGAAACCTGTTCCGTTATTAATCAGCGAACGGGCCATTGTTTGCGGCGCAGCAGACAAATTAAAACCAAGCGCTTCCAAAACATCCGCGGATCCGCATTTTCCGGAAGAAGCGCGGCCTCCGTGTTTGGCAATTTTTAATCCGGCCCCGGCGGCAATCAAAGCGGCAACGGTTGAAATATTAAACGAACGCCCTCCATCTCCCCCTGTTCCGACAATATCAAACGCGTTCGCCTCATCAAGCAAATTGGATACTTCAAAATTTTCCCGCTCAATGTCCGGTCTTTTTTTTTCGTTCAGTTCCAGTTTATGATCCTTTGAAAAAATACCGCCGTCAAAAGAAACGGAATACTTTTTCATTGAACGAACACCGCCAGCCAGTTCACGCGCGGAAATTCCTTTCGATTGAAGCGCTCCAAGAAAGGCCCCTTCCTGAACCGGTGAAATTTCCCGCGTCATCAAAAGATCCATTACCTCCTCTGTCTCCCGTTCCGTCAGATCGTTTCCGTTTATTATTTTATTTATGTATTCTGTCAGCATTGTGTTTCCCCGCTATTTTCGCTTTTCTGGTTTCGATTTCCGTATTCTTCTGATGAATACCCGCTGCCGTTTTCTTATTGTTTCGTCGCTTTCAAAATTGGACCGCGCTTTTCCATTCTTTTATTTTGTGACCAAACAAAGATCGCCGACCCTTTCGGCAAGTCTGTTTTTTTGATGAACCGCTTTCAAAAAATTTGCCATCTGTTCCCGGCCAAATTCTGTTAAAAACGATTCAGGATGATACTGAACACCTTCTATTAAATATTTACGGTGACGAATCCCCATAATTTCGCCGTCTTCCGATACAGCGGTGATCTCCAGCTCTTCCGGAAGTGAACACCGCTCAAGCGCGAGCGAATGATACCGGACCGCGGTAAAATTCTGTTTGATACCGAAAAACAAACCTTGTCCGTCATGTCGGATCCGCGATGTTTTTCCGTGCATGATCCGACGGGCATGAACAATTCGCGCACCAAAAATTTCGCCAATCGCTTCATGTCCGAGACAGACACCGAGCATCGGGATCCGTCCGACCGCCCTTTTAACAAGTTCCGGCATGATTCCCGCTTCCGAAGGACGGCCCGGTCCCGGCGAAAGCAGAATTGCCTCCGGATCAAGAGACATAATTTCATCAACGGAAATTTCTCTGGTTCGCGCCGTTTGAACTTCCGCGCCAAGCTGATACAACAGATGAATCAGATTGCAGGTAAACGAATCGTAATTATCAAGCACAAAAATCATCGAATTTTCCTTTCTTTCAAGATCTCAATAATATACCGATTTCATAATGAATTTTCCGTTACAATGTCAAAAGAACAGCCGAATCGCGCAGTCAATCGGCGAAAATGACGGAAAAATTAAAATAAAAGCAGTATAATATCACTTCGACACAAACATTCACTTCGTTTTTCAGTTCTTCAAGATCCTGTTTTTGTATTCGCGGTCGGATTTTTACTGTCCGCGTTTTTGTTTCTATTATTGGCTTTTTTGTCAAATACGTTCCAAAGAGCTGGGCGTTAAATTTCTGGAAGCCATTTTTACCGCTTGAAAAAGCGCGGCCGCCTTATTGACGGTCTCGTCGTATTCCTTATCGGGATCGGAATCGTAAACGATTCCCGCGCCGGCCTGTATCTTTATTTTTGAGCCGAGGATCTCCATTGTCCGAATGACGATGGCCAGATCCATGTTGCCATTATAACTTAAATAGCCGAGCGCTCCGCCGTAAACACCGCGGGGATCGGGTTCAAGTTCATCAATGATCTGCATCGCTCTGATTTTCGGCGCTCCGGAAAGTGTTCCCGCAGGAAAAACAGTACTCAAAAGATCGACGGCATTATATTTTTTGTCCAGTTGGGAAGAGATCTCGCTGGTCAAGTGCATGACATGGGAAAACCGGTCAACATTCATAAACTTTTTAACTTCAACGGAACCGGGACTGGCGGTTCTTCCAAGATCGTTACGACCGAGATCGACCAGCATAAGATGTTCCGCGCGTTCCTTCCGATCATGAAGAAGATCGTCGGCAAGTATTGCGTTTTCATTTGGCGAACTGCCTGTTTTTCTTGTTCCGGCGATCGGACGCAAAACGGCGGTTCCGTTCTCCAGTTTGATCAGCGTTTCAGGAGACGATCCGATCAGCGTTATCTCATTCAGCTTAAGAAAAAAGGTGTAAGGAGACGGATTGACCGTTCGAACCGCCCGATAAAGATGAATCGGTTTGGATATTAAAGAGGTCGTAAAACTTTGCGAAAGAACTGTCTGAACGATCTCTCCGTCGCGAATCATTTCCCGCGCTTTTTGGACCATTTCGTTGAATTGCGGATGACTCATATTGCCCATCATTGAAAATTCGTCAATTTGATCCGCGTTGTTTCCTTCCGGACAGCAAACCGGTTCGGCAATTTTCTTTTCGATCTTATCGATTTTTTTCAATGCGTCTTCATAAGCGGCCCGGGGAGATTCAAAATCTTCCGGATGGGTAAAAACAATAATTCGAAGTGTTCTTCGAACATTGTCAAAAACGATCAGTTCATCCGTTAAAACAAAGACCGAACGAGGGATCTCCCCCTGCTTTTTCGTTAACTCGACCGGCTCAAAAAACTCAATGCAATCATAACCGATGTAACCAACGGCCCCGCCCGCAAAAGGAGGAAGATCGTCCAACGGAGCTACGCTTTTACCGCAAACAATTTTGTAAAGCGCTTCAAGCGGATTCTTTTTATAATCCAACAAAATCCGCTGTCCATTTTCATAAAGAACTGTTTCCCGACCGCTAATAACAAACTTTTTATCAGGATGAATACCAATAAATGAAAACCGGCCCGATCGCTCGGATCCTTCAACACTTTCCAAAAGGAAAAATTCTTTTTCATCGATGAAACGCGTTAAAATGGATACCGGCGTCTCATAATCGGCAATTATTTCCTGCGTAACCGCTACAACATCAAACAGTTCGGACAGTCGCTCAAATTCATTCAATTCCGGTTTCATTCTGTTTTATCTCCTGGCTTTTTTTGCAGTTCTTTTTTTCTGATCCAACGTCAAAAAAACGGCCGCTTCATTTCTTCTTGTTCTTATTGAACTGATTTTTCTGTTTTATACCGATTCCATCATGAAATTTCCGTCATAACGTCAAAAGAACAGCCGATTCACGTAGTCAATCGGCGGAGAGGACGGAAAATTTAAAATAAAAGCAGTATAAAAACTTCATTTTGGAAATCAACCTAAATAAAATTCCTTGAACATAACGCACATACCCCCCCCAAAAAAAAGCCGTCCGCGAAACACTCCGCAAACGGCTTATCATTGATTCAAAAAAAAACGGATTAAACCAAGTTCAGTTTAATCCGTCTCCTCTTCTTCAGTAAATAACAACACCTTGGGAGCGTTAACGGATCATCCGCCAAAGCTGCCAAGACCAAAATTTTGTATTGTTAATACTGACGTTCATCATTGTAATTTAAATTTTCTTATCGCAATATCCAAATAACTTATTAAAGTAAATTTTAAAATTAAAGAATTTCTCAAATCAATAAATAGTATATCTTTATTTTCAGAAATGTCAAGGAATAAAATGAAATATTTTTTTAAAATTTAATATCCTGATCTCTGTTATTTTTTTATTTTATCTCGAAAAAAAGGATCCGACAAATAAATTTTCCCGGCAGGAATTACTGAATAATTTTAAGTTTCGCCTCATAAAACAAGGTTACCGCCCAATAAAAGGGTCAGGTCCGAGTCCGTAAGCATAAGCGAGAATTTTTAGCGGATGAATCGTCGGTTTATCGGCTCCCTGCTCCATTTGAAGTTTGCAAAAATTGCATTCGCTGCATCCGGCGGAAATGGACGAATCGCGCAGAGCGAGAAACAGCGGACGTCCAAGCCGGACTCCCCGGGAAATATTTTCTTTTTTCAATCCGTGTATTCCGGAGGATCCGCAGCATCCGCGTTCCAACCGTCTGACATTCAAACCGGGAATCAAATGCAAAAGTTCCTCCGCGGGAGTTGCTGAAGCGACAGAATCACCAGTCAGCGCCAACGTCCTGCAAGGGGCATGATAACCGACCGTTGCGGGAACCGGATTGAAATCAAGCTGCAAATTCCCTTCCCGATGAAGCTGATACAAACAGCCGCAAAGATCCGTTGTATGTTCGCCGAAAAGAAGTGTCTCTTCATCTTCGCGGACAAAAGGGTATTCCTGCCGAATACAAACCGCGGAAATCGGTTCAACAGTAACGACCTCGTACCCTTGCCGAATCAAATCGACAAAAACCGTCGTGTTCCTTTGAGCAATTACTTCCGCCCGATAGGCGTTGCCGGACATGAACGCAGAATAACCGCTCGACCGCTGACGGTCAGGAACATAAACATCAACCTTGTTATGTTCAAGAATTTTAATCGCCGCGTCCGCAAGAGCCGGATCGACAAAGTTGGTATAATTATCAAGGAAAAGAGCGACCCGTTTATTCTGACGTCGTGTCAGTAATTTATTCTGATGTTGACGCTTTCGATTCTGCTGGGAAAGAAACGATCTTGAAATTCGGGGCAGCTTGCGCGTCTGACGAAGCCCGAACAGTTTATCCAAAATCCAACGAAAAAGCGGTTTTTCCATTGCCGAATTTGTTATCGGCGCGATCCGAGAAAAGAACGCCATCATCGGTTCAATATTGGAGAAAAACCAGTCGCTTAAATTCATTCCGTGCGCCGCGTTCCAAGCGCTTTTGATCTGAAACGCCAATTTGGGGACATTCACTTGCGCCGGGCACTCATTCACGCAGCAATGACAGAAAAGACATTCCTGTCCGATTCTTAGAACATCATCTTCAGTCAGTGCTTCCAACGGAAGTCTGTTTTCCAATATTCCGCGCAGAATATTCGCCTTCGCTCGCGGGGCCGCGTATTCTTCCGCCGCCAATCGAAAATTCGGACACATTCGAGTTTCATGGGTTCGAATCCGACAAAGTCCGCAGCCGGTACACTGAAACGTCTCCAGATCTATTTTGCGCGGATCCCATTTCAACTGAAATTCAAGCTGACGTCTTGACGCCGGCTTCTTTTCATTCAATTCATCGGCTTGAGTAACTGCCCGACTCAAAGAAAAGCCCCGAAGATGATCGAACCAGGGAACCAGATCCCGACCAAACTGTTTTTCTTCATTATCTGAATTGTCGTTCGGACCATTGCTTTTTAGCTCATCGGAATTCAGCCGCGTATTATCCGAATTTACAACCGGGTCCGATTTCCGGGCGTCCGTATTTAAAACAACAGACTCAATTCCCTTTTTATGATGATCGACGTTTAGTTCCCGATTAAATAAATACGCTTTATTCCGTTCATCCGCAGCCGTCAATTGACCGTTTTCTTTTAAATTTGAAAAACCGTCGGCATTCAGATCCGGGACAACGCAACCGGGATTCAAACGACCGTCCGGATCGAACATTTTTTTGATCTGAATAAAAACAGGAAAGAGCGCCGGATACCGTTCGGGCAAGATAAAAGACCGGACCAAACCGGTACCGGAGGCGGATCCGACCGATCCCCCCAAAGAAAAAACAAGCGAATAGATCTCTTTGGACAAACGAACCGCGGAAGCGGCGAACCCGGAATCAGTCAAATCGAAAAGCGGCTGGATTCGGATCTGCCCCTGTCCAACATGACCGGAAAGGGAATAAGTAATTCCGGCGGCCGAAAGCATTGCTTGAATACGATGCAGAAAATCGGGCAGAACGGCAATCGGAACACAAATATCTTCCAGTAAGGAAACCGCTTGATACGGAGGACGAATTCGCAAAAGGGCTCCTTGCGATTTTCTCAAAAGATCGCGGAACATTTCCCGTTCGTCCCGATGAAAGGCAAACCAGGACCCGAAGATCAAATGAAGCTGATCGCGCAGTTTATGAATCAGACTGTTCATTCGGTCGTTCAATTCTTCGGGGGTATCCGTATCGAACTCAACGACCAAAACAATTTCCGCTCCGGACGGAAGAACGGTAACAAAACGCCGGTCCCATTCGCGAATCATATTAATGATCCGTCGGTCGATCATATCGCAAAGCGTCGGTTCAAACGAGAGAATAGCTTCAATACTTCTGACCGCTTTATCCAAAGAATCAAAAAGAAGCAGAACCGATCCCGAATTTCGCGGCGCCGGAAATGTTTTTAGAACCGCTTTGGTTATGACTCCGAGCGACCCTTCCGACCCGGAAACAAGACGGGCCGGATCAAAAATCGCCCGATTCCCCGCAAGCGGAGCGCTGGAAAGCGGGCGTTTGAACTTAAGAACTCCTTCCAAACGATAACCGGAACATTCGGGAACGGATCCGTTTTGCTCCCGGGCGATCAGGGACGCGTTTTGACAAAGCAGTTGAATCAGATCCGGCCAAACCGGCTGATCTTTATAGACGGAATTTTCTTTGAAAACGGGCGTTCCTCCGGCATCAAAAACAACGGTTTCCGGGCGAAGGGTTCTGATGGTTCCGTCTCCGCTGACAATTTCAAGTTCCTTGATATAATCATGCGGAAATTTATGACGCAGCCAGCGGGGACCAACGCAGTCAACCGAAAGAATACTCCCTAAAGTACAAGTTGGAAAATGCCCGGAAGAAGGCGCGAAAAAGCGGTTTTTTGTTTTTTTGATTATATCATTCAGACGTTCCCGATTGACACCGGGACCGGCGGTTACGGTCTGATCGTCAACCTGAAAAACCTTGCGCATATATCGGGTAAAATCAAGAATGATCCCCTGCCCGATCGAACCGCCGACCGTCTCGGTTCCGGATCCCCGGGAGTGAACGGTCAAATTCATTTCCGAAGCGTATTTGACAACCGCGGAGACATCTTCCGCCGTTTTGGGATAAACAACCCCCAGCGGACGGGACTGCAGCATACTGCCGTCCGTCGAATAAAGCTGCAAAATCGCCTCACTGCAACTGACATCGCCGGTGACGACGCCGCGCAAATCATCGCGAAGCCGGGCCTGCGTTGTTGTTAAACTGTTCGACATAATCTCCCGCTCGTCAAAAAAGGACTCGATCAAACCGCCAATGTCAATAATTCATTTTGAAAACATTCGGCGAAACAGACATTGTAAATTCGTAAATCAGAATCAGTGTTCATGGATCAAATGCAAAAATTCCGTTCTGGTCCGGACATCCTTTCGGAACGATCCTTTCATGGCGGAAGTAACACAACAGGCTCCGGGCTTTCGGACTCCGCGTATCGACATGCAGGTATGAACGGCCTCAATGACGACACCGGCTCCTTTGGCATTAAGCTCATGCATGAGCAAATTGGCGATATCTTCGGTCATTCGCTCCTGAATTTGCGGTCGTTTGGATATTGTTTCGACAACCCGGGCCAGCTTGCTCAAGCCGATCACCTTGCCTTGCGGAAGATATCCGATATGAACTTTCCCCATAAACGGCAGAAGATGGTGTTCACACATACTGTTGAACCCGATGTTTTTAACAACAACGATTTCATCGTACTCTTCAGTAAAAAATTTCTGAAGATGAATGGCGGGATCGGCATGAAGACCGCTGAAAAGTTCTCCGTACATTCGCGCCACCCGATTGGGGGTCTCCAGTAGTCCTTCCCGATCAGGATCCTCGCCAATCGCGAAAAGAATTTCTCGAACCGCCTTTTCAATTCTCGGCAAATCAATTTTTCGGACCGACTCCGTATTTTTAAGTCTTTTGGTCATTTTATTCCAAATTTCCGTCAGCAATAAAAAACAGCAAACATAAAATTTAATGACAATATTAAATATATTTCTTTTATTATATCTTTTCCTTTCATCAATAACAGGGGCTCAAAAAGCGTAATCAAAAAAAATCAGGGGTTATAGTTGCTATTTTTTCTGATAACGGTAAAATTTATTGTTGTATTTAAAAATTGTATTCGGAGACAGTCTCCAAGGGGCAAAAGACTCATAACTTTTTATACAGAAAGAAGATAATGGACTTTACGAGTTATTTTCATAATTATCCGGACAAGAACGGTTATTTCGGACCTTACGGCGGTGTTCATATTCCGGACGAGCTTGTGCCCGCCTTTGAAGAGATCAATACAGCGTATCAGACGATTTGCCGGTCACGTCAGTTTATCAGTGAACTTCGGCGAATCCGCAAAGAATTTCAGGGACGTCCGACTCCGGTATATCATTGCAACCGTCTTTCGCGTTCAATCGGCAAATGTCAAATCTATTTGAAACGGGAAGATCTGAACCATTCGGGAGCCCATAAACTGAATCACTGCATGGGCGAAGGTCTTTTGGCGAAATATATGGGTAAAAAACGCCTGATCGCGGAAACCGGAGCTGGTCAACACGGTGTCGCTCTTGCGACCGCGGCCGCGTATTTCGGCCTTGAGTGCGAGATCCATATGGGTGAAGTCGATATTGCCAAACAGGCCCCTAACGTTTCCCGAATGAAAATTCTCGGCGCAAAAGTCGTTCCTGTTTCCGATGGTTTGAAAACACTCAAGGAAGCGGTCGATTCCGCGTTCCGATCTTACGCGAAAAATTACAAAGACTCCATTTACTGCATTGGATCCGTTCTCGGCCCGCATCCGTTCCCGTTAATGGTTCGCGATTTCCAAATGTGCGTCGGTCAGGAAGCCCGGGAACAATTCATTGAAATGACCGGCCTTCTTCCGGACGCGGTGACCGCCTGCGTCGGCGGAGGAAGCAACGCGGCAGGAATGTTCAGCGGCTTTCTTAACGATCCTGTTGTCGAGATCATCGGCGTTGAACCGCTCGGACGCGGCTCGAAAACAGGCGA
>CAZZEF010000079.1:0-8110 GCA_964652875.1 uncultured Planctomycetaceae bacterium
AAAAAAGAAAGATCGCTGGAAGAGCTGTTCGTCGACTCGGCGTTCGATCAGACCGATCCTCCGGAATCGCTCAAACTGCGTCCTCCGGTTGTTACTTTCCTTGGACACGTCGATCACGGGAAGACTTCATTGCTCGACCGTATTATGCACATGAATGTTGTTTCCAGTGAAAAGGGGGGGATCACCCAGCATATCAGGACTTACCGTATTTCGACGAAAAACGGTGACGTCACCTTTGTTGATACGCCCGGACACGAAGCGTTTACCGAAATGCGGGCCCGGGGTGCCAACTGCACTGACATCGCTGTTCTGGTTGTTGCCGCCGATGACGGGGTCATGCCTCAAACGGAAGAAGCAATCAGTCATATTAAAGCGGCCAATGTTCCGATTGTTGTCGCGCTGAATAAAATGGATCTTCCCGGAGTAACAAGAGAAAAAGCCATTCAGGAACTTGCCGGCAACGATCTGATGCCCAGCGAATGGGGCGGCGATGTTGAAATAGTCGAAACGAGCGCGACCACTGGAATGGGAATCGATAAACTGATGGACACGCTTCTGATGATCGCCGAACTGCGCGAACTCAAGGCGAATCCGAATCGGCCCGCAACCGGCGTTTCATTGGAATCGTCGATGGAGCCGGGCCAAGGCGTTGTCTGCAAGATCCTTGTTCAAAACGGAACACTTCGCCCGGGCGATATCGTTCTCTGCGGAACCGCTTACGGAAAAGTCAAAGCGATGACAGATCCACTTCATCCGCAAAAGCATTTGAAATCGGCTGGCCCGAGTACTCCGGTAACTTTGCTTGGATTGAACACTCCTCCGGGAGCGGGAAGTAAGTTTGTCGTATTGGAAGATATTTCCGTTGCCCGGCAAATCGCCGAACAGCGGGAAAAGATCGTTCATGAACGCGAACTTAGCGGCGGCGAAGAACACGTAACACTGGAAAGTCTGTTCGACCGAATCAATAGCGCCAAAACCCAGCAGACGCTCAATGTTATTATTCGGGCGGATGTTCGCGGTTCGATCGAAGCCATTCGCAAAGAACTGAGTAAACTGGAACATCCGGAAGTCAAGGTAAAAATTCTTCAGGCGAGCGTTGGCGGAATTACCGAAGCGGATGTTCATCTGGCGGATGCTTCCGACGCTATTATTGTCGGGTTCAATGTTGTGCCCGATGAAAACGCCCGGTCATTGGCCGAAAAGAAAAAGATCCAAATTCGCCGTTACGACATTATTTACAAACTGACCGAAGATATCAGAGCGGCCTTGGAGGGCATGCTCAAGCCGATCGAACAGGTCAAGGAAATGGGAGCGGCGGTTGTTCAGCAGACGTTTACGATCAGCAGGATCGGTACCATTGCCGGTTGTCGGGTCATACGCGGGGTTATCGACCGTGAATGTCATTGCCGGGTTATTCGGGATCACCGCATTATCGGCGATTATGTCATTGACACGCTTCGACGCGAAAAAGACGACGCCAAAGAGGTCCGTGACGGTTACGAATGCGGTATCAAGCTGAAAAACTTCAATGACGTCAAACAGGGCGATACTCTTGAAGCTTACAAAATAGAGGAAATCGCCCGAAAATTCTAGCCGGTCAAGCCGATTGGTTTGAATAAACAATTTCATGAATGCCGAAACAGTTTAAAAAACTGTTTCGGTCCTTTTCCCGGGAAACGGTATTTTTCTGTTGACGGAGAAAAGAACAATTCGTTTGAATTATTATTCATTGCGGAATTGACCTGTCGGTTTTATTTTGTATTTTTCTCTTCTGCCGTCGCACGAACATTCGGTTCATCAGACTGTCGGCGGAGAAATTGAAAATTTTGACGGTATAAAATAAAAAGATCGGAGACCAACGACTGTCCTTTCTTTTTTGACGAACTATAAATTTTGGCTTCGGCCAATTAAAGACAAGAGTATTATATGGCATCACGAAGAACATTAAAAGCGGCGCAGGCAATTCGAGAAGTTGTCGGCATGGCCCTTTTAAAGCAGATCAAGGACCCTCGAATTAAATCGGTCAACGTAACCAAAGTTGAAGTTTCGTCCGATATGCGGTCCGCGAAAGTTTACGTCATTGTCCGGGGCGGAGAAGCTCAGGAAAAACTGGCAATTTGCGGTTTGACAAGCGCGGCCGGTTTTCTTCAGCAGCGGTGCGCCGAACGTATTGACACCCGGTACACGCCCCGTCTTCAGTTCATGATCGACGAGGGCGTTAAAAATCTCATTGCCGTGACTGAAATTCTTGAAAAAGAAAAACAGAGCCGCTTGGCTGAATCAACGAAAGATCAGATCGACTCGGGATCTTTGGAAGAGGATCCCGACGAAACCGAAGATCTTACTGAAGACGGCGCGGAGGAATCCGAAGATGACAAAACCGAGTCAGAAAAAGATCTCTGATTCCGGTCTTTCGCAGCGTTTTTGCATTGCGCGGCGACCGGAACTGATCCGGCGAAATGATGAACATCGTCCGTTTGCCTTCCATCAATATAAAACAGACGAACAGTAACGGCGCTCAACCGTTTGCCGACTGTTTTCAAACCCCCTTTTGATGACAAACAAAAATATGGGTTCAACACATAAAAAAATAATCAAAAATTTATTCAAGGTTCTCCAGAAAAAATATAAATCTGTTCCGGAGCTTCTGACAAAAAATCGGGAAATTCTTGAACTGTATGTATTTACAATGTTTCTGGAAAATACTTCTGTCGAAAAAGCGCTTGAAGCGTTTTCCATTCTTGAACGGTATTTTATCGATTGGAACGAAGTTCGAGTCTCGACCGCCAGGGAACTGGCGGAAGTTTTCGCCGAAGTAACCGAAGCGGGCAAAACCGGGGAACGGATCCGGCGGATTTTGCAATGGATCTTTGAGGTGCGTTATAAATTTGATCTCGAAGATCTGCGAACCCAGGGGGCAGATGCCGTTTTGGAATTCTTCAAAACAATTCCGTATTCGACATCCTTTATGAACGCCTGTATGTTGTTTTTGCTTTTCGATAAATCACCGATTCCATTGGATGAAGGATCGAAACGCGTTCTCCGTGTTCTCGAATGTATGGATATCAACGAAGAAAACAAGGAAGAACCGGTCGGTCTGGACGCTGTTTCGTCAAGATCCGAAAAGGTTCTCTTTTTTGTCCTGCTTCATAATCTTGGATCCATTATGATGCAGCAGGATAATTCGGGAGCGATAAAACTTCTTAAAACAGTCGATTCAGAAGCGGATGTTCGCGCTTGGCTTCCTCTTGTTGAAAGCGGAGAAATTGAAGATCCCGCCGAAATCGCCAAACAGCTTCTTCAAAAAGAGCGTCATCGTTCACTTCCCGCCCTGCCGCTTGAAAGCGAACTGGATCTGATTGACGACAGCTTTGATTCTTCTTCTCTTGAACCGGAAGACGAAAGTTATAATCCGGATGAAGATTATGTTGAGCCGGTTTCCGCCGAAGAACCTCCTTTTGAACGCTTGGATGAACCTGATCCATTCGCGGAAAGAAAACAGAGTATTCCTAAAAACAAAAAACAGGAAAAAATCATTTTTTCTGATGAGACTGTTCTTTCCGGGAAAGTAAAAGCCGAGTCCGTCAATACGCAAGCGGGCACGGAACCAGTTCTCCCCAAAAAGAAAAAAGTCGAAAAGCAGGATCTGCATAAAGGCGATAAAAAAGCGGCTGAAACTTTGAAAAACAGCGGATCTGAACCTGTTGCGGAAAAATCGGAAATGGCAGTCAAGAGATCCCCAAAGACTGCCGTCAAAGAAAAGGAAAACACGCCTGCTCCGTTAAAGCCAAAAGAAACAGCAGAAATCAAGGGACGCAAACGTTCGGTTGCCATTCAGGAATCAGAAAAAGGGCCTTCAAAACAATCGGGCGTCCAAGTCGGCCCGGTTAAAAGTTCCGAGAAGAAGAAGGCCAAGCTGCCGTCTGTTCCCTCCCCCAATATTACAAACGCGGACAGATCCAAAACGGCGGTAAATAACAAGGGAAAAAAGAGATCTGCGGCTTCCGAAGCAACCCCGGAAGCGCCTCTTTCCAAAAAATCTTCCAAAGAGAAGACCAAATCGGAAGTACCGAAAGTTCCGGAAAAGAAAACAGCGCCCGCTAAGAAATCGACTCCGGTTAAAACGGAAAAAAATGTAAAACCTGTCAAGGCAGTTCCTCCTCCCCCAAAATCCGTTAAGGAAGCGGATGTAAAAAAACTCCAAAAGAAAAAACCGCGTTAGGTTGAGCGGAGTTAATAATTTTAATCGTTTTTGTCATAAATTTTCAACTTCAAAATATAAACAAAACAATTTGAATTAATACAAAATAAGGAAGGGTAGATCAATGTCTGGACATTCTCATTGGGCAGGAATTAAACATAAAAAAGCGCTTGTTGACGCCAAACGGGGCAAGCAATGGAGCAAACTGTCAAAAGCCATTATTATCGCGGCCAAACAGGGCGGCGGTGATCCGGATGCTAATATACGACTGCGCGCGGCTATTGACGAAGCCAAAGCGGTCAGTCTTCCCAAAGACAATATTATCAGAGCAATCAAACGGGGAACCGGTGAACTGGATCCGGTCGAACTGGAAACTGTTGTTTACGAAGGATACGGTCCGAACGGTGTTGCCGTGATCGCCTCCGGAGTTACCGACAATCATAACCGAACCGCCCCTGAAATTCGAAAGATCTTTGAAGTGGGCGGCGGAAAATTAGGGGCCACCGGCTGTGTTTCCTGGAATTTCGACAAAAAGAGTGTCTTTACCGTCGATAATTCCAAACTGGACGAAGAAAAGATGATGGAAACAGCTCTTGATCTCGGTATTGATGATGTCGTCACCTTGGATGATTGTTATGAACTCACCTGTTCGCCTGAAGATTTCGACCGTGTTTACAAAGCTCTTGAAGGCGCCGGTCTCCATCCGGAATCGGCCGATATCAGTATGATCGCCCGGGACACCGTTGATATCAATGATCTTGAACAGGCCCAAAAAACAATGCGTCTGATCAATCTTTTGGATGATCATGACGATATCCAAAATGTCTATTCCAATATTAATATCGCCCAGGATATTCTTGACCAGCTTGAGGAAGAGTAAACGGACTTCGCGTCAAAACGAATTATATCGATTGCATGTTTCAATTCTGAAGTCCATAAGAACAGCTTGGCAATCGACGAATTAAATAAAATTACTTGACCGCATAAAAACCTTTCGGAAAATTCTGAAAGGTTTTTTATTTGAATACTTTTAATTTGTTTTCTTTTCAGGTAAAATAAAATTCAAAAGTTTAGGGTGTCATTTTCTTTCGGGAAACTCAAAAATTTCCATTGGGAGGGTAATATGTTCAAAAAAATTTTTATCTTTTGCTTTTTTCAGTTTTTTGTTGCCGCCGGTCTGTTACCCGCATTTACACAAGCATCGGGTCAAGTCAATTCCCGGACAGACGGCCGCCCGTCGGCGCAAAAATCCGGACCGGCTCAAAACAGCAACCGCGTTTTAATACCCAACAAAGCGGATGATTCCGCCTTGCAGGCCAACGCGAAACTGACGCAGATGGACGCCGATAAAATCCTTCATCGCCGCAAGCCTGACGCGCAAATAATGGAGATCTATATCGATTCTTACAAAGAAAAAATTATTTTCTGGGGCAAAATGTTTGAAGATTCCCCGATCAAAAAAACATCGGAACATTCGGCCCGATCAACAAAAAAGAAATATGTGTTTGCCATTGACGCGCATACCGGTAAATTTCTTTATTGGAAAGATCTTGTCTTTCATTTCAAATATGATCCCCGGGAAGATCTTCCGCCGGAAAAAATGATCGATAAAAATACAGCTGTTCATAAAGCGCGAACACTGTTTCCGAATTCTGATCTGATCCATTGCGAATGGAACATTGTCGAAAATCTTGTTTATTATGATGTAACGCTTTACAAAGACGCGACAACAGCCCGATACATTGTCAACGCGTATTCCGGAAAAATCGAACATTCGGCACAAAAGGCGAATCCCTCCGAAGCGCTCGCCCAAAATGACCTCAGCAAGGAAAAATTGAAAGAAGCGGTCAAAGAAGTTTTGGACGGTCAAAAAGCGGCGATGATGGCGCGGGTCGAATATTCGACTTATGATGTCGAACGGTATCTTGCTTCAAAAATTCCCGGCGGAATCGTAACGAATCTCAACCTTAATTTGGATTTTAATTATCCTTTTTATGAGGGATCCGTTGTTCACGACAATAAATATTACCGATTCAAATTGAATGCCGAAACCGGCGCGGTTATGGAATGGAAGCGCAAAGTATTTCATTCACCGATCATGGTTACAAGGCAGGGTTCTCATACCGTAACGATGCCGGTTCCTCCGAGTGTTCCAATAGAAAATATTCAAATTCCGACGGTTCCCCATTATCTTCCGCCTGACGCACCTAACGCGCCAATGCGTCCGATGATTCCGGCGATTCCCAATATGCCGCTTCCGCCTGCTTATCCGAATCCGCCCGCGCCGCCCAAACCGCCGGTTCCCCGATTATGATCAAAGAAAATGAACGGTATTTTATTCTGTCTTTATTATAATTTTTCCGTAATTTCAGCCGACTTACTTCGAAAACCGACTGTATTTCTGATATCAGAACCGGAAAAATCAAATTGAGAGTCTTAATGGAAGCCGATTCCCGTCAAAAAAAAGATCCCCTCAATTAAAAGCGGAATCGGCCTGTTTTTTCGTGTTCGAGATTCATTAAACGTTATTAATTACTGAGAGAGTTATTTATGAAAAGAATCATCTTTTTAGCGGCTGTCCTGTTTTTTTGCGGACAGATCCCTTTTATACAAGCACAAATGATTGATCGATCTCCTTCCCGGGTTCAGACGACATTAAAAGTGAACTGGAAGGTGATCGGATCCGTTGCTCCCCGATCCGTTCATGAAATCGGCGAACAAAACTGGACACTCGGATGCGAAACAATGGACCGCGACTATATTTATTGGGATACCTATAAAGAATACGTCGCCCCGTTGGGCATTAAACGGATCCGGCTTCAGGCCGGTTGGGCCAAAACGGAAACCGTTAAAGGAAAATACAATTTCACCTGGCTTGACAATATTATTAATGACGCACAAAAACGCGGACTGGTGATCTGGCTGGAAACGGATTACGGAAATCCAATTTATGAAGGGGGGGGCGGTGCGGATCTGGCGGCCGGTTTTCCGACTTCTAAAGAAGCATTGGCCGCATGGGATCGTTGGGTCGAAGCACTGGCCAAACGATATGAGAAAAACGTTTGGGCCTGGGCTATGTGGAACGAGCCCGACATAGGAACCCCGAAAAAATCGGTCGAGGCAATTGGCGATTTCAATATTCGAACCGCGGAAATTATAAAAAAAATCATTCCAAACGCCAAAATCGGAGCGCTTTCCCTGGCCCGAAACAAGCCTGAATATCTTGATCAATGTCTAAAACATATCGCCGACAAAGGAAAACTTGATCTCTTTCGTTGGGTTATTTATCATGGATACACTAAAAATCCCGATGATGCTTACGATAATGTTGAAAAAATGAAGGCGGTCGTCGCCAAATACAGCAGTAAGCTTAAACTCTGGCAAGGTGAAAACGGCTGTCCATCCGAACGGGCCAGCAAATTCGCTCTTTCCAATCATGACTGGACCGAATTGACGCAAGCGAAATGGGACGCTCGGCGCATGCTCGGCGATCTCGGACACGATGTCATGAGTTCCGTTTTTACCATTTGTGATTTCGATCATTCCGGCCGCGAAATCAATCGAAAAGGTCTTTTAAAAATTAATGACAAAAAGAATTTGGCGAAAGTTAAAACGGCCTATTATACTGTTCAAAACATTGTTGCTCTTTTTGATGGACGACTGAAGCGTCAAAAAAATTATCAGTGCGTTTTCACTCCTGAAAAGAAAGACAAGTCCGTCGTTAAAAATGATAAGCCGATTACCTGGTTCGCGTATCGGGACGCGCAAGCGAAACAGGATCTTCTTGTATTTTGGAACGGTAACCAATTTCCCGTCGACGACAATATTACCGAAAATTATACCGTCTCCATTAAAAACGGCCTTTTTAATGATCCTGTTTGGATTGATCTGATTACCGGAAAAATTTAT
>CAZZEF010000079.1:8120-9577 GCA_964652875.1 uncultured Planctomycetaceae bacterium
CGAATCGATCACGGTTAAAAACGTTCCTGTTTATGACGCTCCCGTTGTTCTTGTTGACCGTCAGCGTGCGGGACTCAAAGCAGACCAGAAGAAGTAAGTCGAATTGAAAATCATCATCCGTCAGAATACGGGCTGCCCAGTGAAAAAATAAATTCTCGCAGCCCGTAATTTCCGAACAGTCCCCGAAAACGCCCCTTGTCAAAAATTTTGATTTCGCTCGTTTTACTTGCTCCATTACGGGTTCGATTTCCGGGAAAACATTTGGACAATCCGGATTAGGACAAGATCTTAGTCTTTGGGCCGGATTAACCGTTCATTAACCGTTCATTAACCGTTCATTAACCGTTCATTAACCGTTCATTAACCGTCATTAACCGTCATTAACCGTCATTAATCGTCATTAATCGTCATTAACCGTCATTAATCGTCATTAATCGTCATTAACCGTCATTAATCGTTCATTAACCGTCATTAAACAGGTTATGAGAGTTTTTCTCAACAAGAAATTTCTGTCAGTATTAGAGGGATTTTGTTTCGCCGCCGTTTACGGACCCCATTGCTCCCCAAACGCCGTATTTACTTTCACCGACAGTTACATTCGTTGTGTCGGAAATTGTACCGCAGTTAATTGTTTCGGAGACGAACCGAACCGATCCGTCCGCAAGAACGACATTGGCGCCGCCGCTATGAAAACTGGACAAGGTAAAACAGGCGGGCGAGTCCGGTTTTCGACAGGAAGGCGAGTTTGGCGGAAGAATAGTATTAAAATAGGAGCATTCGTCTGTACCGTAAGCGTAATTGTAACCGCGTCCGTTTGCGGTCAGATCGGTTGTTGTCGTAAAGACACTGGAATCCGTCGCGCTGCGGTATCTGTTGCAGGCGCTCGGGGAAGAAAAATTGTTGTTGCTGTAAATACCGCCCTTGATCTTATTGGATAAGGCATTCGGAACGGTAACGCCTTCTCCAATCGCAACGGTATTGGAAGTACCGTCCACCAATGCCGCCATTGTTATAAAAACAGTTCCCGGGAAACTGCTGTTTACCGTTGATGCCGAACGTCCCCCTTGAAAGAAGCCGCGGCTATTTACACTGCCCATACTATGATTATATAACGAGTCGCCGACACTGCCAAAATAATTGGACTTTATCGTATTAATCGAATTCGAAATAGTCTTGCAGCTGGGCTCGTTTGCGTTCGGGTCGCTGGGACAAGTAATATAACTGATAGAGAATCTTGTTCCGACATCAGTTGTCATTTGATACCAGTAATAAGACCAGTTTGGATCCGGCCAAACACCGCCTGAAGTTTTACTTTCAATAAAATCGTACAGCGGCTGTTGTTCGGTAAACGGGAAAAGACAGGGCTGAAAACTGACCACCCCCCAAGTCCATCCTTTATCTTGACCAGTTTTATTTGTTCCACCCGTTCGCGTTGGGGGCAAAGATCCATTCACATC
>CAZZEF010000079.1:9587-17817 GCA_964652875.1 uncultured Planctomycetaceae bacterium
ATAATTATGAATGGCCACTCCGTACTGTTTCAGATTATTATTGCAATTCATGCGCCGGGCCGCTTCCCGGGCCGCCTGAACCGCCGGCAGCAGCAATCCGATTAAAATACCAATGATCGCAATAACGACCAGAAGTTCAACCAGCGTAAACGCTTTCTGTTTCATTGCAGTTCTCCCTAATAATAATTGAGACTAAAGATTTTATTATAAACTATTATTCTGACTTTCATCTGTGTTCAAAAAATTTTGTCATTTGATTTTTTGAACACACAACTATTTTTTACACACAATTAATAATAACGAATATTATTGTCTTCAATAAAATTATAAAACAGATCTTGTTTTTTTACAACATATTATAATACATTATATAACAACTTTACAATATTTATGATTGTTTTTTTCTTTTTTTATAAAACAAAACCAAATTTTCTGTAAATAGAGCTTTCTTTATTCTATCCGTAATAAAAATATTACATTTTATTTTTCAGGCATCGGTAATTAAGTTACTTTTTTATTCTGACATCGTCCATTACAAAGCAGTCTCTTTATTTAACAACAACATAATTCTATTATTACAACTTTTAACATTGCGCTCTTTGTTTTTCAAACTGTTCTCATCTTGAATTTTCGTCTGTTTTCGTTTATCGACTTCAGATTCGACGGTTCTTTTGACGTTAAAATGAAATTCATCAGGGAAGTATTATAAAGACGTTTTTTTAATAACAATTCTTATATTTTTATTTTGTAGAAAATATTTGTAAAAATTTATGGATATTTTAAAATTTGTCCGTTACTTTTTCTCTTAAAAGTTATTTATACAAAAGATATTTACCAAACTTTATACTGTCCTGATTTTAAATTTTCGCTCTTACCGCCGAAAGATTTCGCGATTTAACAGTCATTCGACGTTAGAACGAAAAATAAAAATGCGATCAGGTACATTTTTACGGTTTTTTATAATGGAGAAAAAAGATGGATCACTCGATTTTAAAACAAGAAAAGAGAAGAGCCATTGTCGTTTCATTGTTTTCTCCTTTTATGTTTTCACTTCTTTGTATGACGATTCATTATGGCAATATCGTTGAATGCACGGAAAACAGTTTTTTTCTGTTGCTCTTTTTTTTGTTGGCACCTTGTTTATGGGGCGCTGTATTTTTTGTGATTCAATGGCCTTTTTTTGGAAAAAAATATTTTTCCTGGATCAATTTATCCGTTTTTTTGACCGGCGTTTTATTATGGTTTCAGGCCAATTTATTTAATTGGGGTTTTTCTTCTTTTAACGGTACGATCGTCAATTGGGAAGTCTACCGGCCGTTCATGTATTTGGAACTATTTTTTCAGGCTGTATTGATCTTCTTTGTCTTTTTTTTCAGAGGATATTTTGCTCAAAAAACAGTGTTTTACTCGTTTCTCCTCCTGTCGGCCCAATTCATGAGTTTATTCTGGACGGCCGCGCCTGTTTTATTCCGTCCTCGCGCGGCGGATCAAGATCCTGTCTCCTGGATCAAATACGACACCGATGAAAGCGGTAAATTCACTTTTTCCAAAAACGAAAATATTATTCTTCTGGTGATTGATTCCTTTCCGGGCTTTACGGCGGAGCGGATCTTCAACGATTTTCCTGAACTGAAACACTCATTGAGCGACTTCACTTTTTTCAAAAACTGTCGGTCATTTCCGGGCGGAACAACAGTCAACGTTCCCGCTATTTTGACTGGACAGGTTATCGGCAGCGAAGTCGGAACAACCGAGGAATACTTTGCAGACACCGATTCAGATTTTCCGGAATTTATCTCTCAAGCTTACAACGGTCCGCTGTCGGTTCCGAAAATACTGAAAGAAAAAGGTTTTTACGTTGAACTTTATCCCGAAGTACGCGGAACCGTCTGTTGGGACGACCGCGTCATTGACAACGCCGTTTTGCGTCAAAACCGTCGGATTGTCCGGTATAAAGACGATTCGGGTCAAGAAGATTCCTGTTTTCAGCTTGTCATGAACGCGGCTGTTTTCAGGATCTGTCCTGTTTTTATGAAAAAAAATTCGAACGTTATAAAAAAATACTGCTTTTGGAACGCCGAACAAACATTCAGACCGTTTGAAAAAGAAACGGATCCGTCCTGCTTTCCCGATCGGAACAGAAACGATCCCGATTCCGAGTTCACGCAAAGGATCCGATCTAAAAATCCATTGGGGCTGCGCGAACAGAAAACGTTCAAATACATTCATCTTTTCGGCGTTCATGTTCCGCATCAGCGCGAATCCTCGGCCGCCGCCGGCTGTATTTATGATCCGGACAACAAAAACGCCGCCGCCGAATTCACTCTTGAATTGGGATATCTGCGCCTTGTCGAAAATTTTATCGAAAAATTAAAAAAACAGAACATTTACGACAATTCGACTATTGTCGTCATGGGAGATCATACCCAGCATTACTCGCTGTTGACCAATACATCATTGCATGATTACCCGACTTTTGACCCTCGGCGGACCTTTTTCAACAATCCGCTGCTTCTTATCAAAAGGTCCGGCAATCGCAACAGCGAATTACGAACCGTGAGTGATTATATAGAAACAAGTGATCTGGCTTCTTTTTTGATCAAAAGCGCCAATTTCGACCGGTCCAAAAATTCCTCTTTTTTCGATCTGTCAAAAAGAGAACTCGAAAAACGGAGTCAGAAATACAGTAATCTCCTTAAAAATTTCTATCTTGATCTGAATACAAAAGTAAAAACAGTCCATTTCCAAAAGGAAGATCTTTTCGAACAGAAGATAAGCGAACACCGAACCGGAAACTCGTTTTTTCTTTTCTGCAATCAGGAGTTTTCAGAGTTGATTCTTTTCGGCGATCAGGACCGGCCTTGGAAACGATCTTTTTTTCTTCGAGCGGAAAAACAAACAGATCCTTCGAACAACAGTTCCGAACATGATCAATACCGTTTCGATTTTGATGCCGAAATACCTTTTCGCCAAGGAGATTCCGACAGCAATTACAAATTCGTCAAAGCCGTTTTCGATCGCGATGTCTGGCGCTTTCAATGTCTTTTGAATTTGGATAACATTCCTGACGGAAAATACCGGATCGGATTAATTGAAACCGATCCGTCCGATAATTTTCGCCGGGAAACCATTTACAACGTTATGTTATACTGCAGAAAAAATGTTCTTTCCGTCCCGCCCTCCGAGGGTCTTCGGAATTAAGAAGATCTTCTGACCGCGAAATGAAGAACGCAAAAATAATATCGACGCAACGATCGAAAAAAAATAATTTACCAAGGAGAAAAAATGGAATATTTTTTAACATGTTATTATGACCCGTTTACCGGAAGCCTGATCATTCAGCTGGCCACAATCGGACTGATCAGTCTCGGCGTTTCCTTTCGGCGCTGGCGAAACAAACTTCTGGGCTGTTTCGGATTTTCATTAAAAAACGAAGAGAAAAAAGATGAATAGAATATCGGGATCTTTTCGCGATCCGTCCGGTTTTGTCTTTGAACAGGACGGCAGAATATTTCGTTTGCTCGCCGGAAAAGGAATCGTCAATTACGAACTTCTTCAAAGCAGTGGACTTTATAAAGAACTCCGATCAACAAACTGGATCCTTCCCTTCCGGGAAGCGGACTTGGAGATCGATCCCGATCTTTGGACGCCGTTTCTTGATAAATTCGAAAACAGCTCGAACACGTTGGACGGACAGCCTGATCCGGGCTGCGGTTTCAAGTCCGTTTTAACCGATACCTTGTCCGCAAGATCAATAAAAATACTTGAAACGGAAAAACTCGATTTCGTGAGCTATCCTTATGAATGGCCGTTCAGTCTGCTGAAAGACGCGGCACTGTTGACCTTGAAGATCCAGAAAAAAGCACTGAGGTTCGGAATGACGTTGAAAGACGCGGTCGGTTATAATGTTCAATTTCATCGCGGACGGCCTGTCTTCATTGACCTTCCTTCTTTGGAACAGTATCAGGAAGGTAAGCCCTGGGCGCCTTACCGACAGTTTATTTCCCATTTTCTCGGACCGCTCCTTTTAATGAGCCGAACCGATCTCCGTTTTCGTTTGGATCTTTGTCATTTTATCGACGGAATTCCTTTGGATTATATTTCAAAACTTTTACCGTTTTCCAGCCATTTTTCTCCAGCCTGTCTTCTTCATATTCACTGGCATTCGAAAATGATCGCCCGATATGAAAACAGCGATACGCATGAAGACCCAAAAAAACAAAAGATTGTATTTTCGAGAAAGAACCTTGAAAACCTGATCGATTCACTAACCGCTTTTACCGCAAGCATAAAGCCGCCGAAGATCAAAACGGAATGGGACAGTTATTACAACGGGACCAATTACGAATTCGATTCTTTCAGCGAGAAAAAACGAATCGTGTCGGAAATTGTCTCAGAACGAAAACCGGATACTGTTATTGATCTCGGAGCAAATCGGGGCGACTTTTCCCGTATCGCCGCGGAACATTGCCGATTGGTTCTCGCTCCTGATATTGATCCAAACGCTGCTGAACTTAATTATTTGAAAGTTCGGGAAAACAAGGAAGAAAAGATCTTTCCGTTTTTACTCGATCTTTGTAATCCGACGCCCGGTCTCGGTTGGGGAAACAGCGAACGAAGCGCCGCGCTGGACCGAATCAGCGGAGATCTCGTTCTGGCCCTTGCGCTGATTCATCATCTCTGCATTGGCAACAATGTACCAATGCGAAATACCGCGGAAATGTTCAGAAAAATGGCACCGGCTCTTCTGCTTGAATTCGTTCCCAAAGAAGACAGTCAGACCAAACGGCTTTTAAGAGCCCGCGAAGATATTTTTCCCAACTATCAGCTTGAAGAGTGCGTCAGGATTTTCAAAGAATTTTATTCACAATGCCGAATTTATCCTTTGTCCGGCTCGGCCAGATCCCTGTTGTTTTTCGAAGATCAATAAGAGTTAAGAAAGCGCGCAAAAAACCGCCCCCCATGCCGAATCGCATTGAGGATCTTGAGCCCCCCCCTTTTTCCATCAAGGGATCGTTTGTATTAATCAGGGAAGATCAAATCAGTTTGTCCATCATTTCGACAATATCGCCGATTTTTTTAATATTGGCGACATCAACGGTATCGAACTGAACGCTTTCCTGATTTTCAATGGCTAAAATGATCTGCACCGTCGCGAAAGAATCCCAATGCGGAATATCCGCGATCAATTGCCCCTGATCAAGTTCAAGATCCTGATTACCAAGAATTTCGCGCGCTGTTTCCTGAAGCAATGAAAGATTGTCCGACATTATTTTTCCTTGTTCTGTATGTTTTTCTTTTACGGCGTTCGCTTATTAATGTATTTTTATAATTCTTTCGCCGGATTAATTTTTATTCGGCAAAGTTTATTTGAAATATTTTTCAAGTGAATATTATTATACCGTTTCTGTTGCGGATTTTCCGTTCCGACGTTAAAGAAACAGCCGATTCTCACCAAGTCAATCGGCGAAAATAGCGAAAAATGTTAAAGGAGAGCAGTATAATTTCATCTGTTTTCAATGAACATTTACCAAGGACGGCCAATGTTCGCCTTAAAATATCATACGCATTCTTGTCCTGATAAAAAACGGACGCGGCGGATGATTTCGCCTGCATTGGTTTTGCCTGAAACCTTACGGAAGCCAGGAGCAACCGGGGACAAACGGATTCTCATTCTGCCAGTGAAGTGAAGCCGCCCCCCAGCTCATTCCCGCGCCGAAACCGCAAAGGAGGATCCTCGAATTTGGCTGAACCTTCCCTGCCCGACATGCTTCGGCAAGCATGAACGGCAACGAAACCCCGCTGAGATTGCCCACTTTATCCATAAAATAAAAGCGTTTTTCCATTGGAATTTTCATCATATTGTAAAGCATATCAACAATGATTTTGTTCGCCTGATGAAATAGAATAAGATCGTAATCGTCAAGAGAACAATTATGTTCCTGACACGATTCTTTTAAAAATTTCGGAATGGTATGAATGGCAAAATGAAAAACAGCGGCGCCATCCATTTTTAAATTGACAGCGGACCGGTAATTTCCCTGTTCGTCCTTTTCTTCTTTGAGGGAATCAACATTGAACGGTGACCGGCCTTTACCGTCCGGAATATAGATCCGTTCCCATTGAGATCCATCGGTTCCAAATTCGGTCCATTCGACCAGTGATTCGTTCTGTTCCACTTGATCCAATAGAAGGACGGTCGCTCCATCGCCATGTATTGGAACAAGTCCCCGATCTCGAGGATTGATCGTTTGAGAAAGAGCATCAGCAAGAATTAAAAGAATGCTCTTGGAAACAGTTCCTGAAAACATTCCTTTAACAATCCCCAAAGTATGAATAAAAGCAGGACAGGCTTGAACAACATCAAAGGTACATGTTTTCGTCGATAAATTAAGTCTATGCTGCAAAATTGACGCGGTAGCGGGTGTTTGATAATCTGCGGTCAAGCTACAATAAATGAGTGTGTCGATTTTTTCCCGGGTGTATCCCGTTTCCGTCAAAAGATTTTCCGCCGCAAGACAGGCCAAATCCGAAGCCGCCTGGCCCGGCGCCAGTATATGACGTTCTGATATTCCGGTCATCTTTAAAAAAGCCGCAATATCCGTTACAGGAAACCGGCTGATCAACTCATCATTATCAATGACTTTAACGGGAAGTGCGTTGGCCATTCCCGTTATTTTAAAAGAAAACATTAACAGCCCCTTTTCATAAAATTGTCTGACAATACAGACAAAATAAAACTCTCTTTTATTGTTTATTCGCCGTCTTTTATCAAAAAACGATCTTATTTTTCCAATCGGATCTTTTTTTTTGAAAAAAAAGTTTCTTTTTCTTTCCAAGATATTCTGATCAAAAAACCTGATCGCTTATTCGATTAGTAAGCATGTTTGCAATTATACTGTATTTAACGATCTTAACAATCAGACAATTAACAAAAAACAGATAATTAATACAAAGTATTATCGGTATTTTCGAGCCTTTAGAACTTCTTTTTAATCTCAAAACAGCCTGTTCACCTGATGAAAGAATGATAATTCATGTTTTATCATTATTTTTTTGACACGCAATAAAAAAGTTTATACATTTATTCCCAACATTATCAGAACAAATTCTGTTTGCGGGACAACATAAATTCTCCCGCGTGTATTCTATTTTGCGAGGACCGTCTTTCCATTTTTTATTGCCAGGCAACTCATTGAGCCGACTTTCTTGTTTTCGAAATAAAAATCTTTGTCACTGTAATTGACAATAATAATTGTTCCGTCAGAAAAGATCGTTTTAAAGACATCAGGCGCGATCTGCTGATGATCATTCATAAATTCCAGCTGAAGATAACGGAGTTTTTGAAATTCATCATAACCTTCCTTGATTTTTTTGACCGATTCTGTCAGTTCCTGATCAGTTGCGCAAGTAATGTCCGGCACCGCATTGGGATCTTTGCCGAAGTTTTTGAAGTTACGATAAAAATAAAAGAGCGGACGTCCGCCGAATTCGATTAATTTAAGCCGATAAAGCGGCTTTTGGATCGTATGATTCCAAGTTGTCCGAAACGGATTGTTCAAAATAATTCCGTTATAAACCAAATGCCAAATTGGAACATACCGGTCGATCATTCGGGACAGCTTTCCCTCAGGTGACCAAAAAGTAATGTTAAGGGCATAATCAAGATGTCCGGCACAATAGTCGTATCCGCCCTCCGATCCGAGTCCGCCGAACGTTTGCTGCGCTTCCGCAAAGATCCGGTTGGTCCATTGGGCAAACTCTTCCCTGGTCAGAGGATGTTCTTTTGAATAACAAGTTCGCGGATTAACGGTCGAATAGACGTCAATATAATGAAGTCCCCGAAAACCAAGATCCGAAAGTTTTTTATTGTCCTGCTTGACAAAACGTTCGAACATACATTGAGGGCATGTTTCAAACATTTGACCGCCGCCGTAAGTTGTATAAGTATTGAACTGACCGTCTTTTCGAACAAGCAGGTAACCTGGATCCCAAAGACCGCCTATTTCCGAGGCATGATACGCATCGGAATTATTGACATGCGCGCAGATCTGAAACCCGTTTTCCTTTGCCAAAGTGATCGTTTTCCGAAGTTTTTCTTCTCCCCCCAAACGGGGATCAACCGGAAATATTTGCGGATAACGTCCGTCATGACCTCCGATATTCCAGCCGACCAGACAAAGTTCCGCTTTGTCGATCCCCTGTTTTTTGAACTCACGGATTATATCGG
>CAZZEF010000080.1:0-17800 GCA_964652875.1 uncultured Planctomycetaceae bacterium
AAGAAGTATCAGCACCAGTAAATGAAAGAAAATACTGATGATGAATCCTAAAAAACGGTCGTTGGACTGAAATTCAAATTTCACGAAACAGAATCGCTTGTCTTGGGGGTTTTCTATCGCGGATCTTTTGTTTTTCCGTTTTTTGCGCCAGTTAATGTCATAAACCGGCCTTCTCCCGATAACAGAATCGGAAAACAAAACCCGATAGCTTTTATATATATTGTCCGCGAAACACATTATCGTTTTATCGCGTATGATTTTCTCGGCGCGTCGTCGCGCTTGCCGGGCTTTCCGGGATTCAGGCTCTTGGGCGATGCCCTTGAAACGGGCCGATGAAAAACTCAGAAAGACCGCCATATTATATTCTTATCCCCAATATTAGTAAATAGAGATTTCATACGGACGGTATTTTTATATCGCGATCTGTTAAAATTTTCCTTTTCCGCAGATCGACTTGGTGAACCGGTTGTTTTACCGGCCGGTTTGAATTTGATAAAAAAATACGGCCTTTTCAGACGGAATAATTCGATCCGGAAAAGGCCGCGCTTAACAAACTGAATTTAAAGGGGATCAGCGGTCTTCAATATCGACATAATCGTTAATGGTCGATCCTTCGTAAATCTGACGCGGACGAATAATTCGCGTGTTGGGGTTGTCATGCTGTTCTTTCCATTGAGCGATCCAGCCGGGCAACCGTCCGATAGCGAACATAACGGTAAACATATCGGTCGGAATTCCGAGGGCGCGCAGAATAATGCCGCTGTAAAAGTCGACGTTCGGATAAAGTTTCCGTTCAACGAAATAGCTGTCGTTCAGGGCGCGTTCTTCCAGTTCACGGGCGATATCCAGAAGAGGATCCTTGACCTGAAGTTTGGCGAACAGACGGTCACAGGCCCGTTTCAGTATTTTCGCGCGGGGATCGTAATTGCGATAGACCCGATGTCCAAATCCGAACAGACGGAACGGATTGTCTTTACTTTTGGCCGCTTCGATGCATTCCTGCGGTTTCAGACCGCCTTTATGAATTTTATCGAGCATTTCCATTACTTTGATATTGGCCCCGCCATGAAGCGGTCCCCATAACGCGTTGACTCCGGCGGAACAGGCGACAAAAAGATTCGCTTGCGCGCTTCCAACGATACGAACAGCACTTGTACTGCAGTTCTGCTCATGATCCGCATGAAGAATCAGAACGAGATTAAGGGCGTCCTCAACTTCCGGCTCAACGCTGAACTGACGATACGGCAGAGAGAACATCATATGCAGAAAATTGGCGCAGTAACGCAGATTCGGATCCGGATAAATAAATGGCAGACCTTGCGCCCGGCGATGGGTAAAGGCGGCAATCGTTCGAACTTTACTGATCAGACGACCGGCGACTTCAATGAACGACTGTTCGTCCCCCAATGTCAGAAAATCTTCATAATAACAGGCCATCATACTGAGCATCGCGGATAAAATGGCCATCGGAGGGGCCTTGGCGGGCAGAACCTGGAATTGATTCCGCAGTCCTTCATGCAGCAGTTCATGTTCTGAAAGAAGATTACGAAAATCGATCAGCTCTTTATGCGTAGGGAGACGGCCAAAGATCAACAGCCAAGCGACCTCAATAAAATTGGGGCGGGGACGGTCAAACTGCTCAATCGGAATTCCGCGGTATCGAAGAATTCCTTTGCCGCCGTCAATATAAGTAATGGCGCTTCGGCAGATCGCCGTATTTGCCAAAGAAGGATCGAACGTCGTCAGACGGTAATCCTGATATAATTTTGTTATATCAATTGCTTTTTCGCCTTCCGCGCCTTGATATACATCAAGATCGATCTCATTTCCGTCATAAATCAGTTTGGCCTTGTCGGTCATTACGAAATCTCCTTTTCGTTTACTGTCAATGATATTATCAATTTGTCTAATAACCTGTTAAATATTATTAATACTATCATTTGATTTTTTAATTATACCATTCTTTATATATTTGCAAAGAGCCCAAACAGTTTTACGCGTTCGCTTTTATCGATAATAAAAAATCGGTTTAAGACAGATCTTTTCTTTCCTTTACGGATTGTTATAATTATTTTAAATATATATTTAACTTAAAGGTATAATACTGTTAAAATATTAAATTTTTATTAAAATTTATTAAAATTAATAATGCAAATTTGAATAAAATTTGTATAATACCGTTATCTTGCTTTAGTTGGATTGTAATTTATTTGAAAAATAAAAAGTTTTTATTTTATAATGTATTATAAGACATTTTGATTTGAGGAGAATGAATAGTGAAAAGGGCATTTACTTTAGTAGAACTTTTGGTCGTTATCGCGATTATTGGTATTTTAATCGGACTGCTCTTGCCGGCGGTTCAGGCGGCCCGGGAAGCGGCCCGGCGAATGCAATGCACGAATAATTTAAAACAGCTTGGAATTTCAATTCACAATTATGCGGACGCTCACGCGGAATATATCCCGGCTGGTAAAAATTACGTTGTCGGCAAAGAATACAGTTCAAAAGTATACAATAGCGGAACATGGAACGATACGGCAAAAAGGTACATCAACACTTTTTATTCTCCGCTGGTTTTTTTAATGCCGTATATGGAACAGCAGGCAGTGTATGAGGGAGTAACCAAAGGTCCTTACGCGGGCGTTGATACGGATTACGGTGTTGCCCCGTTTAACAGTATCATTCCCGCTATTCAGTGTCCTTCCGATGCTTATTGCATGAATGCCGCTTCTTATACAAGTTATAATTACTGCGTTGGCGACCGCGCGTATTCATCTTATGCGGCATCGACTGATTCCAATCGGGGCGTTTTCATGCCTGTCGCCCTTAAATATATAAAACTTGCCGCGATTATCGACGGAACAAGTAATACGGTTTGTTATTCGGAAGCATGCGCTGGTACCGATAATGCCCGAAACAAAATTAAAGGCGCTTATATTTACGGAACCGGCATTTTTGCTGATGACACATTAGAAAAAGCGTTGCCTTCCGCTTGTATCGCAACCAGAAGTACCGTTGAAAGCGATACTTATAACACCTCTTTGGGGACAATTCGCGGAAACTACCGATGTCGGCGATGGACAGACGGACGCGCATTTTTTCAGACGTTCTGCACCGTTTTACCTCCCAACTCACCGACGTGTGCCCGACAAGATGCCAGCGGAACATTCATGGGGTCCGCCTCCAGTTATCATAGTGGGGGCGCCAATGTTCTGAAAATGGATGGATCCGTTATCTTTGTTTCAGAAACGATCAATTGCGAAACCGCAGGCAGAGCCAGTGAAGCTCCGGTTAAATCCGGCAAATCGCCTTACGGCGTTTGGGGCGCACTCGGATCTTTGTCGGGCGGAGAAACGATCAATATGTAATTGCTGTACGTGCGGAAATTTCTGATCGCGTTGTTTATACTGCTTTTATTTTAAATTTTCCGTCATCTTCGTCGATTGACTGGGTGAATCGGCCGTTCTTTTGACGTTATAACGGAAAATTCATAATGGAATCGGTATAATTATCCGGTCTCAAACGGAGAAAAAGAAAATAAAATGGCTTTGATACGACAAGATCAACAGCCATTTTTTCATCGAATGACGACTTTTTTCCGGCGAAAAGCGTTACTTTGCAAACGTTCCCTGTTGTTTCAGATTGAAACCGCCAGCAGTTATATCTTTCTTCTTTTGTACTTTTCCAGGATTTTTAGTTTGGAACTCTCCGTCGGATCTCTGCGGGTTCTCGTAAGTTATTTTTCTCTTTATTATCCCGGTTTCGCTGTTTTCCGGCTTAATTCTGATTTTCGTCGTCATCTTCGCCGCTGTCATCATTTTGACGGGCAAGTTCTTTTTCATAATGAAGGAACTGTTCTTCCAGAGCTTCCGGTGAATTCGATTTTTCAAGCGCGTTTTCCTTGGTGATCTCTCCTTCCCGAAAGAGCCGAAAAAGATCGTCGTCCAAAAGACGCATTCCGAGCTTGTGTCCGGTCTGAATCGCGGAATTGATTCGAAAAGTTTGATTTTCCCGTATCAGATTGGCAATCGCCGGTGTTACAACCAGCGTTTCAAAAGCGGCGATTCGTCCACCTCCAATTCGGGGAATCAACTGCTGCGAAAGAACTCCGATGATTGACGTTGAAAGTTGAGTCCGGATCTGATCCTGTCGATTCGTCGGAAAAACGTCAATTATACGGTTGATCGTTCCCTGCGCGCCAGTCGTATGCAGTGTTCCAAAAACGGTATGTCCGGTTTCCGCGGCCGTTATCGCCGCCTCGATCGTTTCAAGATCCCGCATTTCGCCAACCATAATGACATCCGGATCCTGACGAAGCGCCGCCCGAATCGCATCCGCGAAATTGGGAATATCGATCCCTATCTCCCGCTGGTTGACGATCGAACGTTTATGATGATGATAAAATTCGATCGGGTCCTCAACCGTTATTATATGAAGATCCAAATTGTTGTTCAGTTCGTCGATGCAGGAAGCAAGCGTCGTCGATTTACCGGATCCGGTCGGCCCGGTTACAAGAATCAATCCCCGGGGACGACGGATCAGATCTTTCATTATCGCCGGAACGCCAAGCTGGTCCATCGGAATAAGTTCGTTCGGTATCATTCGCAAAACAAGTCCAATGTATCCTTTTTGCTTGAACACAGATGCTCGAAAACGGGCCTTGTCGCCAAAAGAAAAGCCGAAATCGGCACCTCCTGTCTCCTGAAGCTGCTGCTGGCATCGTTCCGGAGTTATACTTTTCATCAATGAAACGGTGTCTTCCGGAGTCAATACCTTCGTTTCCAAACGAACCAGATGTCCGTGAAGACGAAGAACCGGCGGTTCACCCACCGCGATATGAAGATCGCTCGCTCCGCGCACGATCACTGTTTCCAATAATTTGTCGATCAATACAGTTTCCATTCTTGTTTCCATTGTTTTCTCTCTCCAGTTTTTTATGATCTTTGGAAATTCAATACTTATTTCTTAATAATGATTACTGATACAATATGCTTATAATGACAGAGTATTATTAATGAACATGCAATAAACATTCCAGTAACTCATTTTAACACTAAAATAGACAGACTATTTTGATTATAGCGATCAACAAAAAAGCTTCCTATCCCGATTTGATTAAAAAGGAATATTTAAAAAAATGAGTCAGACTTCTTCTGGAAAACAAATATATTTTGACAAGTATTTACAAGCGCATCCCCGGATGCTGCCAAAGTGAAGGAGTACCAGCAGTCAGAAGATCAGACCGGCAATAAAACAGAACAAATACACAATCGAGAAAAGAACTGCAAAAAACAATTTCAAGAAAGAAACAAGAACAGAGCCGAAAAAAAGATCGGCGGCTCTGTTCAATCAATGACGATAATATTAAGCCTCTTTCGGGATCTCCGTCGCGTTTTTCGGACTTTCCGCAGAATTTTCATCAAACGCCTGTTCAACAACGCAAGACGCAAGCGGCTTTGTTATAAGGCTGACAACAGGAACGATCAGGAAAGGAACAATAATCGCGATGGAGGCGGCCAGCGGAGAATACATTCTTGCCGTTCCCGGTCCACTGCAGAAGAAAAGTCCCCAATAGATCAGGTTCATGGTCACAAAACCGGAGATCATTCCGGAGAACGCCCCGGCTTTGGTTGTTTTTTTCCAATATAGTCCGAACAGATAAGGCGAAAGAAACGCGCCGGCCACCGCTCCCCAGGAAAGAGACATTAGCGGAACGATCCAACTCGGATTGAACAGCGCGATCAGCCAGGAAATAATAATGAAAATCGCGCTTAACGCCCGCATAAACCAAAGATAATGACGTTCTGATTTATCGGAACAGAATGAACCTTTGTAAAGATCAATGCTAATCGCGGAAGCGGACACGAGGACCAATGAACTCAAGGTCGACATTGAAGCGGACAAAACCAGAAGCAGAATTATCGCCAGCAGCCATTGCGGAAGAGCGGTTTCCAGAATGAGCGGCACAAGTTTATTTGTGTCGATTAAGGTCATTCCATCTTTTTGAATAAATGTCTGTTCAAGAATATTTTGCGGAAGAAGATGCGAAAATGCTCCAGTCAAATAAGCGGCGCACCCAATCATCAGCGCGAAAACCAACGTAATAATCGCTCCGCGAAAGATCTGGGATTCGTCCTTAATCGCGTAATACTTATGAACCATTTGCGGCAGTCCCCAGGGAGCGATGGAAGTCATAAAGACAACAGACCAAAAAACAAGGTTCGGGATCTGTCTGACACCTTCAGGGGAATTGTTCAGCGTCAGACGCTCCTGATATTTCGCTTGAGCTGCGGACAAACATTCCGATGGACCGCCGAAATACTTCGTGACAAAGATCACCATCAACAGCGTTCCGAAGAACATAATAATACCCTGCAGAAAGTCGATGCGCGCCGCCGCTTTATATCCGCCGCAAACAACATAGACTCCTGTTATGACTGTTGTTATTGTAAGAGCAAATTTTAATTCGATATGAAAGACCCGTTCAAAAAGATAACCGAGTCCGGCAAACACGGAAGCGGAATAGGGAAGGAGAAAAATGAAAATGATCATGGCGGTAATGATTTTCATTCGGGGGGAATTATATCGGGCGGCAAAAAATTCCGGCATGGTCATCGAATTGAATCGTCTTGTCATTTGTCGCGTTCTGCGGCCCAAAACGATCCAAGCCAGAAGTCCGCCAACGCCCGCATTGAGAATTCCAACCCAAAGCGCTTTATAACTGCAGAGCCAGCCATACTGTCCGGCAAATCCAATGAAAACAACCGCGCTGAAATAGGCCGTACCGTAAGAAATAGCCAGAATCCAAGGGCCGAGCGTTTTACCGCCAAGAAAAAAATCGTTCAAATTATGTGTTCGTTTCATTCCCCAAGCCGCAATAATCAGCAAGGTGATAAAAAACAAAGAGGTAAGAATAAAAGGCAGCTGCTGATACATTTTCAGTTTCCTTTAGGACAACAGTCCGTTGCAAAGATCTACTTTAAGATCTCAAAATTCATGACGGCAGGATCCGGTCTCTCGAAAAAACGCGGAAAGACGGATATAAGTTGCTTTTCGTCTGTTAAAGATTTTTCAGTACGGATCACTGATGCGTCAAGAAACGCTAACAGATCTTCGAACCAATTAATAAATATAATGAAAAATATAACAGGTAAAAAAGATCTTGTAAAGAAGCCGGAAGAAAATAAAATAATTGAATGAGTGAATAAATTTATTCATAAAAGACGTATTCTTTTTATAAGTATTATAAATTATGTGACGGGTTTAAACTTGATTTATTATCGCGGTGCTTTGTCATAAGAACCAATATTAAAAAACAGAACAATAATTTATTAATAACAGAGTATAAGTTATTGACTGTTGGTACATTTATGATAAAATCAAACTATTATCGTTATGCCGATTTATTTTTTCGTTACGGATTTAAGAAAACAACTGTTTGCGATTCCTGCTGCCGAACAAAATGAAAAAAATGATATTGACGGCATAAAATTCGTCAAGTTTATGTTTAACGGACGGAAAATACTTATGAACGGCAATCGAACATTGAAAAAACTCGCGCTTACCGTATTTTTTATACTTTTTCTTTTGTACGGATACAATTATGAAATCTGCGACAGATTGAAAGCGGAAGAGACAACGGCGAATAAAAATGAATTAACCGTTATTCCTAAAGAAATACGCGTTTATTTTCATTCGTTTTCAGGGGTGCAGTATCTCGGTTTTTTAATGGCCCAGAAATGCGGCTTTTATGAAAAGGCGGGGCTGCCGCCGGTCGTCTTTTTTTGGTCAGGACCGCAAGCGCCCGGAATCGATGTCTTATCCAGAAAAAAAGCGGAATTTGCGGTAACCTGGATGCCGCATGCTTGCGCAATTCAGGCAAAACAAAAAAATCTGACCGTTATTTCCCGAATGGCCAAACATTCCTCGCTCGGTGTAAAAGTCAGAAAGGATCTGAATCCGTCCATTACCGATATTCATTTCCTGGCGGGCAAAAAATTAAGCGCGACCACTCAAGCGGAAGAATCGGCGTTGGCTTATGCCCGGGCATTAAAGATCGGCGATAAAATCATAAGACGACGAACTGATGGCTTAAATATCTTTCGGGAAGGATACATTGACGGTCTCTTTTATACCTCTTATGAATGGGGAGTGTTTGCCCGATTCACACGATATCGAAATGACTTAAATTTTTTCTCGCTTGAGAAAGCGGGATTTACTCTTCCGGAAGACGTTTTGATCTGTTCTTCCGATTTTTATGAGAATCATAAGGATCTTTGCCGCAAATTCGTTCAAGCCGTTTGGCTCGGATGGCAGGAAGTAGTGAAAAATCCTTCCAACGCGATCAACGTTCTTAAAACCGACAACGCTCCTTTATCCTATTATTTTGACCCGCATCTGGCTGATCTTCAACTGAAAGAATGGTTCAAGATTCTCGATTTTTCTCCCGAGATGTCTAAAAACGGCGTCTTTTCCGAAAACGATTACAATCAGATGCGGGAGGTACTCATTCGAACTCAAATCATCGCGGAAAAAGATTTTCCGGTTTATTCGAATTTCGTTCGGATCGTGCCTCTTGAAGCTGTCGGTGAACGAATACCAGAAAATCAGCGCAAATAATTTGAATAACGCAATTCCTTCAACCGCCGGTTTTACCGGTGACTGATTTTAAAACGCCGGGTAATTTTATACCGGTTTCATGATGAATTTTCCGTGATTATGTCAAAAGAACAGTCGATTCACAAAGCCAATCGGCGTAAAGCGCGGAAAATTTAAAAGGAGTGCAGTATAAAACTGTTTTCATCCTTTAAAACAAAAAACAGGGAGTCTGCCCAACGCAACCTCGAAACGAAATCAAACATCGAGACAATCAAGCAGCGCACCGCGCTCGTCCGACAGTCTTGAATGTTTGAAAAAATAATGACAATTTTTAATCGGAACTGCCATGTCGCGTTTAAAAATGATTTTGTTTTTTCTTTGTCCTGTAACACTGGTCATTACAATGATTCTTGTTCTGTACACAAGATCCATCCTGAACAGCGGAACAACGGAAATAAAAAATCAGCTTGTTCGGTCTGTCGATGAATACGCAATTAAAATTCAGCTCGTCATGCGGGAGATCTCCAAACAGGTCAAAATGGACGCCGATCTGTTAAGTGAGTTCAGAAACAAACCGTCCCAAGAGTATTTTGAACATCAACTCAACTCCTTTCCGTTTCTGCATGCCATCGGAATCGCCTACGCACCTGAATTTTTAAAAGATCTTCGAGAGAACAAGTATCCGGAATACAAACTTCCTGATTATCATTCGAATAACAAAGAATTGGTCTCTAAAATCGTTCCCGGGAATTTATGTCTGATCCTGCATCAAAAAACGGAAGAAAATCTCTTTGTCTGGTCGGATATTTCTGGAACGGATTATACAACCAGCGACTGGTACCTGCTGGCGGAACTGGCCGGAAAGGGCTGCTGGAGCGATCAGTTTTTATCGGAACTTGAATCGTTGCAGGTTTACGCTTATTCCTGTCCTTTTTATTATAAAGGCAACTTCGCGGGTGTTATTTTCGGTAAAATTAAAATCGATATCTATAAAAAAGAACTGGCCTCTCTTGATACCGACCGGCTCTCGTCAAAATACGGAGGGTCCTATTATATTTTAGGCGACAACGGAAAAACTCTGTTTAATTCAAAAACGGAACGAATTGACTCCGAAGGGATTTATTCTTATGCCGATTCCATCGGGCAGCGCAATTTATATTCGCAGCTGGATACGCTTCTTTCAGAAAAAAGCGGCGTTTTAAGATTGGAAAATTGGGTCAGTACCGATTCGACCGATAAGCAACTGCGTCCTTTTTGGTTGATCTTTACCCAATTGCGGTCCGATATGAGTTTTACCTTGGTCGCGACTTTCGACGAAAATTTGGTTTTAAACAGTCTGCATAAACGACTTTTTATCATATGGATCACCGGTATTTTGGTGATGATCTTGCTGGGTATGATCATCAGCGGCGTTTTTATGAGACTGTTTCACCCTGTTTACGAAATGACCAGGGTTGCCCGGCAGGTTATGAACGGAAATCTCAATGCCCGTGTTTGCACCGAAAAACTGAATCCCCGAAGTGATCTCGGTATTTTGGCCGTCGATTTTAACAACATGATCGCCAACCTCAATCAGTACCTGAATCGGACAATTGAAGAAGCAACCCGACGCGAAGTTCTTGAACGAAATCTTGATATCGCCCGGGACATTCAACAGTCTTTTCTCCCGTTTAACTGGCAGCATAATCCTGCCGACAGTGATTTCTGGCTTGATGTCGCCCTTGAGCCTGCCAAGGAAGTCGCCGGCGATTTCTTCGATTACTGGACAATGAACGAAAACAATATCGCCTTTTTAATCGCGGACGTTTCAGGAAAAGGGGTTCCCGCCGCAATGATCATGATCGCCGTTCGAACACTGATCCGACAGGAATCAGAACTCTCCAACGATCCAGGAAAGATCATTTCCGCTGTTAACAAGACTTGGGTCCCCTCCAATAAAAAAGGAATGTTCGTTACTCTTTTTTTCGGCGTCTGTAATATTCCGACCGGAAAGATCCATTATACCAATGCCGGACACAATCCGCCGATTCTGGCCAAAGAAAATTCGGAGCCGCGTTTTATGGAGGAACCGGGAAATCCGGTTCTTGGGATCTTTCCGGATTATGAATTTTCGACAAAATCGATCTCTCTTGACGAAGGGGATGCGCTGTTTCTTTATACTGATGGCGTGACCGAGGCAACAGCGGAAAACGGGGATCTTTTCGGCGAGGATCGTCTGCTTAAAAACGTCAAAGATCTAATGACCGTTCCTAAAGAACAGGAAATCAAACGTTTTCTCAATATTCTAAAAGATTTCAGCGGATCCAAACAACAGGACGATATTACCGTCATGATTTTAAAACATTTGGAAAAAAACAAGGATGATACACCTTGCCAATAAATCGCGGTGGTGTATGATTGCCAAAAGAGTTCGGAATTATAACGGGGTACATTTTATATACTGCTCATATTTTAAATTTTCCGTTATTTCCGCCGATTGACTCCGTGAATCGACGGATCTTTTTGACGTTAAAACAGAAAATTCATCATGGAACCGGTATAAAAATAAAAAACGCGTCCGAAACCGGTTCTCTTAGTGTCTTGAACGGGCAGAAGACAAGCTTGCGAATAACACATGAAACTGATTGATCTGTTTTTTACTGCCTTCATTTTAAATCTTCCGAGATTCCGCTGATTGACTTCGTGAATCGGCTGTTTTTTTGACGTTGGAACAAAAAAATCATTCATGGAACCGGTGTATTTGCGGTCAAAAGTATTTTTCGATCCGCGGCATCGGCCAGCCGTCAAAGCAAAATATTGTTTACGCGCTGTAAAAGGGATGATTTTGTTTTGACATGAGTTTTTTATAATGGTTGATAATAGCAAGATCCAGGCAACGAAATCGGTTAACTCCGATTTTCCATTCTTTGAAACGGATCGAATTCAAAACGATTCGGCAATATCAAAGACGGAAACATTGAAAAACAAAGTTCTCTCGGGGAAAGATCTTTCCGTTGCGGAAGCAGGTCTGATTCCCTTCCTTCCGCTTAAGGAACTTCTGGACGCGGCCAATGAAATCCGCTTGAAATTCACGGGAAAAAGTTTTGATCTTTGTTCCATTGTCAACGCAAAAAGCGGACGATGTTCCGAAAACTGCAAATACTGTGCGCAATCGTCTCATTATAAAACCCGGGCTGATGAATATCCGCTTCTTTCAAAGAAGATCTTATTGGATCTCGCTCGAAAAGATGCCCGGCGCGGTGTTCTTCGATTTTCGTTTGTTACTTCCGGAAAAAAACTTGATCCTCATGAAATTGATCAGTTATCTCAGGCGGCGCGAATGATTCGACAGGAAACGGATCTTTCCATCTGCATCTCCGCCGGACTCCTTGATGAAAACGATTTTCTTCAGCTAAAAGAGGCGGGAATCAGCCGATATCATCACAATCTTGAAACATCGCGCGGAAATTTTCCTAAAATATGTTCGACTCATTCTTACGACGACAAACTGACGGTAATCGGTCGTGCCCGAAAAGCCGGACTGGAGATCTGCTGCGGTTTTATTGTTGGACTCGGTGAAAATTGGTCCGACCGGATCGATTTGGCCTTTGAGCTGAAACGACTGAATGTCCGCTCTGTTCCGATCAACCGGCTAACGCCAATTCCCGGAACTCCGCTGGAACACGATCCTGTTCCCGACGAAGAGACAATGCTCCGAACAGGGGCGCTTTTTCGTTTTATTTTGCCGAAAGCGGCAATTCGTCTTGCCGGAGGAAGAAAATTTTCCGAAGATCAGGGACGCACCTCTTTTCAAGGCGGCGTCAATGCCTGCATTACCGGAGATATGCTGACAACGGCGGGCATTTCGATCGAAAACGATTTGAATATTATTCGCGAACTCGGATTTCATCCCGAAAAAATCATTTAGATGGTCCGGTTAGCCGCGATTCTCCCGATCCCCTTCGGGAATCAGATTTTTCTGATGTATACCAATTTCATCATTCATAAATTTTCCATTATAAACGTCAAAAGAACAGCCGATTCACGCGGTCAATCGGCGGAGATGACGGAAAATTAAAAATAAAAGCAGTATAAAAACTGCAGGCAGGCCGGTTTTAGGATGAATTTTCCGTTCCAATGTCAAAAAGAACAGTCGATTGGCGTAATCGATCCGCGGAATCACGGAAAATTTAAACAAAACAATATAAAACGACGGACCGAAATATCGTTGCCGTCATTTAATTCAATAAGAAAAAATTATTTAAAAATTGATCCCCATGAACAATATCTATTTTGTTACCGGAATTGGAACTGATGTCGGCAAAACAATTGCGACAGGTCTTTTAGCCCGTTATTTGCGAAACACGGGTGTTAAAGTCATTACGGCAAAGTTAGTACAAACCGGCAACATCGGAAGATCGGATGATCTTGAAAGACACCGCCGAATAATGGGCGTAACCTCTTTTCCCGAGGATCAGGAAGGTTTGACTGCGCCGCAGATCTTTCGGTTTCCTTCTTCTCCGCATCTGGCGGCCAAACTGGAAAACAGATCTGTTGATTTGACGGAAATTCGTAACGCGGTCAATACTCTCGCCGAACGCTATGACGTTGTTTTGACAGAAGGGGCGGGCGGTTTGGCGGTTCCGCTTACCGAAGATCTTTTGACTATCGATTTTGCCGCGCAGGAGAATTGGCCTATTATTCTGGTCGTTTCCGGTTATCTTGGCAGTCTTAATCATGCCCTGCTGTCTCTTGAAGCCATTTCAGCGCGTAAAATAAAAATCGCGGGGACGATCTTCAATTATTCGCCCGGCGAATTCGGTATTATTTGCGACGACACCAAACGAGTGATTCAAAAATACCTGAAAACATTCGGTCAGTCGGAAACGATTATTTCTGTTCCCCGAGTCGATATGAACAATCCGCATGATCTTGATTTTTCGGAGATCTTTAAAATTCGGTCCAATTAATACCGGCTCGATGTCAGTGCTGCGCGGTAACAAACCGGTCGCGTTTTACTTTTTCGCACTGACGGACTAAAACAAGAAACCGTCCAAAACTGGAACGTCAAATTTGCAGAAAGACTATTCAAAAGGGACCGTTATGATTGACTTTGCGGAATCGAAACGAATTGATCGGGAACATCTTTGGCATCCTTACGCGTCGATAAAAAATCCGCCGCCGATAAATTTTGCCGTTGAAAATTATGGAACCCGAATTCGACTGGAAAACGGAACGGAGTTGATTGACGGAATTTCCAGTTGGTGGTGCGCGGCTCACGGCCATCGGCATCCGGCGATTATGGCGGCGATTCGAAAACAAAGCGAAAAAATGGCGCACGTCATGTTCGGCGGCTTTACCCATGAACCGGCCGTTCGACTGGCTGAAAAGCTGATCGATTTTTTACCCGGGGGGTTTGACCGGATCTTTTATGCCGATTCCGGATCAATTTCCGTTGAATGCGCTGTTAAAATGGCGGTTCAATATCAGCATGCGCTCGGCTGTCCGGGCAAATGCCGGATCGCCGCGCTTCATGGCGCCTATCATGGCGATACGGCCGGAGCAATGGCCTTGAGTGAACCGGACGGAATGCACCTTCTTTTTCAGGGGATCATCCCCAAACATTATTTTGCCGATCGACCGAACTGCCGTTTTGACGAAAACTGGTTCGACCGGGACTTCGATTCGATGGCTCACCTTCTGGAAGATCATTCGGACCAGATCGCCGCGGTAATAGTCGAGCCTGTTTTTCAGGGCGGCAACGGCATGTGGATGTACAATCCTCAATATTTGCGGCGGCTGCGCGAAGAATGTACCCGGCAAAAGATCCTTTTGATCTTTGACGAAATCGCGACAGGATTTTACCGGACAGGAAAACGATTGGCCGCTTTTCATGCGGGCGTTTTACCCGATATTATATGTTTGGGAAAAAATCTGACCGGCGGATCGATCACTCTGGCGGCGACGGTAACAACCTCCAAGGTCGCGGAGGTCATTTCATCCGAAGGACGGGGAGCCTTTATGCATGGTCCGACTTTTATGGCCAATCCGCTGGCCTGCGCTGCCGCCTGCGCTTCTGTTGATCTCTTTCAAAACAACGATTACGAAACGAAAGTTGCCGCCATTGAGCGTCAGTTAAATGATCTTCTTGACCCGTATCGAAACCATCCCAATGTTCAGGATGTCCGCGTTCTCGGAGCTATTGGTGTTTTGGTTCTTCGAAAGCTGCCCGATCAAAAGGAAGTCAACGATATTCTGCTTCGAAACGGCGTCTGGCTTCGTCCGTTCAGTAAATATGTTTATACAATGCCTCCTTATATTACCGCTTCCGATGAACTGGCACAAATCGCTGACACAATGGGACAAATCGCCGAAAAAGGTCTCTTTTCCGATTCCCGCGATATTAATATCTCCAATTAGCGCACGCAATAAAGTTCACTTTTAAGAGCCGTTAATCTTTCTCCGCAATATCAATGGCTCCAAGGAGCAAACGCTGACATTCAGTGCTGTCCCGATTTTATCAAAAGTCGGAACAGCGCCGCCGGTAAAATCAATATCAATCGTTTACCGCAAAGATCACTCCAATTTCCAGCCGTTGTAATAAGGCTGACGAATGAGTTTTTGCGCTTCCGGATTGTTTTTAACGGTCATTGTAACAGGATCGAATTCGACCGCCTTGCCGGTTTGAATGGAAAGATTGCCCAAAAGAACAAATTCCGTCACGGGAATGGCGTACTCGAAATTCGCGCTGGCCGGTTCTCCTCCTTGGCAGGCTTCGTACCATTCGGGCATGACGCCGCCGCGGCGCTCAATCGTCTTGGGAACGTTGGCGAATTTTTTGGCGCGGTCAGGATCAAGAATTTCATCGTTGAGCATAAAACCTTTATCGCCGACATAAAGAACACCTTCCGCGGGAAGCTGGGCCTGTTTATATCCTTTGGGAGGACTCGGACGAAGACCGCCGTCATACCAAATCATGCGCAGTTCGGGCAGATCCTCCCGGGCCGGATAATCGTAAGTAACGATGCAGGCCAACGGAAACGCGACGTCATAAGCTTTGGTACTCGACGAGGAAACCCGGGTCGGGTATTTCAACTTGAAAGCGCGATAAGGAAGATTGGCGCGATGGCAGCCCATATCGCCGAGTGAACCGGTCCCGAACGAGGTCCAACCGCGAAAATTGAATGGATGATAGACAGCTCGTTTCCCCCAATTCTGCGCGGGCATTTTCGGAATCGGACTGCTTAGCGGCCATTCATTTGCAAACGGGATCTTTTTAGCGGGACCGAGCCAGGCATCCCAATCGAAATCTTTCGGAACAGGATCCGTAAAATCGGGCAGAGACGGCATCCCCTGCGGCCAAACAGGACGACAAGACCAGGCGTGAATTTCCCGAACCGTTCCGATGGCGCCCGCATTGATCAGCTCCATAATACGGCAGGCCTGATCGCTGGTGTTCGGCTGCATTGTTACCTGCGTTGCTGTTTTCGCTTCCCGGGCTGCTTTGGCGATTACCCGGCATTCCTCAATGGTTCGTGTCAGCGGCTTGACAGTACAGACATGCTTTTTCTTTTTGAGTGCGGCCAGCGTTATGATCGTGTGCGTATGATCCGGAGTACCGCAATAAATGGCGTCCACTTTATCGCCCTCTTTGTCGAGCAGTTCGCGAAAGTCCCGATAAAACGCGGCTTGCGGAAATATTTTTCGCGTTTTATCGGCGTACTTCGGATCAATATCGCAAAGCGCGGTGATTTGGAAACCTGCGGCCGCCGCCGATTTCAACTGCGGATGACCGATTCCGCCGATCCCGATCCCGCCGAGAGTGATCTTACCGCTTGGTGGGGTCTGCCCTTTGCCAAGAACATTGCGCGGTACAAGCGCCGGTACTGTCAGAACCGCCGCCGATGCTCCTGCCGCTGATCCGATGAATGATCGCCTTGATATTTTTTTCATAAACATTCCTTTCAATAATAAATTTTACTGAACTGTTGAGAAAATAAAATTATTACAATCTCTTTATTGTGTTAACATTAATTACAATTTTTTGTAAGGTTTTTGAACCATTGTTAATATTAGGGCAATAACAGTATTATTATTATTATTATTATTAACCCAACATTCATTATTACCAATGAGCGACCTGTTCCGGGGTCAGGGCCCAGTTGAAAAGTTTGGCCCAGGCGATTGTGCCCTTAAAGAAACCGCTTCCCCCGCCTCCGTGAGCAATGTCGGACCCAAGACAGAATGCCATTGCTGTCTTGTCACCGGTATAACGAATCGATCCCCTGGCGGCCTTTCGGGCCACTTCCTTTCCGTTAAGGTAAAGAATGATATTTTTTCCATCATAAACCCCGAACGCGGTAATATATTTTCCCGGCTCGAAATCCGCGGAAACAATTTTATAACCGCCGCCGGCACTGCACCAGAATTCAAGTTTTTTCTCTTTGGAATTGATCGCAAAGGAACAGCCGCCCCCTTCCGTATTGGCGAAAATATCTTGAGCGGCGTTTCGAAAAGAATCCGTTTTGAATTTTAACGCCATCGTCACGGAGTCGCTAAAACGACGATACTCTTTCTTGGTAAACGGGATCTTGTAATAATCATTTTTTCCGTCAAAAACAGCGGTATAAGTTCCTGATACCGGATCCGCGATAATTTTCGGATCGCCGTTTTTCAATAATTTTTTTTGATTTTTCAAGCCGTTGACGGGGTTATTGACCGCTTCCGTTTCCGTAAAGGAAATGTCAAGAATATTGGCGTTCGGTTTAGGCGCGTTTTTGTCCACTGTATCCAAAAGATCCCTAACGGTCTTGAATTCAGTCGTTAAAAAATCGGAACTTTCCTTGTTAAAAGCGTTTATTGCGGTAATTTTGGCCCGGTACTCGGTCTGATCCTCAAGACCTTCTATTAACGCTGTCAAATCCTTTGATTTCTTGTTGAAATAATACTCCGACCAGACGTATCGGTCAGGAGCGGTTACCCAACTTCCGTTTACCTTTTTTTCCAGATGAAAACGGTAACTGTGAACAATATCATTTTTTGAGGAGCGAACCGCCTGCGGGATCACGACCGTTGCCTCATGATCCAGAACTTCCCCAACGGTCGGTATCGTTTTCGTTTCCCAATGCGGGGCGATACTGTCTTTATATCGTTTTTCCGTATACAAATACTTTGACGCGTTTCCCGGATCGGCGACGAGATAGACCAGATCGAAAAAGGAGTC
>CAZZEF010000081.1:0-8617 GCA_964652875.1 uncultured Planctomycetaceae bacterium
GGGAACGTTTTTGAGCCGCTTCAAGCTGTTTCTCAAAAACTGTTTCATTCGGGAAGCCATTAAATGCCGGTCGCTGTGAGCGCCTCCAACCGGTTCATTGATCACTTGGTCAATGATGCCGAAACGGAGCAGATCTTTGGCGGTGAATTTAAGTGCGGCGGCCGCTTTTTCTTTATGTTGGCCCCCTTTCCAAAGAATACCGGCGCATCCTTCCGGACTGATAACGCTGTAATAGGAATGTTCAAGCATGGCAACCCGATCACCGACACCGATCCCAATTGCTCCGCCGCTTCCTCCTTCACCGATCACAACGCAAATGATCGGGGTCTCCAGCAGAGACATTTCAAACATCGATTCGGCAATCGCCTGGGAAATGCCCCGTTCTTCAGAAGAAACGCCGGGAAACGCGCCGGGGGTATCAATAAAACTGATGATCGGGAGTCCGAATTTGGCGGCCATTTTCATTTTCGCAACCGCTTTTCGGTATCCTTCCGGTTCCGCGCATCCGAAATTGCAGGCGGTTCTTTCCTTAATATCCCGTCCTTTTTGGTGTCCGACGACCATTACTTTATATTCGTCAAGTTTAGCCCAGCCGGTTCGAATGGCCCGGTCATCCCGAAATTTACGGTCCCCATGAAGCTCAATGAATTCACTAAAACACATCTTGAGATAATCGTCGGTTTGCGGACGATCCGGATGTCGGGCTACTTCAACCGTTTGCCAGGGAGTTAAATTCGAATATTTTACCCGCTTGAGATTGGCCAAATTAAGACGAACCTGCTGAATTTCGTCCCGAAGTTCCGGAGAATCCTCACTGCGGAGAAGATCGTCCAGATGGTTCTCAAGTTCAACAATAGGCTCTTCAAAAGATAATATCGCTTCTTTGTTCGGCATCAGTTTTTGTCCCAAATTCGATTCCGCCTGCGCAAAATCTCTGTTTCTGTTTGCTTGTATTATACGACCGTCCTTTTTAATTTTCCGCGATTTCCAACGATTGACTTTGTGATCTGACGATCCCTTTGACGTTGAAACGGAAAATTGGTAATGAAACCGGCGTAACAGCTGATCTTATTATCGCTGGGTTATTGTTGAAGTGCCGTTCAAAAGAATTTCGTCTGCCGGATATGGCCGAACGGCAATCGAAAACAGTTTTCTGTTGGCGGTAAAATCGCTTCTTCTGAGAGATCGACAATACAAAATAATCCTATCTGTTATTTTACCGGTATTTATTGGAAAATCAAGGTCATTCTTACCCAATACCGTCCCTTTAACCGATCCTTTTTAAATAAAATATTTTTTATCCTGCTTTTATTTTAAATTTTCCGTCGTTTCCGCTGATTGACGGCGTGAATCGGCTGTTCTTTTGATGTTATAACGGAAATTTTATGATAGATTCGGTTTAAAACCAAAATAAACGTTAAAATTCAGTTTTAATCGAAAATTTTCGGCTCGTTCTTTGGGAAGAAAAATTTCAAACGTTTTTTTATATTCCGAAAAAAATTCGTCCGCGGCGATATTAACCTGATATAATTCAGTAAGATAAAATAATGTTAAAAATTTTTGAATTGAATAATCTTAAATGCGGAAAAGCTTTTCCGCCTCTTTTTCGGACTTGTTTGAAGTTTTTTTGACTTTGAAACGAAAAATAACCGTTCTTTTGAATAGTCGCTAATAAATCAAAAAGAAACGAACGTCCGAAAATAATAATAAAAACTTAAATCATTTTTATAAATGTTGGTTAATTATTGAATTGCTTTGAAAAAAGTTGTAAATGCGAATAGCTAAACAGAGAGGGTAATTCAAAGAGGTGTCAGAACAATCTCTGTTAAGCTGTTAAGCTTGATGAATTTTAACGGTTAAAGAATATCCGAGTGAAACTTGACGAATAAAAACTGTCCGGTTATAATTTGAAAATTGACAAAAATAAATCCTTTTTAATCGGCCTTAACGTCGAGAAAAGATCGAAACAATGATCGAAAAAATAGCGGATCTCCCTGAAATTGTTGGACTTGACGCGAAATCGTCTTTGATTCGAATTCCGCCGGAACTTGATATTCCGCTGACTTCAAGGGTTCGGCGCCTTATTGATACGGAAGAATTTCGACGGTTGGCCCGAATAACCCAGTTGGGCCTTGTTTCGCTTGTTTATCCGGGAGCCCGTCATACGCGGTTTGAACATTCTTTGGGAGTCTATCGGCTGGCATTGCTGGTTTTGAAAAGACTCGCTTATGACGAACGGTTCGCGCGAACTGTTCTGGTCAGCGAAGCGGAAACGTTTATTGCCGCTGCGCTTTTGCATGATATCGGTCATTATCCATTTTGTCATTTGGTTGAAGACATGAAATTGACCGCTCTTCCGTCACATGAAGAAATGGCGGAATTTTTCATTCGCTCCGGTCCGCTTTCTGAAATACTTCGACAGGACTGGAAAATTGATCCGGAAGATGTTCTTTCTCTTCTCAATAAACGTCTGCCGATTCGCCGCAGTCAGGAGAATGACTCAGAATACGGCCGGCGCTGTTCGGCGTTTCATCTTCTCGCTTCCGTTCTTTCCGGGCCGATTGATATCGATAAAATGGATTACCTTCTTCGTGACAGCATTTGCGCGGGAGTTCCTTACGGTAAAAATTATGATATTGACCGTCTGATCGGCAGTCTTTGTCTCAATGAAAATGGCGATGGACTGGCCTTGAGCGATAAAGGAAAAACCGCGGCCGAACTGATGGTCTTTGCCCGATACGTCATGTTCAGTGAAGTGTATTGGCATCATGCCGTCCGCGCCGCGACGGTTATGTTTCAAAGAGCCTTTAATGATATTATTCCCAAAGACCGAAAATTATCCGCGATTGAAACGTGTCTTAATTTTTCAGATGAATCTCTTTATCTTTATCTGAAAAAAAACGCGGAATCCGCCGGGCATTGTTCCGCCTTGATCCTTTTGGATGGAATTTTCGGATCGAACAGATCCCTGTATAAACGGGTCAGACAATTCAGCGTTTTGGAAGATCCCGATCTTTATAAAAAATTGGCGGGCCGTCCTTACTCCGAACTTTGCGAAATTTCCGTTTTGTTCGCTGATCGTCTGAACGAAATGTTTCAACAGGAAGAAACTGGAAAAGCCGCTGTTTTTCGAGCGGAGCATTTTGATCTTCTGCTTGACGCCCCGCCGATCGACAAAGAAGTTGAATTTCGAATTGATGTTTATTATCCGCGGGAAAAACAATATCGGCCGCTTTCCGAGGCTTCGCCAGTCATTCGCGCTCTTGCCCGGGAACAGTTTGACGATTATGTCAAAAGAGTTCGTATTTTCGCGAAAAAAGATCTCGCCCGAAAGATCAAGGAACGAAACGATCTGAATAAAATTCTGCTCTCGGCGATCATTGATTTCGAACGAAAACAATAATCTTTTTATACAAACCATCCGAAAAATCCTTCAGAAATTTCGAAACTCCCTGTCGGTGATTACTGATTTCAAAAATTTTCACTGATTGACTGAAAATTGCGGGAGAGAGTTCGGGGAGGATGTTTGTCTGAATCACTGTTTACGTTATTGGTGAATCATTGGTTTCAGGGTCGTTTGATTCATTGCCGAAACGCTTGTTCTGTCGGCGATTTCCCGTTCAGAAGAGACCGTTCTTTTTTATCGACGATCCAGCCCCTGCAATGCGGACTCCCGCAATGACAGGGAATGGCCCAAGCGGCGGGCCAGGCATAATCAATGGTTATTTCATCTCCTTTTTTAATAGGTTGAATGGCTTCAACCCGCAGATCAACGGAAGAGAAATCTTTTTGATTCGAAGAGGAGTCTTGATGCTCAATGGATCGGCAGATATTCATGTCCGGACAGCCGTCGCAATTGGACCGGAAACATTCGTCCAGATAACATTCAATACCGTTTTCGTCGATGAATGATGATTTGCCGATCAGCGATTTTTGAGACCGACTGAAGTTCTTTCGAAAGTGTTTTTGCGAATCTTTTTTCTTTTCGCAGTAATCGGTACCGATTGCCGATTGGTCATTTTCTGTTCGAAAAAAACAGGCGTTCGGTTCACAGGAATGATTCAGATAACAAAACGGAGCGAACGGCTCAAGAACGCAAAAACCGCCGTCAATGCAGTATGTTGACGAATAGTCCGGGTCGAAAATTAGAACACCGTCAACGCAGCCGAGTATTTCGCCCGGCTCGAAATCGCGTTCGGCAATGAGGCCAAGACCGCATCGGGTTTGACGAACACTGACACCGAATTTCCTGAAAATTTTATTTTTATCGACTTGACCGCGAATAATTTTAACAGTTCTCTCTTTTTTTATCTCATGTTGTGAAGTCATGATATTTTTTGGGTAATATTATACTCCATAATATTATTTACTTTCCGTTGTTTTCGCTAATAGACGAGTCGATCAGCGGGAAAAAAGAAAATTATATCGATCTCATTATGAAAATACCGTTCCAACATCAAAAGAACAGAGGATTCACGAAGTCAATCGGCGGAACAATCGGAAAATTTAAAATGTTGGCAGTCTGAAAATATCGGCAATATAAACAGTCATTATAACAGGTGAATTTTTCTGTTGAATAAAAGCGGAATGAGTATTCCATAATTCAAAAGAGTCTATCAAAAAATAAAGATAATACAATATTGTCTTCTTCTAAAATTGAAAATTTGTAAAGATTTTTAAAAAACAAAGAAATTGATCTTTCATTATCCGGGAAAAATTGTTATTTCTTAGGATAAAGTTCAATAATATGGAATAATCCATAATTTTATACAAAGCGAGAGGACAATGAAAAATAATAATTTGAAATATATTGTAACGTTTGTTGGAGCTGTTTTGGTATTGACAGCGCTTATCGCGATCTCCAAAAATCTTGTAGCGCCGAAGGCATTGAATGCGCAGGGACTTGCGGACAATGGATTGCCGCAGACGAGTTCTCTTTCGCTTTCACCTCCTAAAGAACTGGAAACATTAAAAGACAAAAACAGTTCCGGTTCTTTGACGATCTCCGATTCCGAAAAATCGCAATCGGGTAAGATATCGTCTTTATCAATACAATCGGTTTCAGGAACAGCGGAGCGCTCCGGGGATCCGATCCCTCCGCTGGAAGTAAAATCACTTTCCGCTGAAAATGTTCAAAACAGATCAGAAAAAATTTCAGATCGTCCGGTTCCTTCTTTTCCGCAGCTTCCGAGTTCGGAGGCTTCTCCAAAAACACAATCGGCTTCTTCGATTTCACTTTCGTCCGCTCCGAGAACAAACTCAACGGCTGAATCGGAGGTCCCTGTTCTTCCGAGTCTCTCCAGTGCGGCCCAATTACCGCCGAATCCGAACGAATCAACCTTGCCGAAGACACCTGATTTAACGCGGCCATCAGCGCTGCCTCCAATGGATTCCGTTTCTTCCGATGTTCCTTTTCCCGCGTTGCCTTCTCTTCCGACCGGTAATGTGTCCAAAGAGAATGTCAGTCCTGACAGTACCGTCCGAGAAAATAAAAACGCTTCTGAATCCGCTAATGCCGAATTCTCTCAAAGTGTTCCTTCTTTGAAGCCTGTTGCCAATTCAAAATCTTTTGACGGAAACGATCAAAATTTTTCTGGTATATCAACGGTGAATTCAAAGAATTCGGCATCAGGCAAATCGAATAACGAAACATACGCCGCTCCGTTAAAACCGGAAAAGACATCGGTTCATTTAAGCGCGCCATCTTCCGGATCAATTTCGTCGCTTCCGTCAGGAACGGCTAATGCGCCGGTTCCGCCGCTTCCGAATATTCCCGCGCCAAAAGAGTCCGGCCAAGCGTCGACACTCGCTTCCGCTCAACCGACGAACGCAAACGGTTTGGATCAGGGATCGTCAAACGCCAACGGAATATCTGTTCCGTCATTGCCGACACCAATGTCCGCTTCGGTCAATCGCGGATCCGTTTCATCGGCGCCTTTATCCGGATCTTCCGAATTTCCCGGTCAGGCTTCTGCTTTGAATTCTCCGAAGCCGATCAACGCTCCGATGGTTATGAAACCGAGTTCCGATTTCGTTGATCCGCTTCCTGTTCCGAAATCGAATCCGTCCGATCTTGCTTCCCTGAACGGATCCGGATCGAAACCCGCACTGCCGAAAGCGATGCCGACAGAAAGAGTTTCCGCCGCGTTGTCTTCTGATTCCGCTCGATCCGTTTCAGAATCACCGACCGGTTCGGTGAACGCAACGGCCGCTTACGGCGCACTGGTCGGATCCGGAACACCGGGAGAAAGTTCTCTTGAAGGCGAACAGCATGCGCAAGTTGTTCTTCTTAAAGAAATGCCGGAAGAAATTCAGGTCGGCCGGGAAGAAACGTTTACGATAAAAGTGAAAAATGTCGGAAACAGAAAAGCGAAAGAAGTTGTCCTTAAAGAAAAACTTCCCGCCAAGACGAAACTGATAATGATGGATCCTCAAGGGTTGACGACCGCCAAAGGCGAACTTGTTTGGAACGGTTTCGAGTTAAACCCGGATCAGGAACGGACCTTTATTTATAAAGCGGTTCCTCTTGAACAGGGAGAGATCGGAAGTGTTGCTTCGATCAGTTTTCAGTCAGAAGCTTCCTCAAAAACCCGATGCACCAAACCGGAACTCAAAGCGGAAGTCAGCGCACCGAAAGAAGTTGAAGTTGGCGATGATGTTCCTTTGGAGATCACTGTTTCCAATACGGGAACCGGAACGGCAACGGGGATCATCATTGTCGAAAACGTTCCCAAAGGATTGACGCATCCGGGCGGAACCGTTCTCGATAATCAGATCGACAAGATCGCGGCTGGAGAAGCGAAAAAACTTTCATTAACGCTTAAAGGAGCGAATCCGGGTAAAACGGTCAATGTTTTGAAATTAACTGCTGACAACGGAACGCAAAAAGAAATTAAAACGGAAATTCAAGTTAACGCGCCTGAACTTAAATTGGAGATCAGCGGAGCCGCTCAAAGATATCTTGAAAGAGAATCGACTTATATATTAAAGGTTGTGAATCCGGGCAGTGCGTCTGCTAAAAATATAACAATCGAAGCCAAACTTCCCGAGAATATTACTTTTGTTAAAACGAATAATTATGGACAATATAAAAAAGAGACTAATTCCGTTCATTGGGAACTGGTCGAACTTCCGCAGAATGTTGAGCCGGGCGAAATCGAATTGACGGTCATGCCGAGTCAATTGGGCAAAGGAAAAATCATCTTGAACGCGAGCGGTGACAAAGGTCTTTCCGCTCAAGTTTCCAAAGAGGTTGCTGTTGACGGACTGGCGGCGCTGTCTTATTCGATCAAACCGCTGTCTGATGTCGTTGAAGTTGGACAGAACGCCGTTTATGAGATCCGAATTGCCAATCACGGGACCAAAAGTTCGTCCAATGTCAATCTTCAAATTCTGGTCCCGGATGAAATGAAAGTCGTCAGTTCGGAAGGTCCGACTCAATATCGGGTTCAAAACGGCGCGTTTGTTTTTGACAATCTGCCGTCGATCGGAGCTAAACAGGAGATCGTTTATAAAATCAAGGCGGTTTGTTCCGCGCCCGGAGATCATCGCATCAAGGTTCAAGTCAGTTCTGACGATTTTGAGCGGCTGGTCAAGGAAGAAAGTATTCGAGCCTATCATTAATTGGGAGAAAATCCTTTGAATAAAGTGTTTGTTTTTACCGCGAATGATGAAAAAGCAACGGATCGCTTGGGGACGGCATTGGCCGAATTGTTGCCGAACGGCTCGGTAGTCGGATTGACCGGGACGCTGGGAGCCGGAAAAACCCGGCTTGTTCGAGCCGTTGCCGAAGCGCTGGGGGTTCCTCCAGAAACCGCAGGAAGCCCGACCTTTGTTCTCGTTCACGAATATAATGAAGGCTCGAAACCTGTCTATCATTTCGATACCTATCGGTTAAAGAACAGTGATGAATTTATCGAATTGGGACCCGATGAGTATTTTGATTCCGACGGTCTTTCGTTCGTTGAATGGTCCGACCGCGTTGAAGAGGTAATGCCGATTGATCGGATCGATATTAAAATCGATCTGCTTGATGAAAACAAACGGCTTTTTACCGTCAATGTTTTGGGGGACGCCGCGCCGAATTTGGTCGCCGATCTTGAAAATTTTTTCGGTTGCTGACAGAAGTTGTATTTTAGATAATTGGATATATACCGGTTTCATTATGAATTTTTCTTCCCAACGTCAAATGAACAGCCGATTTATAAAGTCAATCGGCGGAATCTTGAAAATTTAAAAAGAGGGCAGTATCATATGTTCTCTGATCGGAAAAAGAGTGAACTTAATATTCAATGGCGCGGCGGGATGTTCGGCTTGATCCGTCGCGCTGTTTCGTTTGCGCTTTTGACAATCTGCCCGCGGAAATTTTTTGTCTGTCTGTTTCTCTTTCTCTTTTTTAAGAAGGATCTTTGGAAAAGCAACTGTCATTCTTTCGGTTTTTTTGCATCGCTGTCAGAAAATTTTTTATTATATAAAAATAATAAAATTACAAAACAACAATTCGCATTAACGTTTGAGAGCAGACAAAACACAAAACGGACTAATTGTTTGTTATTGGAAAACGGTCAAAGAACAAAGCGAAAAAACTTTTCGATTTGCGGATTAAACAGTCCCGCGA
>CAZZEF010000081.1:8627-11484 GCA_964652875.1 uncultured Planctomycetaceae bacterium
GCTGTTTCTGTTCTGTCTATTCTTACCTTATTTTTAATATCAGGGCTGTCGGTATCGGGTCAGATCAATTCGGAGGTTCCGCAAGCGTCCTTTAAGGATTACTTTCCCGACTTTTCGGCCAAAGGCGATCTTGTTGTCGGTTGGAGTGAATGCTTTGAATCGTCGGGGGTCAGCTGGCGGTATCTTTATCGCGATAATAATGCCGAACCGGTCAATCATGAGCGAACCGCGGAGTTGTCGCATTCGGGCCGCTGTTCCGAAAAAATGGAGATCAATTTTCCCGGTCGAGATTGTCTTGTTCTCGGACATTATATCGACTATCCAACGGTTTTGAGTGAGATGGCTCCTTCGTTATGGGTTAGGTCAGATCATTTGGGAATAACGCTGGGTGCCGTTGTTGTCTTGCCGAAAACGCCGCGTCCCGATACGTCGGCCCCGCTTACGCTTTTGCTTCAGGGCTCCTCTTATACCAAACCGGGAGACTGGGAAAAACTTGATTTTCCCGGTGACATGATCCAAAACCTCCAGCGAATGGCTCGGGCTGTTCGCGGAGAACATAAAATTGCTGTCGATACGGATGAAGCTTACATTCGCCAACTGGTTATTCTCGTTGAAGGACATGGTGGCAAGAGTACTTTATGGATCGACGATCTTCAGATCAGAGAGCATCTTCCGGCCCGTTATCAGTCACTGCAGGCGGGCGAAGCCAACAGTATTTTTGATCCGATTAATCTGTTGGCCGTTCGAATGGCCGTTTCCAAAGAATCCATTTTTCCTGAAATTGAATCAGACGGCGAAACAGCCGAATCGCTTGAGCCTTTCTGTATCGGATCTTCCCGGCTGTCCGAGCTTCATTTGACAGACAACGGCAAGTCAAGAGAAGAAAATTATGATTCGATTCGGAAAAAGTATTATAAACTGGCGGGAAAGAATACAACGGATCTTGATTTGGATTATTTGACTGATCCTTTAAAAACAAAATCAGATATTTCGCAGATTGCTTCTTCCGCGCAACCGGTTCGAATTGGACAGGTCGATTATTTAATGGAAAACGGATCATCGGGACAGTCGGGGATCTCGGCCATGAATTATTCCGCGTCTTCCGGCGGTCAATCATCCGTTGGAAAACCGGGCGGAGCAACGGATCTTGTTTACGGCAGCGGGACATTGCCCGATGCGTCCGGAGCCGCCGCATATACTGCCGTCTCGGGACCTTCGCTCAAACCGAAAAGCATTGCGTTTGACAGAGATCTGTTGAAATTCGATACCTATTTTTATTTGGGAATTTTAGCGGTTGAATATCAGGGAGAACCGCTTTCCTTTTTGAAAGATCTTGGTTTTAACGCGGTTTGGCTCAAACTTCCTCCTGACGCGTCCCTTTTACAAGAGGCGGCGAAGACGAATATTTGGCTTATCGCTCCTCCTCCGCTTGGGTCGGAAACGGTCGGAATACAGGCCGATCCCGGCAATGCCCAAAGCGCGGTTCGGCTCTTTGCCGGAAAAAACGTTCCTGATGTTTATGATCCTGTTCTTGTTTGGGATGCCGGTGCCAATCACCGCTGGTCGGACAATGGGACACTAAAAGATTATTACGATCAAATAAAAAAAGCGGATAAAAGTTCAAGACCGGTCGCCGCGCATATCGAAAATCATTTTCAGGATTTTACGCGCGGAAATTATATGAATCTTCTGCTTCTGCGGCGCCATCCGATTTTGAGTTCGCTTGATCTTTGCGATTATTCCCGTTGGCTGAGTTTGTATAAAAAACTTGTGATTCCGGGAACCCCCCTTTGGAACGAGATCCAAACGCAGCCTGATACGCAGCAGCTCGCGCAATGTCGGTTTTTCGGAGCCGTCGAAGAAATGCCGGGGATTATCAGTTATGAACAGATGCGCGAAGCAGTGCGTTTGTCGCTGGCTGCCGGATGTCACGGACTTCTTTTTACTTCCGACACGCCGTTGACAAGTCTTGATCATGAAACACAATACAGAACCTGCGCATTGGAACTGATCAATCGGGAACTGCTCATGATGCATCCCTGGTTCGGCGGATCGACCAGACAGGAGATCGTCGACACAAACAACGACCGTTTCGCCGCGGCTGTTTTGGAAACCAAACAGACTTCGCTTGTTCTGCCGCTCTCGTCGGAGGCAAACAATCAATACGCGATGGGTCAAAACGCGGTCAATAATCTTTCCGTTATTGTTCCCGTCCGCGGAGGCAGTAATACGGAGCTGTTTACTCCGGGAAGTCTTTCGCGCCTTTCTTCCAAAAGAAGAGCTGGCGGAATTTTAGTCGAACTTCCTGAAGCGAGTATGAATTCCGTTATTTTTCTGCCGCAATCCGAATGGTATGATCGCGAGATCGTTGACAAGGTTCAGGCTTTCGGTCCCCGAATGTCCGAACTGGCGATTCGAATGGCGAAGATGCGGTTCGATACCTATCAAAACACAATCGCGCAGCTTCAGTTTCATAATGACAGCAAAGACGGCACCGCAGGAAAATCGGTTAAAACGCTTCCTGTTCCCGAGCAGTCGACGCTAATGCAACAGCGGAAAATTTTTATCAAAACGGAGATTACGCCGAGGCTTGGCTTCATGCGGAACGGGCAACAAGAGAGATCCGTCTTTCGGAACGTCAATGCTGGCTGAGCGCGACTGCGGAAGAAGTCTGCCGTCCGGTTTTGCCTGTTTCGATCTCGTTTAAAACGCTGCCCGCTTACATGGAGATCAGTTCGAAAATAAAAAATCAAACGGTTCGCTTGCAGAATTCTGAATTGATTCCCGGCGGCGATATGGAAGATCCCGCAAAAATAAGCGGAAGCGGGAAATGGTCCGCTTTCGCTCCGAAGATCAG
>CAZZEF010000081.1:11494-13473 GCA_964652875.1 uncultured Planctomycetaceae bacterium
ACTCAACGGCGCAGGTTAAAGAAGGATGCGGTTATCAAGGGAAAAACGGACTTCTTTTTATGAATACGGCCAGGCAGGGAAGTTCCGCGCCACTTGTTATGGATGAACCGGCCCAACTGCTGGATGTTCGTTTTCCGGTCAATACCGGTCAAATGATCTGTATTCAGGGAATGATTAAAATACCCAATAAAATTGAAAATACTGTAGACGGATTTTTTGTTTACGAGGATCATGGCGGACGAATGCTGGGGCTGCATTTTTGCGAGAAAACCGACTGGCGCCCCTTTGCCTTCTATCGATATGCTGCCTTTGATGGAGAAATGGTTCTTCATTTTTCGCTGCATGGGTACGGGCAAGTCTGGCTCGACAACCTGTCCGCCAAAGTAATGAAATAAAAAGGATTCGGATCCGATACCGGTCATTAAGGCCGGATCCGATGTCTGCTTGTGAACAAAAATAATTTCTCCTTTAATGCGCGTTGTAACTCATCGTCGAATCGATTACGGTCAGTCTGCCCCAATATCAAGAGGAAAGAAAATAATACTCGAATTTTGAAGCAGTTTCATAACTTGTTTTTGGCATTTATGAGCTTACAAAATACGAGGTCAAAAAAATCGAAAATGGGTTATGAAACGATTTCTAATCAAGTATCAAACTTGTTTTCTGTTGAGTATCAGGAATGTTAAAAAGAACAGCTTCGCCGATCAAGAAAGCGATTGATCGAATCCCGCCAATCGGGCAGGGGAGGCGCACCGGCGAGAGTCCGGTATTTTTGAGTGTTTAAAGCGAGATTTTGTGAATGCGGGGCGGCGGTTCCGTATTCTTTTAATGTAATGGGGAGCAATTCGAACGCGGGCTTGGCCCGATCAAGTCCGGTTTGGCGCAAAAGATGTTGGGCGATTTCCAGCGGCGACGCCTTCCCCTGTCCGGCGAGATGCCAAAGTCCGGTTTGTTTTGTTCGAACGAGAAAATGCAGACAACGCAAAAAATCAAATGTCCAAAGAGGGGCCGTCTTCAAATCGCTTAGAAGATGGATTTTTCTTGTACGTTGAAAAATTGTTAAAACGGTTTCGACAATGTTTCCCGATGAGTTCGGACCTGATTCGCCGAACAGGGAAGATGTTCGAACAACAAGAGAGGAATCAAGTTGAAGAGCGCCTGTTTCCGCGTCTCTTTTACTTCGTCCGAAAACGCTTTCCGAAGAAGGATCTTCTGTCTCTTTTGGATCCGGGGAGTCCGGATTTTCTTGATAAAAAACTTCCGCGCAACTGATCTGAACAAGTCGAATGTTCAGATCTTGAGCCGCTTGACGAAGATTGGCCGTTCCGTGACAATGAAAATTGTAAACCGAGTTCGGATGTTTTTCTGACCAGTCAATGTCATTAATGCCAGCCGCGTTGACGATCAGATCCGGCTTAAGTTCGTCGGTCAGTTCATGAATAATGTCCCGGGAACAAAGGTCGAATTCAGGAAGATCAAGCGGAATTAGTTCGTCTTGCGGTGAATTGTTTTCCGCGGCAATTTCATTCCAGTATTTAAGAAAGGAAGATCCGACAAGTCCTTTGGATCCGACAACGGCGATTTTCATGAGACTCCTTTTCTGTTTCAGTCAAAATTCAATTGATAACGGACACGTTTTGTAATCTGTTCTGACGATGGAGCAGCCGACCTATGAAATCGGCGGAAGAAAAACGATGCTAAAAAACGGACCGTATAATATATCGGTTTTATAGTTATTATTGTTTCAATATCAAAAAACAGTCAATTTAAGAAATCAATTGGCGGACACTGAAATAATTTAAAATGATGCGGGTAAAATGTAACGAATGTTAAAAAACAGCTTTATCTGACGCGTATTGATGGCAGATAAAGCTGTTTGATCTTGTTGGGATAAAACGAATTAATGAACACGGCCGATCATGTTCGTCAATTCGTCGGCGTTTTCGGAAACGGGTGAATCATTCATGTCGAAGCGCTTC
>CAZZEF010000081.1:13483-15146 GCA_964652875.1 uncultured Planctomycetaceae bacterium
GCGTATTGCCGGATATAGTCCGAAGACGACTCCGATCATGAGCGAAATGAAAAAGGCCAAAGGAATGGACCAAAAAACAATGATCGGTTTGATCTCGCGAACAATTTCGGGAAGACTCGCGATCAGATCGGGATTGAGCTGTTTGATCATGTTCATGACCATCATTGTAACCGGTTTACAGGTCAAACCGACCAGAATACCAAGACCACCGCCGACGACCGAGAGAACGATCGTCTCAATTAGAAACTGACGGATGATGTCCGCCTGTTTGGCACCGAGCGCGCGGCGGATCCCGATTTCTCGGGTTCGTTCCGTAACGGTGGCCAGCATGATATTCATAATGCCGATTCCGCCAACGACCAAAGAGATCCCGGCGATCATCCCCATAAAAACATTGAACATCATTCGGGTTGTTCGGGCCTGTTCCAACAGTTCCAGCGGAACAGTAATGCCGTAATCTTCGAATTTATGTTTTTCCTGGAGTGTCATTTTTATGATTTCCGACGTCTCCATTACGTTGGTGACCGAATTAACTTTGAGGGTGATTTGGGACAGTTCAACGGTTTCGCCCTCAAACGATCCTGACCGCCGGATCAGAACGGTATCGCCAATTCTGCAGCGCAGCGTATTGAGCGGAATGTAAATATCATATGTATAATCCTGCGCGGAAAAAGATCCGCCGATCCCCGCTGACGGCATTCGATGCTTCATAACACCGACGACCTTGTAATTATAATCGTCGCCGACCCGGACGAGCTGTCCGATCGGTTCTTCAAAAGGAAAGAGCTGTTCCGCGGTTCCGCTTCCGAGAACGCAGCAGTCGCGCGCTTCCCGATTGTCGATCTCGTCGATAAAACGTCCTTCAAAAAGTTCGAGTTTGGTGATGTCCATATATTCCGGAGTGCATCCGACGAGACGTCCGTCGACTTTGTGTCTTCCTTTTTGAAATGTCTGGCGAATTTCACGAACCGGGACCGCCTGAGTTACTGTCGGAATCGTCCCGGACAGTCGGGAATAATCGTTTCGCGTCAGTCCGTAAGTCGGGATCTGCATGTGTCCGGAAGAAGCATTTTGAGATAGAACTTCATTAGGCGGTTTAACCGATCGGACAATAATATTATCCGCACCGAGACTTTCGATCTGATCCTGCGCTTTTTTACTGATTCCTTCTCCAATGGCGAGCAGCCAAATAACGCTGGCAACCCCGATAAAAATACCGAGTACCGTCAGCAGCGAACGCAGCGGATGAAGAAACAGACTCTTGATACCAAGAAGAAATGTTTGAAAAAAATAAAACATATTCGTTTCCGTTCAATGAATGGGGGATCTGTCTGAATGTTATTTTCGGGCCGCGTTGATCTTGTCGGATTCAACCAAACCATCATGAAGACGAACGATTCGTTTGCTTCTTTTTCCGACGTCATCTTCATGCGTGACCAGAATAATGGTTCGGCCTTCGTTGTTCAGTTTATCAAGAAGATCGAGAATTTCGCTCGTTGTTTGAGAGTCAAGGTTTCCCGTTGGCTCGTCCGCAAGAATGAAGTAAGGATTATTGGCCAGACTTCGGGCAATGGCGACCCGCTGCTGTTGACCACCGGACAACTGAGTCGGACGATGATTCAGACGTTCGCCGAGACCGACCATTTTTGCCAGTTCAACGCAT
>CAZZEF010000081.1:15156-17771 GCA_964652875.1 uncultured Planctomycetaceae bacterium
GCTGAACGGGTGAGGATACAAACGCGCTTATCGTTGGAGGTTTCCCTTTGTCCTTCGTAAACGGCTTTGCTCACCATAAGCGGATAGGTGAGGCGGTAGAAGTCGCCCAGGCCTGCATACGTTTTTTCACCTTTCAACGCATCGTTTTCGGGCCGCTCCCCCTATTTTACCTTGATAAAAAAGAGGTACTTCAATATTTTCAATAACGGTCAGCTGCTGAATTAAATTATAAGACTGAAACACGAAACCGATTCGGGTTGCCCGAATTGAGGACAGATCGTAATCATTTAATTTAGAGACATCGTCTTCACCCAGCAGAATGGTTCCCTTGGTCGGACGATCCAGACAACCCAGCAGGTTGAGCATCGTACTTTTTCCTGAACCGGAGGCGCCCATAATTGCGACGTAATCACCTTCGGGGACAGAAAGATCGACTCCGCGAAGGGCTCGCACCGTTTCGCCTTTTAAGACGTATTCCCGAGTGACTCCTGTCAGCCGGGCGGCATAATTAATGGATGACACTTTTATTTCCCCTTTATCTTATCGTTTTCCGAGTCTTTTTTTAAATTGTTTTCCGGACCTTGGGGAGAATTGTTTTTCGAGTCTTTTATAAGATCATTATTTGAACTTTTGGGAAAATTGATATTAGGATCTTTTTTAGGACTTTTTTTCGGTCTGTCGGCAAAACCGCCTTGCGGACCTTTTTCAACGCTGTTTTTCGGGGCATTTAAAACCGGATTTTGCGAAGGGGTTGAATTGGTGTTGCTCAACGCGGATTGAAGGGCAGGCCGACTTGTTATTGCGGTTGGCGCAACGTCAATATTCAATTTCGAGTTTCGGACGCCTCGTTTTCTTTCCCCTTTCGAATTTTGCGGCATCTGCTGATTGATCTTGCTGCGAAGTTCTTCAATTCCTGTTTTGAACTCCTTGGAATCAGCTTTGTCGTCACTGTTGAGGTCGAATCGTTTTAAAATGGAAGCAAAGATCTGCGCGTATTCCGGAGGGCATTCTTTGGCGGTAACAAAACCGTCGCCGTTCAGATCAAGAGACAGAAACGTTTTTTCCGGATCATTGTCAAGCCATTTTTGAAAACTGGCCAGTCCTCCGTCGGCGTTATGATTGTTTCCGCTCAAATTGAAGATCCGCTGCGCCTTGTTGTAAAGATTTCGTGCGGTACAAAATCCAATTACGAAATCGGTTTGAGTCCAGTAACCAACCTTGCCGCGATCCCATTCCGATAAATAAGAAATGAGTTCGGGAGCTATCTTCTTAATTTCTTCCTGGGTAATTCGTTTGTTGCCGTTGTCGTCGAGCATACGGCAAAATTCCATCGCCGTCAGCGCAAAGTATTTTTTAATCGGTTCGATTTTTATCAGTTGAACATGAAGTTCTTCTTCTTCTTTGTCAAAGCTGGAGGATTTTTTGGAAAATTTATTTCCGGTCAGTTCACTGCCGTTTCCATTTTTTTCGCCGTTTTCGTGATTGCGCCGGTTTTTACCTTGTCCTTGTCCGCCTCGCCATTTATTGCCGCCGTCATTACCTGCCATTGGGCCGCCTGCCATTGGACCGCCTGCCATTGGACCATTTGGCATTGGACCGCCCGCCATTGGACCATTCGGCATTGGACCGCCCGCCATTGGACCATTCGGCATTTGCCCGCCTGCCATTGGGCCACCCGTTATTGGACCGTTTGGTCCAGATTTTGGCATTTTATCCGTAACTTTTTTGAGTTCTTTTTCATCAAGAAAACCGTCGGAATTTTCGTCCGCCTTTTTTATCATTTCTTGAACAAAGGAAGGAATGCTTTCCGGCAGCTTTGCGAGATCAACTTTACCGTCTTGGCCCTTTAAGGCGTTCAGCGGGTTGCCGACGGAAGCATCGTCGGATGATTTTTGAGTCGCGGGATTGGGCTTGTCGTTGTTTTCAGTTTTATTTTGACTTGCGGACTTTTCGACTTGATCAGCGAAAAGGGACGGAGTCGACATTTCCGGAAACTCAACCATTTTTTTATAATTTCGTGCCCCGGCGACGACTTGTTCTCCTTCTTCGAGACCCGCATTGATAATGACATTTTTATCATTGGACGGACCGAGCAAAACTTCTTTGTATCCCCAAATTTTATCGTTATAGGTCAGACAGTAAGCTTTGTTTCCGTATTCGACAACTGCGTGAACGGGAACCATTAACGCGTTGGGGATTTCTTTGGCAATGATTCGGACTTCCGCGGTTAATCCGGTTCGGACTTTCTCAGAACCTTCCTTAATTTTAATGACGGTCACATAATCTTTGGTCGAGGACATCCAGACGATTTCCGGATACCGGTTGACTTTGACGACTTCCCCTTCAAAGCGTTGAGACGAAAGAGCGTCGAAGGTTAAATAAGCTTTCATTCCGACATCAACATAAGAAATGTTTGATTCATTGATCATTCCTTTGATCTGCATCTGGTTGGGATCGGGCAGACGGATCATAACTTGACCTTTTCGAACAGTAGCACCTTCTTTAATGATTTCGGATTCTTGACGTCCGGGCCGCGATTCCTGATTGGAGTAAACAACTTGACCTGCCTGCGGGGCAATCATGGTGCATAACCGCTGCTGTTCTTTATAATGGTC
>CAZZEF010000082.1:0-17764 GCA_964652875.1 uncultured Planctomycetaceae bacterium
TACGGAAAATGCCCGTTTGGATCTGTTCGTTAATGTTACCGATCATGATTATCGCCTGGCATACGGCTCAATCGCGATTAATACCGGCAACAACCTTTACACTTACATTAACAAGATCTCTCATGCTGATCCGGAAGTTGACCGCAATGGGGCCAACCGGATCATTGGCGGAAGAGTCGATATCGGTGCTTATGAATATCTTGATGAAAACTTCAAGGATGTTCGTACTTTCTCAGGCAGAGCGATTGTCGTCGATACAACCGTCGATGCCATTGATTATTCGGACGGCAAGACATCACTTCGTGAAGCGGTTCTCTTCGCCAGTCAGTTCTCGAGTATCTGTGAATACTATGATTACGATTCGTCCGATTACAGCACCAACGCGTTGCGTATCAGCTACGATGCGGTAAGAAATATGAGTGTTTGTTACGGTGAGGTTACATTTGCCGCTGAAATGAACGGTCAGACGATCTTGCTTGACGCAAATTTGGAACCGATTACGATCTCTACCCAGATGATGATTTCGGCGTCCAATCTTGCCGATGGCGTAACGATCGACGGCGCCAACGGAACCAACGCGTTCTATGTCAATGTTACCGAAACGAAAAAATCGCAAATCGATGTTGTTCTGCAAGGCTTGAATTACACAAACGGTTTTGCGGAAAAAGGCGGCGCGATCTATATCGTCAGCGGTAATGTTCTGGTCAAGAATTCGAAATTCTACAAGAACGAAGCCTCGTTATACGGCGGTGCCATTTACGCGGAAAACGGCGAACTGACTATTTACGGTTCGCAGATCGGCGGAAACAAAGCCGCTTATTACGGCGGTGTTGTTAATGTTCATGGCACCTTGTTGATCCAGAACAGTATTATCGCGGAAAATTACGGAACGGTTGGTGCTGCGGATCCTTATGACGTCTCCGCCGCCAATAAAGATTTCTATTATTACACCGCGATTAACGAACGCGGAACGAGAAATAATATCTTCGGTAAGACCGCCATTACAAAACTCGACGGAACCAATGCTGACGGCAGAAAGAATTACATCGCCGAAATGGATGGTACCGGTCTTAATAATGTCAATGACGAAGGCATAACACTTAAGGTCGACAATATCTTCAAAGGAAATTGGGTCAATGGTGTTTGGACCTATGACGAAACGGCTGACGGTGTCGGCGGTCTGGATCAGAATTGGGCCCTGCCGACTGGCGCGGCCAGCGCTTCCGAAGCGGTTGAAGATTATTCTTATGCCGCAGCTGTTGCCGCCGCGGTCGATAACGATGATTTCGATTGGCTCTTTGATGAAGAGTAATTTCGTTCCGGTTAATACGGATCTTTAAACCAGTCGGGGGAGCTTTACGCTCCCCCTTTTTTTCTGCATGTTTGATTTTTCGAAGGAATTATTGCCGGATCAACATCATTCTCTATTCGTAATGGGCCGGACATCGGGCCCCTGTTGTCTCCTCTTCTGTTGTCTGGATGGTTGACGGAGTGTGACAGTTTCGGTAAAATAAAGGGAGAATGTTCGGGCTGACATAAAAGAAACGGAACAGTGATGCAGTTGGATGAGGATAAAAATCTATGGCCGATAAAATAAACGAATTTTCGAATGACGAGTATGAGGATGATCTTCAGAACGAACTGGAAGACGAGTTGGAAGAAGAGGATCTGTCTGCGGAAAATGAGTCGGTCGAGGGCCAAGAGCCGGGATCGGGGATGAAAATCGAGACGATTCGGGAAGAAATGCCGACTCAGGAAGGACAAGAGGAGACGGCTTCCGATCCGGATCTGATTCCGTTTGTTCATTTGCATGTTCATTCACATTATTCACTGCTTGACGGTGCCGGTAAGTTGCCCGCCCTGCTTGACCGCACTAAAGAACTCGGCATGGATTCGCTGGCACTGACCGATCACGGCAATTTGCATGGCATGCTGGAATTTTATCAGAAGGCAAGAAATGATTTCGGCATGCATCCGGTACTCGGTTATGAGGCGTATATGGCGCCCGGCAGTCGATTTGAAAAGTCAGGCTCGTCGTATCGGCATAATAATTTCCATTTAACGCTGCTGGCCATGGACATGGACGGCTATAAAAATTTACTCAAGTTGGGAACGCTTGGTTTTACGGAAGGTTTTTATTACAAGCCGCGAATTGACAAGGAGATTTTAAAAGAGTTAAGCAAGGGGCTGATCTGTCTGAGCGGATGTCTGGCCGGTGAATTTGCCCGAACTCTTGTTGAAGGCAATGTAACGCCGGAAGCGATCAGGGACGCGAAGAAACTTGCCTCCTGGTTTCATGATCTTTTTGGTGACCGATATTATATTGAACTGCAGAATCATGGAATAGAAGATCAGAAGATCATTATTGAACCGTCGGTGGACATTGCCCGTGAACTCGGTATTGAAACGGTTACGACCAATGATGTTCATTACGTCAGGCAGGAGGACAGTAAAATACAGGATCTGTTGCTTTGTGTTAATACCCGATCCTTTGAAACGGATCCGAAGCGAATGCGAATGGAAACGGATCAGTTTTATCTTAAAAGCGGTCGGGAGATGCTGGACACGTTTCCGAATCATGAGAATGCTGTTCGACGTTCGGTTGAAATTGCGGCGCGCTGCAATCAGGAAATTGTATTGGGCAAGCGTTTTTTCCCCGGCTTTACTCCGCCGGACGGAAAAAGTTCGGAAGAGTATTTGCGGGAACTTTGCGTGACCGGATTGAAGCGGCGTTATGCGAACAATCCGAAACGGATCGTCAACGGCGAGCTTTCGGAAGAGGTCATGGCCCGTTTAAATCGGGAGTTGGGTGTTATTTTCAAGCTTGGATTTCCGAACTATTTTTTAATTGTTTGGGACTTTGTCCGGTTTGCGGAAGAGAGCGGTATTCACCGGACGGCACGAGGTAGCGGTGTTGGGGCGCTGGTCTGTTACGCGTTGAATCTTTCGCATGTCTGTCCGCTGGAATACGATCTTCTATTTGAACGATTTCTGGACGAAAACCGATTGGAAGCGCCTGATATTGATATTGATTTCGATCAGTCGCGCCGGTCCGATGTCCTTGATTACGTCAAGAGAAAATACGGTGAGAACAATGTTGCGCAGCTTGGTACTTTTGGCACAATGGCGGCGAAAATGGTCATTAAGGACCTTGGCCGTGTTTTGGGAATGCCGCTTCCGCAGGTGAACGAGGTTACCGCGCTTGTTCCGGACACACCGCATACGACAATCGCTTCGGCCCGGGAACAGAACCCGCAGCTGGAAAAAATTATTCAGACGGATCCGGCCATTCGCGACTTGATTGGTTACGCGACCCGTTTGGAGGGATTGGCCCGTTCGACTGGTACTCACGCTTGCGGTGTTGTTATTTCCGATCATCCACTGACTGATTTCATTCCGCTTCAGTGCATGCAGGGCAACGGCGATTATGTTACGCAATGGGCGGCGGCCGATGTCGAGAAGGCCGGGCTTCTCAAAATGGATTTTTTGGGACTGCGAAACCTTTCCATTTTGGCCAATGCGATTGACATTATCGAAGAAACTCGGCATACAAAGATCAATCCGTATACATTTCCGAAGGACGACAAGGAGACATACGAACTTTTGAGCCGTGGCGAAACAAAAGGGGTTTTTCAGCTTGAAAGCGCGGGCATACGCAAACTGCTGGTCAAAATGAAGCCGGACCATTTTCGGGATATTATCGCGACGCTGGCCCTGTACCGGCCCGGTCCTCTTGAGGGAGGAATGGTCGATAAATACGTTAATGTCAAGCATGGCCGGGAAAAACCCGATTATATTCATCCGGTCATGGAAGAAGTTTTGGGTGAGACCAACGGCGTCATGGTCTATCAGGAACAGATCATGCGTATTTTGAACCGGCTCGGCAAGGTTCCGCTCGGCAGTGCGTACACCTGTATTAAAGCGATCAGTAAAAAGAAAGAAGCGCTGATCATTCAATATGGAAAAGAGTTCGTTGAGGGGGCCTCGCATAACGGTCTGACCCGGGAGCAGGCAACGGACGTTTTCGAACTGATCAAGAAGTTTGCCCGATACGGGTTCAATAAATCGCATTCGACCGCCTATGCCCTGATCGCGTATATGACAGCGTATTTAAAATCGCATTATTCGGCCGAGTTCATGGCCGCTCTGCTGCAGGGCGATATTTCCAAACGTAATTTCACGAAAAAAGATTCGACGGTTGAGCATTTGGACGACTGCGCTCAAATGAAAATCGAAATCGTTTATCCTGACATTAATGTATCATACGGAAACTATCGGGTCCGTGACAACAAGATCATTCTTGGCATGAACGCGATCAAGGGAGTCGGTGAAGACGCGGCTGGAGAGATCGTTCGCGCCCGGGATAAGGGAGGCCCATTTAAGAATATTTTCGATTTTTATGAAAGAGTCGATTCGCAAATCGTGCCCCGGTCGTCCGTTGAGTCGCTTATTAAATGCGGAGCGTTCGATGTCTTCAAGGCCAAACGTTCCCAGCTCATGCAGGTTTTGGATAAGGCGATTAAAAGCGCCGCGTCGATTCGAGCCGACCGTAACCGCGGTCAACAGAGTCTGTTCGATCTTTTCGCTCCGGAAGATGATCAGAGCAAGGAAGAAACTTCTGCCCATCAGTTGGAACAGGCCGTTGCCGGACTGCCCGAAATTGATGAATGGACTGATAAAGAGAAAGCGACCTATGAAAAAGAGGTTTTGGGCTTTTATCTGACGGCTCACCCACTGGCGGAATATAAAAAACAGTTCGCTCTTTACGCGTCGCATACAACCGCCCAGCTTGCGGCGCTTCCTGATCGGACGAATATCATTATCGGCGGAATGGTCTCCAATTTAAAGATCACCGCGACAAAAAAGAAAAAAGAGAACGAATCGAATATCTTCGCCATTTTTGAACTGGAAGATACGGAAGGATCCGTTAAAACAATTATTTGGCCGCGGTCGTATGAGATCTGGTCGGAAAACGTTCGGGCCGACAATATCGTTTTGGCAACCGGGCATATTGAAAAATCATCAACAGAAGAAGGGGAGAGCAGTATTACCATTATTGCCGACGAGATCTTTTCGCTGTCAGAAGCGGAAAAACATTTGACAAGAGCTTTTCGAGTGATCGTTGATGAGTCGGATCACGGCAAAAAAGATCTCGGTATTCTTCATTCGATCATGAAAACCTATCTTTCTCCCAATGGAGGACTGCCGATGGAGATCGGAATTCGTTTTCAAAACGGAAATATCGGAATACTGCATTGTCCCCGTTACCGGTTCAGTGTCAATGATGAAATGCGTCGCCGAATCGCCGATTCTTTTGGCGACAACGCGTTTCAACTCGTTGCCGTTCCTTACAAACAGACACAGGTGGCCCCGCGAAGATCCTGGGGACGGAACAGCGAGGAATAATGAAAAAACACCTCCTCTTCGCTTTTACTTTGCTGGAATTGATCGTCGTTTTGGCGATTATTGTCGTTATGAGTTCGCTGGGCATTCCGTCGCTGCGTCAGACGCTGGCCCGTTCCGAATTTCGCGAAGGGGTTGTCATGCTTCAAACGGAACTGCAGAGGACAAGACTGCTGGCAATGAAGTCGGGAGTTCCGTATGTTTTTCATTTTCAAAACGGGACAGGTATTTATGAGATCCTTCCCAAAGAAGATTATCTTGAGCATTATTTAAAGGGGGGGGCGCGGACCGGATTCGCCGGATCAATGAATGATCAGAAAGAAAATGAAAATGAGTCTTTCGCCGGATCGGATCAATTTGAAGAATCGGACACGGAAAATCCGGAGGGAGAAATTTCAGAAAGCGCGCCATCGACGGGATCCGCCTTCACTGGAAGTTTGGCGGCACCTCAAGACATAAAAACGGATCAGGTATCGGGGGGGGCGGACGCAATCATTCAGAACGAAGGCGGACTTGATCTTTCCGCCGATGCGGAAACCGGAAAGATCAAGGTTCCGTCCGCAGTCAAAGAACTTCCTGGGGGAGTTCGGTTTTGGGGTATTTCGATTTCCGAAATAACACCATCGGAAACGAATGGACCGGGGGGATCTGCTTCCGAGCAAGTCAATTCGGGCTCCGTCTTTTCCGGGTCGCTCCAAAGTCCTGCGGAAGGTCCGGTCCTGGAATTCGATCCCGCGCAAAATTTAATCGGACCGGACGAAAACGGGGGTTCATACAATTCGGAAGGATCGGTCACGCCGATTTGGGCAGATCCGATCCTTTTTTATCCTAACGGCAGGACATCGCATGCGGTTATTCATTTAAAAAGCGACGGTGATTATTCTTGGTTTTCAGAGGTGGCGCTGCGCGGTTTAACAGGAGTTCCCCGAATCAATTTTATCGAAAGCCGCTGATTTTTGACGAACAGGATCTCTTCAAAACGGGTCAAATTACAATTTAAGCTGATTTTCCTTGCTTACTTTTTGACGTATTTTTTTACCAACGTCGAAAGAAGCCGACGTTGTCTTTTCTTCCATCGTAAACTTCAAAGGGGAAGTTTCTTTAACCGAATACAAAGGATCGACCAGATAATAAAGTTCCCGGGGCGGATTGATCTTTTCACCGCCGACGATTTTGGGTTCGCCCTGCATAACGGTTTCCTGTTTGGTAACAAGAACAGTGAAAGTGCCTTTTGGAATGCCGTTGAATTTTGCGTGTGTTTTTATTTGGGCCTTGCCTGCGGCATCCGTTGTCCCGCCGACCGACCAGTTTGCAAGGGAAGGGTCATCGGAAACGAACAGAATATCAGCGTCTTCAAGCGGCGTGTTCTCCTGCGTAACGGTTACAGTGCAAGGATAAAGATTGGGCATTCCATCCGGTCTTTTTTCGGAGCATCCGGACAAAAAGGAGACAGCGGCCGCGATAATCAATGTGAACAAAACTTTTGAACGCATCATAATATGAAATCCATATAAGGTGAGGTTATTGAAAATATGGTCGAAAACAACAATTGAGTTGTCGGCGGAAAAGATCTTCCGTCGATCTAACCGGCGTCAGGATCAAAGAGAAGTGGTCTCGCCTCCGCAAGCGCTCCCTAATGCTCCCCAAATTCCGTAAATACTTGGTCCGACATTGGGCAACGGATGTTGGGTTGTGTAACTTCCGCAATTGATTGTTTCGCTGATGAAACGAACGCTTCCATCAAAGAAGCTGACGTTAACACCGCCGGAATGTTCGCTGGATGCGGTTCGAAGCATGCGCACTGCATTGCCGTCGGAATGATCGCAGGCGGGACTGTTCGGGGGAAAAATCGTGCTGAAGCCGGAAATTGTATAACGTCCTTCGCCCATTCGAGCGCCGCGACTGGACGTTACATAGGTGTTTTTCAACAGTCGTGAATCGTTGGCACTTCTTGAATTAAAGCAACGTCCGAGAAAACCGGTATCGTTTGCGCCTCCGCTGAAAACGCCCGCTTTGACTCGGGGATCCTCCGTTCCTGACGCGGTCACCGTTTCGCTCCAGGCGATGGTGTTTGATGTTCCATCAATAATGCCCGCGAAACTTTTCCACCGAAACGGCGCGAATCCCGCCCGTTCGCAAGAGCGTTCCATTACATTCAGACCGGTAGAGTCGCCCAAAACCCAAGAGTCGAATTCGACGAATTTGAATGTATCTCCGCGGCTGGTGACATAGCTGCATCGGATCCGTTTCGTATCCACTCCGTTCAAAATGGAAGAATCTTCCGAAGTCGCCAGGTTATCGCTCGGACAGGTGAACGCGGGAAGTATGATCAGCGGCATCGCATAGACAGGATAGGCTTCTTTGTTTTTTTTCATTTTTACGATTGACTCGTCATACATCTGCTGCTGTTCCATGTAAGGAAGAACGCTGAACGTTGTTCCCCAGGCGTCGACATAATCGGAACGTGTGTAAGGTGACCGCGCTGCCGGAATGGAATCATAAATGTCATGATAATTCTGAACGGCCAGGGAAAGCTGTTTGATGTTGTTAGTGCATTGCATGCGCCGGGCCGCTTCCCGGGCCGCCTGAACCGCCGGTAAAAGTAGTCCAATTAAAATACCAATGATCGCAATAACGACCAAAAGTTCAACCAAGGTGAATCCGAATCGAAAAGATTTTTTGTATGCGGCTGCGAAGCCATTCGGTAAAAAAATCTCATTTTTGGTTGCGGAACAGAAGTTCTTTCGGACAAAGTTTTTCATGGCAGGGACTCAAAATCAAGTTAAAGGAAATATTTATTTAAACAGATCAAAACGACAGATTTCGCAAACCTGTTTTTCATACCTTGACAAAAAAATAGGGGGAAGCAAACCCAATATTATTAATATTATAAGCAAAAGTAAAATATGTCAAGATTTTTTGTAAGTATATATATGCAAAATATTAAAATCATATGAAATAAACAAAGATTAAAAGCTGATGAAACAAGGTTTGCGACAAAAGCTGAAGAATATTTTCTTTTGAAAAATATTTTTTTAAACAAGGAGTGACGATTTTCTCTTGTAAGCAGTTATAAAAACGGGTAAAATTTTCATTTTATGAAATGAGATTTGATTTCGGCGGCTGTTGTTTATACCGCGAAAGAAAAATATTTCGAGAAAAATAAGGGGCAGTCCGTTAAACGGAAACGACTTGGAAAGAGGGATCTTTGGAAACGACAATGAATTTTGGCTTATTGAGTATTATTCCGCCTTTGCTGACAATCATTCTTGCGCTTGCTTTTAAAGACGTCATTCTTGCGCTGACAGCCGGAATATTTTCCGGAGCGCTTCTGATAACGCACGGATCATTTTTTCATTCAATTGGATTTTTTGCGGATCGAATAGCCGAATCACTTTCGGATCAATGGAACATTCGTATTTTTCTTTTTTGTGCGATTTTGGGCGGCCTTGTTTCCTTGCTGAACAAGACAGGATCGGTTCGGGCGTTCGGCGAATGGGCGGCGGGAAAGTTGAAAAGCAGACGCGGCGCGATGTTCTTTACCTTCGGCTTTGGAATGCTTATTTTTATTGACGATTATTTCAATTCGCTGGCGGTCGGAACGGCGATGCGTCCGGTTTGTGACCGGTTGAAAATTGCCCGGGCGAAACTTGCTTATCTTCTTGACTCGACCGCAGCCCCGGTCTGCATTATTGCGCCTGTTTCCAGCTGGGTGGTCATTGTCATGAGCTATTCCCGGGAAGCGCAGGGGTTTTCTTCACTTGGTGTGTCCGAACTTGATCTGTTCATTCGGCTTATTCCTTATAATTTTTATGTCTTTCTGACATTTCTTATGATTGCGCTTCTTATTTTGCTGAACCGTGATTTCGGTCCGATGCGCCGGGCGGAAGATCGGGCAAAAAGTGGACAGGGTCTCTTCGATTCCCAAACATACGGAGAAGCATCCGTTCCTGAAGAATTAACCAAAGCGACTAAGGCCAAGCCTTTCGATATGCTTGTTCCATTTCTCGTTCTAATAATATCGACCGTTATTTCATTTCCCGTGACCACTTGGAAAATGACGGCCGACAAGACCGCCGTTTCATTCGCGCAAGCGGTTGAATCCGTTGGACTTCGTCAGGCGTTTTGCGATACGGACGCGTCCCGGGCCTTGATGTATTCAATTATTTTTACAATTGTCTTTGTCAATGTCTGGTTTTTACTTCGGCGACTTATGTCGTTCAGGGATATCAGCGACTGCATGATTGCGGGGGTTCGGTCAATGGTTCCGGTCTTGATTATTCTTGTTTTGGCCTGGACGATCGGCGCCATTATCAAAAGAAGTCCGCCGGAAGGAGGGATCGGACTGGCGAACTATCTGGCGGACTTTACCAGAAGCTCGCAATTTCCATTTTTTCTGATTCCGATTTCAGTCTTTTTCATTTCCTGTCTGACGTCCTTTTCAACAGGAACGAGTTGGGGAACAATGGCGATCATGATTTCGATTGTCCTGCCAATTGCGGTTGAGGCGGGAAAAGGATCCGGTTTATCGGGAGATCTTCTTTTGAACGCGGTTTGTTTTACGCTGAGCGCGACGATCGGAGGCGCGATTTATGGTGATCATACATCGCCCATTTCCGATACGACGATTCTTTCGGCGACAGGCGCGGGCTGTCCCTGCATGGAACACGTAACAACGCAAATGCCATACGCGACACTGGTCGCGGGCTGTGCCGCGCTGGGGTATTTGATCGGGGGCTATTTTGGAATGAGTCTTTATACAGGCGCCGCCGCCGCGTTTATTTCTTTTGTCATTTTATTGAGCGCTTTGCTTTTCTTTCGAAAAGGATCTGATCCTCGGATCAAAAAGACCGGATGAAAATAATTCATACGGCCGGTATTGTTATACTGCTTTTATTTTAAATTTTCCGCCATCTCCGCCGATTGACTGCGTAAATCGGCTGTTCTTTTGACGTTATAACGGAAAATTCATTTTGGATTCGGTATAAATTTTCCTGTTTCACCGGTTGACTTCATAAACGGACAGTTCTTTTAATGAGAGGACGAAAGATTTGTTCAGGATTCGGTATAAAAAGATCTCCCGACGTTTTTTCATTAATCGGGAGTATTTGTGCAGTCCGTATTTGAGAAGAAAGGCAAATATCGAAACCGGTTCGAAAATTGGCCAGGATCAATTCAGACAATGTTCGATCAGTTTTTGGGTTCGAACGGAACGACTTTTGCTTTCCCCCAAAGTTCTTCGAGGGCGTAAAATTCGCGTTTTCCCGGTTCAAAAAGATGAACGACAACGTCATCATAATCGTTGATGATCCAAAGGCTGTCCTGATAACCGCAAATACCGCGTCGGACGTCATGCAGATTTTTTTGGAAAACATCGTCGATTTCGTCGCTGATTGCGTGTAACTGACGACTGCTTTTACCGGAAGCGATTACGAAGAAATCGAACGCCTGCGTCAGTTCCCGAAGATCGAGAATTTTAATATTTTCGCCCTTGCTGTCCGCGATGATTTGAGCGGCCATCATGGCCCGGTCGAGTGCCGGAGGAAGATCCGCCGGAGAAGTTTTCTTTTTCGTTTCCATTTTTTTCCTTTAAGGCTTTTTCTTTTTATTTTATCCAAATATATTATTTATTGAAAGAATCGGGCGGATCATTTCAACAAAATTGTATCGACGGTTCCTCCCGGCGGCATCATCGGCAGGACGTGTTCCCGATACGGTACATTGACTTCGAGCAGGAATGGTTCCGCGGAGTCGAGCATTTCCCGAATGGCGTCTTCGAGATCTTCTTTTTTGAAAACGCTTCGGGCGCGCCATCCGTAAGATTGGGCGATGCCGGGATAATCGGGATACCGGACTTTGGGACTTACTCCGTCTCCTTTACCGAACATTTCGGGATCATCAATTGATCCGAGATAGGTATTTCCGCGTTGTCCATTATGAAAGCGGTCTTCCCATTGCATAACCATTCCCAAATGCTGATTGTTCATCAGCATAACCTTGACGGGAATTTTTTCCGTATGACAAACGGCCATTTCTTGAATATTCATTTGGAAAGATCCGTCACCGTCGATATCGATAACAATTGCGTCCGGACGAGCCGTTTTTGCTCCAATGGCCGCGGGAAGACCGAACCCCATTGTTCCCAGTCCGCAGCTGGAGATCCAGGTTCGAGGCTTTGAGAAATGGTAAAATTGAGCGGTCCACATTTGATGCTGACCAACTCCGGTTGTTATAATGACATTCCGGTTCCGGGTTATTCGGCTTAATTCTGAAATGGCCTGTTCCGGGAGAATATAAGGCGAATTCTCTTGATATTTGATTGGAAAATTTTTCTTCCAGTCTTCGATTTTATTATACCATCCGGAAAGATCTCCGGCGTTAAAATCCTTCATTTTCAGGAGCATATTTTGAAAAAAGATCTTCAGATCCGCGGTAATTGATCGGTCGGTCCGCCGAACTTTATTGAATTCCGATGGATCGATATCGACATGAAAAACCTTTGCTCCGCGGGCGAAGTCTGAAATTTTTCCAGTAACCCGATCGCTGAATCGGACGCCGCAGGCCAACAGAAGATCGCAGTCATGAACGGTTCGATTGGCGTAAACGGTGCCGTGCATTCCGAGCATTCCAAGCGCGAGCCGATGGTCCCGGGGAAATGAGGAAAGTCCGGTTAAGGATGTTGTTACCGGTATGCCCGTCAGTTCCGCGAATTGAAGCATTTCTTCGGCCGCGTCGGCAATAACGATCCCGCCCCCGGCAAAAAGAACAGGTCGGCGCGCAGATCGGATCGCCTTGATTGTTTCATCAAGATCGGAATCAAGCGGTTGGATCTTTTCGCCGGAATATCCGGGAAGATTCATTGGAACGTCGAAATCAGGGCAACAGTATCCGACCAGAATATCTTTCGGCAGATCAACCAGAACAGGTCCGGGCCGTCCGGTAGTTGCGACAAAAACGGCTTCTTTCAAGGTTCGAACGAGATCATTAATGTCGGTCACCAGATAATGATGTTTGGTAATGCTTCGGCAAACTTCCGTCATCGGAGTTTCCTGAAAACCATCGGATCCGATCGTCGTCGTATTGACCTGTCCGGTAATGACCAGCATCGGAACGCTGTCAAGTTTTGCGTCGGCGATACTGGTGATCAAATTGGTGGCACCGGGTCCGCTGGTGGCCATACAGACCCCGAGTTTACCGGTTGCCCGGGCGTATCCCTGCGCTTCAAATCCGCCTCCCTGTTCATGTCGGGGCAGAATAACGCGGATCTTGTCCCGATATTTCAACAGGATCTGATGAAGCGGCATTGTTACCGCTCCCGGATAGGCATAAATAACGGAAACACCGCTTCGAATCAGCGACAGGGCCACTATTTCCGAACCGGACATCATCCGTCGCTCTTCCGCGGGCGATTCATTTTGACGTTTCGCTTCTTCAGACATAAAACACCATTTTCTTCGTTAAAAATTTTTAAATATAAATAAACAAACCCGCCATTTATACGGTCAGAATTTAAATTTTTATTTTTCCTGTTATTGAGCCGGAAAGGAACCGGCGGTTTTCGGGACCGAATCGGAAAAACAGTGAAATGGTCCGTTTTGAAAGGATTGTAAAAGCGCAAGGGGATCAAAGACCGAGTTTTTTCTTCCAGTCATTGATCTGACGGCGAACCTGATCAGGCGCGGTAGATCCGTAACTTTTCATTGCGCCAACGGCGTTCTCCGCTCCCAAAACATCGTAAACGGAATCGTCAATACGGTCGCATTCTGCGCTTAAAATTTCTTTTGGAAGTTCGGCCAGCCGTTTGCCGGAATCGAGAGCTTTTCGAACAAGGCGTCCAACGATTCCGTGCGCGGTTCGTTGGGGGATCCCTTTTCGAATAAGATATTCCATTAAACTGGTAGCGTCCAAATGACCGTCATCGACTTTTGCGGCAATGATCTCCCGGTTCAGCCGGGTTTGTTCGACCAGAGGAGCGGTAAGCTTTAGCGAAGCGCAAACGGTATCGAACGAATCGAAGATCGGTTCTTTATCTTCTTGCAAATCACGGTTATAAGCCAGGGGAAGCCCTTTAGTCAAGATCATCAGAGCCTGAAGGTTTCCGAGAACCCGGGCTGTTTTACCGCGAATCAGTTCTAGAACATCGGGATTGACTTTCTGCGGCATAATTGAGGATCCGGTGCAGAACGGCTGCGGCAGTTTCAGGAAATTGAATTCGACCGTGGACCACCAGATCCATTCTTCAGCCCAGCCGCTTAAATGCAGCGCGGTTTGAGCCAGATCGAACGCGAATTCCAGTGCGAAATCGCGGTCGCTGGAAATGTCGAGACTGTTGGCCGCGATTTCCTCAAAATCGAGATATTCGGCAGTTTTTGTCCGATCGATCGGAAGCGAAGTACCCGCGCAGGCGGCGGCGCCGAGACTCAAACGGTTCGCCCGATGCCGACAATCGGAAAAACGTTCCCGGTCGCGCCGGAATTTTTCGCAGTAAGCGAGCCAGTAATGCGGAGCAAGAACAGGCTGGGCCCGACGAATATGTGTGTATCCGGGCAGAACGACATCGAAATCGGAATCGCATCGTTTGACAAACGCTTTTTGTACCGCTTCGAGTAACGGATCGATCTGATCAATCGCATCTCTGATCCAAAGCCGGAAATCGGTCGAAACCTGATCGTTGCGGCTTCGTCCGGTATGAAGTTTGCGGCCGACATCGCCAATTTTTTCAATCAGCGCCTTTTCAATATGCATGTGAATATCTTCAAGAGAGGTCGAATAAGCGAACTCGCCTTTTTCGATTCGATCTTGAATAACGAGAAGTTCCCGTTCGATCAGTTCAAATTCCTGCTGAGTCAAAAGTCCGACTCCGGAAAGCATGCGGGCATGAGCGATTGATCCGCGAATGTCCTGTCGGTAAAGCCGATGATCAAAAGAAATACTTTCCGAAAAAAGTTCAACGTCCTTATTGGTCGATTCGGTAAAAACACCGCCCCAAGCTTTTTCTGAACTTTTACTTTCCGTCATAATAACCGCCTTTTTGAAACATGAGTTATGTTTTTCTGTTCGATCCGCCGAAACAGAACAATATTGTATCCCTTATTTTACCGATAAAAATAATTTTGAAAAGAAGTTGCGATAAGCTGACAGTCAAGATCTTAATTGAAAAAGCGGAAATAGATCAGAATATCGGCAACGATTGTTTAAATTGACATTGCTGCTGATAAATTAATACAGGCAGATCGGTTATTTGATAATCATAATAAATACAGATCCATTTTGTTCCGTACCGAAAGAACCGTCTGTTTCTTAAAATCGGTCGAAGATAAAATGAAAAAACATAAAATTGTTTACGAAGAAATCTCTCGTTGAAAAGGATTCTGTCCTAAACTTGGGTCATGAATGAATAATAAACGGTTCGAATAGCGGATTCGAACCGTTTGTCAGGGAGATTCTTAAGAACAAAGATGTTATTTCGCGGAGAGGCAGGCGGCGGCCGCGGCTCCGAAAAGATTCATATCGTCAATCAACAGGGGAGTGGACGAAGCTTTTCGCCGATTTCGTCCGGTAGGAGGAATCGTTTTTTTGGTACCGACGGCGGCCGTTTTGATTTTTTCAGAAACGCGTCCTTTTTTGGTTCCGCCGAATTTAGGGGATCGGGAAACGATTTCGTCAATGAATTCTTTGAAGATACGCAGATCCATTGCGGTGGCGGAGACGGATTCCGGATGGAATTGAGTTCCAAACGCGAACCAGTCGTCCTGAATGGATTCGATTCCTTCAACGATGGAATCAGGACAGCGGGCGGTAATCAGAAAACCGGGGGCGACATCATCAACAGCCATATGATGAATACTGTTGACACGGATTTCGTTGTCGCCGTAAACACGGTCCAAAAGAGATCCTTTTTCGACGTCAAGTGAGTGCCGGTGATAGGGATCCATTGGATCCCGATGGGGGAGGGCGGAATTAAAGTCTTCGGGAATATGGAAGAACAGGGTTCCTCCGCGGGAAACATTGATTAACTGCATTCCGGCTCCGATGCCGAACAGAGGCAGACGTCTTTCGTAAACTTTGGCGACCAGCATTCGGTCAAAAACTTCCCTGCGTTCATTCATAAGGTGTTGGGAAGGATGAAGCATGAATCCATCGCGTCGCGGGTCAAGATCGCCGCCGCCGACAAGGATCATACCGTCAAGCAGGTCAAGTATTTGATCAAGATCCTCACCTTCGGTATAGGGAGGGAGAACAACGGGAATTCCTCCCGCTTTGAGAACAGAATCGTAATAGCCTGAAAATAAATAAGTTACGGACGGTTTGGGTGAATCACCCGCTTTAAATTCTGCGTTAAGACCAATCAACGGTTTTTGACGCTCTGACATTATCCCGCACTCCTATCGAGATATGCGGACCTTGTACCATCAGTCAATAAAACCCGATCTGCACTGTTTTAAATAATACCATCCCCGCGAACTTAAAAAAGTTCGAAAGTAAATATTAAAATGGGTAAAACAGTGTATTTATAACGTTTGCGGCTTTTCCTTCTTCTACCGTAAAACGTAAGTTTTATTCACCTGTAATGGTATAAATCATTGTCAACTAAACATCGGGATCCCTCGTCACTTGAATCCTGTATGTGTTTTGATATAATCGTATTTTTATTTTAAAATTAAATAAAAATCATGAAATTATATTGTTGGCAATAAAAACTGTCAAAAGACGAAAGTTGATAATTATGATTATCGGGAGTATTTGTTAACAGTAAAAATTTAAAATTGATTTTTAATGTTCCGCAATCTTCACCATTAACGATTATCGGCATTAAAATGAAACAATGATCCTTCTATAACTTTTATTTTATCCGTCAAGGAAATTATTGTGATTGTCAATCAGCAATATTTTAAAAAAGAAAGAAGAATTATTTCGTTAAAAATTTAAATTTTAAAAACAAACAACTCCGCGCGAAAAAGTGCTAATAAAATCAGCTTCGCAGTCCGATAATAAAATAAACATCTGGTTTAAACTTCCGTCAGTTTCAAGTTGGTCCTGGTTTTTTCGGTTCGTCACAACCGAAACCGGGAAATGCAAGTCATGGTTCTAAGTCTACAGTTTTATTTTGGAAAATCAAGATAATAGTATATTTTGTTAAAAATTTGTCCAAGAGTACTACATATGGTATTGGACAAAAAAGTAAAATTATTTATTTTGCTTATTATCCGCAGGTTTAATGCTGTTATTCTTCATTTCCTGCAGGATCCATTCTTCCAGTTCTTTCCAGTCGACCGCGGGGAGTTCATTTTTATCAGGGCGCAGCTTTTTGGCGCCTTTTATATAGACATGAACAATATCGTCTGAATTTTTGGTTGTATTCCAATGAATTAGTATTCGAATGCAAAGAGGCAGTGCGCTGTCAACGCTCATTTCGTGACCGCACATGAGAGCGACATTCATCCAATTAAGTTGTCGGGCGGCAATAGCGGGAAAACAAGCGTCAAGATCGGGCGTTGTCGTGAACCAGGCACTTGCAACGTCTTCCGGCTGAATATCATTAAGACGGATCATCAGAGCCAGGAGTTCACGGGTTCCTCTCAAAATTTCCTCTTGAGTATTTTCACTGACGGTTGTTGCGCCTCTTATTCCGCGGCAGCAAACAGGTTTGTTCTCGTTTTCCATCTTTTCTCCTTGGATGAATGAAAGAAAATTCTTTTACAGGCAACATTTACAATAGCATTGTTCCGATGATAGAGAAACGTTTGGAAAAACGCAAACGGACGATTATTTTATCCTGTCAGCGATTAAAATTTCCGCGGTTAACACCGCTTAAACACATGGCTGTTTTTAAGCGGTTAAATCAGGGAAAACAATGTGTGTCCGATATAAAACGGACGATGATAAAAAAAGATCCGACGAACTTTCAGGTCCATCGGATCTCATGTTGAAAAGTATTAAACGCAATCGCCTGAAATTTCAATGATCGTATTTTCAATAAGATTTCGACAAAACTTTGAAAACAGATCTCTGAAAAAGGATCCGATTAATACCGTTACTCAGGAGAGCAGCCGCTTCGGAATCGGCTGCGGGATTGACGAAATGTTTTCTTCAACCTCCATGTCGTTGAAAACATTACGCGAACCGCAGACCTTTGATACAAGATCTCATGCAGGTTCGAATTGAGGGACGCTTCTTGCTTCCCGCCATCTTTCCGATGACTCCGCCAAGAATAAAAGAAATTGTTTTTTCAGTCAAGATCAATTTTCATAAAATTTTTCAGACTTTTCAAAAGAAGAAAATTTTCGTAAGAGTGTCTTGAAATTTTTTTAAAAAATATTACAATAGTTTTACTCTTTGGATTTTGAGGGGAGTCATTCAG
>CAZZEF010000083.1:0-17614 GCA_964652875.1 uncultured Planctomycetaceae bacterium
AAAGGGGATCCCGCATACGGAATTGTCAGCAAGGATCTTGTTCCCAAGCCCGGATATTTCGCGGTTAAAACACTGATCGAAATGAGACCGGCCGGATCGAAACAGCTTCCCGGCTGGAAGCAGAACGGTTTTTGCGCGGTCAGCTGGATCCGCCCGGACGGAAAAAAAGGCTGGGCTCTTTGGTCGCCGGAAGGAAATAAAAAGATCAAGATCGCCGTTTCGGGATCCATTGTTCAGGCTCGTGATTATATCGGCCAACCGGTCTCTGTTTCCGAAAAGACCACTTCTTTTGATCTGTCTGATCGGGTTCTTTATATTATCGGTCCGGAGAAGATCCTCTTTGAAAATTAATAATGCGGATAGCGTATACTGCCATCATTTTTAATTTCTGCATTTTCCCGATTGACTTTGTGACTCGGTTGTTTGTTTGATGGCAGAATGAAAAATTCATAATAGATCCAGTATAAACATATAATAGGTATGATTAGAATCAATCTGGATTATTATGAAATCGGCGATGCATGAGCGCGGCCAGCGGCGGTTCCTTTTTCGATTGATCCGCGGGATCCGTTTGATCTTTACCGTCACTGTTTTCAGCCGGTTCTTTGACGAGGCCGGCGAGTGTTCCTCTGTCGGTTTTTCTGACGGATCCATCGCCTGTTTTTGAGGAAGATCCACTGCCGATTTGGTTGCCCGATTTGTTACTGACCGGTGAACTCGATTGATTGAAGGCAATATTTTTATTAGGGAACTGCTGCCGGGCCCTTTCGACCGGATCGGTCAAAAGATCGGCAATGAATAGAAGGAGTTCGTCTTCCAATGTTGTTTCGGAGTTTTTCGAAGCCGATTTTTTGGATTTGACGGCGATACTGTTCGTGTTGGAAAGGCCGGATCCATTTGAGTATTTCCCGTTGCCGGATAGTTCACTTTCCCTGGAAAGTATATTTTCGATTTTTTGCTTTTGCGGGGTTGTTTTTTGACCGGGGGAAGAAGCGCCCAACTCAATTTTTGAAAATTTTTCGGGAAGCGGAATACAGCCGGTTTGGCTTTCGACCGCTCGAAAATCGATCCATCGGTTTTTAAGAGTTTTTTGAAGAGCCAAAACGAATTCGGGCGCCTTGAATCGGAAGAAAATATATTTTTGTCCGTTTTCCTCAATGAGCCGAACGGCAGAGATCTTTCGCTGAAAAGCCAGAACACGGATCTTTGAAACGGTCAGCATTCGTTCGACTTCCGGAGGAAGAGCGCCGAATCGGTCGCGAAGTTCTTCCTGAAATTCCGCGCACTGCTCCATTGTCGTTATTCGTTGAATTCGGCGATAAATATCGATTTTGAGTTTTTGGTCGCTGATGTAACTTTTCGGAATGGAAGTTCCGCCGGGCAGATCAACTTCAACGTCGATATCGACTCGTTGCGGCTGCTTTTTGAGCATTCGGACGGCGGCATCCAAAAAATCGCAATACATCTCATAACCAACCGTCGCGATATGCCCGCTCTGTTCCGTTCCGAGAATATTGCCCGCGCCGCGAATTTCAAGATCCCGCATCGCGATATTAAACCCGCTTCCGAGCCGGGAGAATTCTTCAATTGCTTTGAGCCGTTTGACCGCGTCGCTTGTCATTAATTTTCCCGGTTCGACCAGCAGATAACAGTAAGCCTGATATTTATCCCGGCCGACCCGGCCCCGAAGCTGATGAAGTTCCGCCAGTCCAAATTTGTCCGCGTTGTCGATAATGATCGTATTGGCGCGCGGAATGTCCAGTCCGTTTTCAATAATGGTCGTACTCAGAAGAACATCGAATTTATGCAGAACGAAATCGCGCATGACTTCTTCAAGATCGGAATCGGGCATTTGGGCATGTCCGACCTGAATTCGCGCTTCCGGGACAATACGGCGCAATTTGATCGCCATATTTTCAATATCTTTAACGCGGTTATGCAGGAAATAGACTTGTCCATCGCGGGCCAGTTCCCGAATGATCAGGCTTCTAATCAGAGTGTCGTCGAAATGAACGATTTTTGTTTCGACAGGGAGTCGGTTTTCAGGAGGGGTCTCCAGATTGGAAATATCGCGCAGACCGACCAGCGAGAAATGAAGAGTTCTCGGAATTGGAGTAGCGGTCATTGTCAGAACATCGACCAGTTTTCGATATTTTTTGAGTTGATCTTTGTCTTCAACGCCGAATTTCTGTTCTTCGTCGATAATGACCAGTCCGAGTCGATCGAATTCGATTTTTGATCGGGTCAGGGAATGAGTTCCGATGACGATTTCGATGGATCCGTTTTTAAGACCGTCGAGAACTTTTAATTTTTCCTGTCCGCTTGTGAAACGGGTTAAGGCGGCAATTGAGATCGGGAACTGGGCCATTCGTTCCTGAAAGACACGAAGATGCTGTTCGGCCAGGATCGTTGTCGGAACGAGGACGGCGACCTGATAACCGGCGTCGACGGCCTTGAACGCGGCCCGAATGGCTACTTCCGTTTTTCCGAACCCGACATCGCCGCAAAGAAGCCGGTCCATTGGCTGAATCCGTTCCATGTCGTTTTTAATTTCGTCAATGGCGGCAAGTTGATCGTTAGTTTCGACAAAGGGAAAACTTTCTTCGAATTCACCCTGCCAAGAGCTGTCGGGGGGATAAGAGATCCCTTTGAGCGTTTTGCGCGCGGCGTCGAGTTCGAGCATTTCCGCGGCCAGATCCAGAACGGCGCCCTGAACTGCCTTTTTCTGTTTCGCCCAGTTTGATCCGTTGAGTTTGGCCAGTCTCGGGGCCGTTTTTCCCGATCCGACGTAACGTTGAACCAGTTGGAATTTGGAAGTCGGAACATAAAGAACGACGTTGTCCGCGAATTCAAGTTCAAGGTGTTCTTCTTCCTGATTCGCCTTCTTGATCGTTTTAAGACCGCGAAATCTCGCCAGTCCGTGTCCGACATGAATGACAAGATCGCCGGGCGCCAGTTCCAAAAAACTGTCAATGACCTTTCCCAAACGTTTTCGAACAGCCTTGCGCCGATTCAGCCGTCCAAACAACTGACCGGTTCCAAGCAGAAGCGTTTTTTCGGATGTCCAATCGAATCCTTCCGTCAGCGATCCGAGAATGAAAAAGATCCGGTCCGCTTTGTATAAAGGAGAGTCTTCCAAAAGTTCCCGCATCCGAATCATTTCCGCTTCCGTTTGACAGAAGATCAGACAGCGGTCCTCGCAGGCGGTTTCATTAAATGTGTCGTTTCGCAAAACTTCAACAGCGTTCCCGCAAAACCGTTCAACCGATTTCATCGGAAAATGAATGACCCGGTCCGTGTATTCGTTTCCGCTGGAAAAAGAAACAAAATGCATTGACGGATATTGATAAAGCCGGTTCATTATGTCGGCAACGGGTACCGATGAATGAACATTGCCATATTGTTTGGATGTATCGATCGAAATAAAATTGCGCGTCTCTTCAACGATTCGATCCGTTTCCAAAAATTGAATCAGCGTGTCTTTTGGCAGATGATCCAGAAAAGATCCGTTCATTTCCGGTTTGAAGCGGAGTCGGGAAAGGGTCGTTTCGGTCATGTTTTCAACGGACCGTTGACTTGCGGGATCAAAAGCGCGGATCGATTCGATTTCATCGCCGAAAATTTCGAGTCGAATCGGTTCCCGGCGGTCGATGGGGAAGATATCGAGAAGTGAACCGCGCACGGAATATTCGCCCGGCAGAGTGACCGCGGAAGTCGATAAAAAACCGCCGTCGAGAAGCCAGCGGATCAGTTGGTCGCGGTCAATTTCCGTACCTGACTTTAAAAGACGGGCGTCCGAATTCATTTCATCGGGAGCGGGAACAGGCTGTAACAGTGCGGATAAAGAAGCGACCAGAATTCGCGGTGAATGGCTCGGACGAAGAGCGATTTCCCGAAGCGAACGCAGACGGCTGCCGAACGCCAATTCGTCGGAGTTGAAAATTTCCGTCTCCTCCGCTTCCAAAATGGGAGGAAGAATAGGAAAGGTATCGATGGGTACGTCTGTAAAAAGCGAAAGATCGTCCGCAACCTGATCGACATCACCGACTTTGGCCGTTACAACAAGAAGAAAACGGTTGAGTTTTTCAACGGCGGCGGCGCCAAAGAGCGAAGGCGAGCTTCCGATCACTCCGTCAAAAGTGATCGTTTGCCCGTTTCTTAACAGATCAAGTCCTTCTTCGAACCTGGAATCGTTAAAAAGACGGTCTTTGAGATCCGAAATCAATGAATCCATCGGTAAAAATCCTTTCTTATTTTATGTATTGTACATTATCCAAACTAAAAGATCAAGATTAAGTTAAATTCATATTGACTTTTTTTGTCCGGATCTATACATTTTTAATAGATCCTCTTTGAAAAAAGATGCTGTAATCTAAATAAAATTAGTTAAAAAGAGAAACAATCGTCAAGAATAATGCCGCTTTTGGCGATAATATTAGATGTATGATCTGAAACGACCAGGAAATATTTACTGCCTGAAATCGTAAAGTCCCGAACGTTGTAAGTTCCGGCCCGAGATATCATACTTGATAAACTGGAAAAATGCCGTTGCTGACAAAAATTGGGTAAAAAAATGAATTACGAAAAGAATTTGAAACGATTTAAATTTATAATGAAATTTCTGCTGATGCCGGTTTTGATTTCGGCATTAGTTATACTGCCGATCACCTTTTCCGGCTGTTCGTCGGGAACGAGTTCAGAAACGGAAAAGGCAACGTCATTTGAACGGTGTAAAGATGTTGTTTTCGAAGTCAATTATCAAAACGCGCTGAAAATTGCCTTCGAAGAGAGCAAACCGCTTCTTGTATTTTTTACTGAAAAAACTTGTGTATTCAGTCAAAAAATGAAAAAGGAAGTTTTTACCGATCCGGAGATCGTTCGTCTGTCGCGTAATTTTGTTTGCGTTGAAATTGATATTAATTCTTCGGAAAATCAGGATCTATGCGCCGAATTGAATATTCCGGGTTCTCCGACGGTTCAATTCATGTCTTCTTCGGGGCGTCCGTATCAGTGCATGGCCCAATTTCAGCCAAAAGAAGAACTTGTGCGGCAAATGGAAGTTGTTCTCTATTCTGTGGCTTGGAAGACGAACTGATTTACTCCGCGAAAATCGTTTTTGACGATTCCTGGTCTCTGTTTCAATGAATGTTTCTGTTATCAAAGATCGAAACGGGTTGCCAACAACGCAAAATTTGTTAAGATATTCACTTAAAGACAGTATTGTATCTTTCTTTCGGCTGTTCTAAAAATATTATTGTCCGATGTATTTTATTTATCGGGACATAAGATACTAAAATTGACCTTCGACCGGACAAAATATCAAACAGAGAGATCCTGTATATCAAACAGAGAGAGATTCAGTTTGAAAGTTTGGTTTTAAACAAAATAATATATTATTTGCAAGAAACAGACAAGAAATAAATTGAACCGGGACTGGTAACATCAGATCGTTCAATGAAAGAGCAGTTTGATAATATAATATTAATTTGATAATATAATATTAAACAGAATTGATTAAGAACAATAAACAGATCAAGACCTGCAGCGGATATAATGGATATTGTATAAAGTGATACAAACATTATATAAACGGGTCAAGATCGATCAGAAGACAGGAATACGCAAGAATGGGACAGGATCAGAGGGTAAAACAAAAAGAGGTAGGCGGCAGCAAGGATCAGTTTTGGAATCCCCGATTTTGGGATGGCATGACCTTTTGTCCTTGGATGCGGGCAATGGCCAAAGGAAAGTTTCTGGTCGCGCCGTCACGGATCTGTATGGCCGCTCTTATTACCGGTCTTTCCTTTTTAAATAGTTTTCTTGCGTTTTCCCAATGTCTTTTTCTCGGTCGTAAAATTCGTAAAACGACACTAAAGACACCGCCGATTTTTATTATCGGACATTGGCGCAGCGGAACGACTCTTCTTCATGAATACATGATTCGGGATTCCCGTTTTACTTACAGCGATACATACGACTGTTTTGCTCCGCGTCATTTTTTGATCTCCGGCCCGATCTTTCGTCCCTGGGTTAAATTTCTAATGCCGAAAAAACGTCCGATGGACAATATGGCCGCCGGTTTGGATCACCCGCAGGAAGATGAATTTGCCCTTTGCGGTGCGCCGAGTCCCTATCTGGATATTCTTTATCCGAACAATTCCCAACCGATCGATCCGGAATATCTGACCATGCGGAATATCGCTTCCGATCAGCGAAAAAAATGGCTCGATATTTTTGAGTACTTTCTTAAAGAGCTGACGGTTGCGGAAAATAAAACCGTTCTTTTGAAATCGCCGCCGCATACGGCCCGGATCCGAACCATTTTGGAACGCTTTCCCGACGCGAAATTCGTTCATATCAACCGCAATCCGTATACGCTCTTTCCGTCAACCTATCGTCTTTGGATCAAATTGGCCGAAGTTCACGGGATCCAGCATCCGAAAGGGAAAGGTCTTGAAGAAAAGATCCTGAACAATTTTGAAGAAATGTATGATGCGTTTTTTGATGATATTAAGGATCTTAAAGAAGATCAGTTCATCGACGTTTCTTATGACGATCTTGTCAAAACGCCGGTTGATACAATGGAAAGGATCTATAAAACGCTCGAACTTGATGGTTTTGAGGAATGTCGGCAGAATTTTGTCGATTTCGCCGCGACCCAAAAAGCATATCGCAAAAATAAATTCGAGATCAGTCCTGAAATCGCCGAAAAGATCAAGGCCCGATGGAGTAAGTACCTGGACCGTTACGGTTATACCCTCGAACAATAATAAGTTAGTATTGACCGGGTCCGTGTTTAATCCTTTGAATACATTCAGCGCGGATAAGTATTATACTGCCGATATTTGAAATTTTCTGTCCTCTCTCCCGATTGCTTTCGTAAATCGGGAGGTTTTTCGGCTTCGTTCCGGAAAATTCATAATGGAATCGGTATATACCGCTTTTATTTTAAGTTTCCCGTCCTCCCCGCCGATTGACAGCGTGAATTGGCTGTTCTTTTGACGTTATAACGGAAAATTAAAAATGGAATCGGTATAAAAAGGAAAAGAGCGAGTTCGCGGAAAGTCGTAAAACAATTGGAATGAAAACGAGAGAATACTTATATTAAACCTGTTTATGCTGTTATGATTCCCGCATTTTGATTTTCCGTAATTTCCGCCGGTTGATTTTTGGAATCGGTCTTTTGACGGGAGAACGGAAAATTCATTATGGAACCAGTTTAAATTTCATTGATCAGCGATTGATTTTGAGAACAGGCTGATCTTTTGATGTTGAAACGGGAAAACAAAATGAATCGGGTTGGAAAGACGGAAATCGGGAGAAAAGAATGAAAGATATTTTTAAGACGATCAAGGCGAATAAAAAAGCGTATCAGGAAAAATGGTTTGAAGCGATTCGGATACCGAGTGTAACATCGCAAGCGGCGGAAATACGTCAAATGGCCGACTGGCTTGTTGATTTTCTCGGCAAGGATCTGAAACTGAAAACGAAACTGATTAAAACCTGCGCCAATCCGCTTGTTTACGCGGAAACACCGAAAGTCGACGGCGCGCCGGTTGTTTTGGTTTACGGACATTATGACGTTCAGCCGGCCGATCCGCTTGATCAATGGCGCACTCCTCCTTTTGAACCGACGATCCGCGGCGGTAATGTTTACGGACGGGGAACCGCCGACGATAAAGGACAGTTTCTGACGCATGTATTTAGTACCAAAGCCTGGCTTGATACCCGGGGCAAACTTCCGATTCAGATCAAATTCCTTTTCGAAGGCAACGAGGAAGCCGGCAGTGAAGGTCTTTCTGATTATCTTAAAAAGGAAGAAAATCTGACGCTTTTGAAGTCGGATGTGATCCTCGTCAGTGATACGTCGATGGTCGGACCCGGTATGCCTTCGATCAATTACGGCCTGCGCGGTGTTGTCGGATTCGATCTTGTTCTCAAAGGCCCAAGTCGCGACATACACAGCGGCGTTTATGGGGGATCTGTTTACAATCCGGCCATTGCGCTTTCTCATATTCTCAGCGGAATGATAGATCAAAAAGGGGTTATCCGCATTCCGGGCTTTTATAATGATGTCAAAAAATTAACCGCTCGGGAACGGGCGTCGCTGGCGGAACTTCCTTTTGACGAAAAAGAATCGCTGGCGGAGATCGGACTGGAGACCGGATTCGGCGATCCGAAATACACCGCGCTGGAGCAGAGAAGCGTTCGACCCTCGTTTGATATCAACGGACTGATCTCCGGTTATCAGGGAAAAGGGGGTAAAACGATTATTCCTTCAACCGCGGAAGCCAAATTCACCTTTCGGCTTGTTCCCGATCAGACACCGCAAAAGATCTGTCAATGCGTTGAAAAATATATTAGAGATCAGCTTCCGCCCGGGATTACGATGGAGCTTGAACTCCAGCAGGGATCCGGCGGTATGCTTGTCGATTTCGATGGCCGTTATGTTCGGCTGGCCGCGGAAGCGCTGGAAGAAACGTTCGGACGTAAACCTTACTTTACTCGCGAGGGAGGCTCGATTCCCATTGTCGCCGAATTGAAAGACCGGCTTAACACCGATGTTATTCTTGCCGGATTCGGACTCAACGAAGACGGTATTCATTCACCCAATGAGCGGTTCGGTTTGAAAAATTTCTTTGCCGGAATAGAGACAAGTGCGCGGTTCTGGCAAAAATTCGGCGGACAGAAACAATAAAAGATCTCATTGCGTTTTTTATTGTTAAAACAGAAAATATTGTCGGTCCGCGAAGTCAGTTGATAAAAAACGGAAATGACAATGAATGTTAACCGTATAAACTTTGGGCTTTCCTTCAAAATTTTTGTAAAGAGATTGTTCAGAAACACGAATTTTTGACAACAGGAAGTTTCGGAAAAGAGCGAAAATCGGACAGCAGAAAATATCAGTGAGTCAAGATGTCGTTAATACTTAGCGGACAGGTCCGCGAAGTCAGTTGATAAAAAACGGAAATGACAATGAATGTTAACCGTATAAACTTTGGGCTTTCCTTCAAAATTTTTGTAAAGAGATTGTTCAGAAACACGAATTTTTGACAACAGGAAGTTTCGGAAAAGAGCGAAAATCGGACAGCAGAAAATATCAGTGAGTCAAGATGTCGTTAATACTTAGCGGACAGCAAATAGAAACAGCCGTTTCGTCGGACGGATCCGTTCAGCGTTTCGAATCGCCGAGCGGATTGCGGATCTATCGTATTCGAGCGCAGGTACTTGGTCATCTGGTTGGGTATCCGCAACTGATTCTCGGGCCGGATACGGAGCCGACCTTTGTCGATGCCGGAAGCGGAGAAGGTCCTTGTCCTGATCAAATCGCGACGGGCTTGACTGTTATTAATCGGGAATTTGAACCGGTTGATCCTTCCCGGATCTCCCGTTTGATCATTTCGCATGGACATATAGATCATTTCGGCGGGGCCAGGGATCTCAAACGGATCTTTGGCGCGGAGATCTGGATGCATTCGTATGAAAGCCGTATTCTGTCGTCGTTTAATGAACGCGCGGCTGTTTCGAATCAGTATTTTATGAATTTTCTGATCCATTGCGGAGTACCTGCCGGGCTGGTTCCGGAAGTGATCCGCAATTTTGGTTTTCTTCCGGGCCGTGTTCCGTCCGCATTCGTCGAACATCCGGTTTTCGGAGGTGAACAGCTCGACGGTCTTGTTCTTCATCATTTGCCCGGACACAGTCCCGGTCATTTGGCGATTGAGGCGGGTCCGTTTATTTTGTCAGGAGATCTGATCTTATCGAAAACTTTGACTCAGATCTGGCCGGAACGGGTAACTCCGCATACCGGACTTCGGCATTATATGGACTCGATCGAAAAACTTAATAAGCTGGCTCTTGATTTTGAACGTCGAAACGGTCAAAAGCTTTTGGCGCTTCCCGCTCATGAAGAGGTGATCGCGGATCTGCCCGCCCGAATCGAACTGGTCCGGAAAAGTGTTGACCGCCGTAACGACCGCCTTTTGGAAATTTTGCGAAAATCGGAAAGGCCGATGACCACTTGGGAAATATCCCGAAAGATGTATCTGACCTGCAATTCCAATCGGGCGCTTTTCGCGTTGAGCGATGTTGGAAGTCGAATTGAGTATCTTCAGCAGCTGGGTAAAATCGCGGTCGCCAATTATGAAGAAATTGATTATACAGGTCCGGCAGCTTTTGCCTATTCTTCTTGCGGTTGATTTTTTGGGGTAACATTCTTTTTTAGTGGCACAAAATATGTTTTACAACAGAAAGAAAAAACGACTGGATAATCAATAATAATAAGAAAATGTATTACGAAATCGTATATAATACAATAATAAATTCTTGAGATGATAAAATACGTAAAATTAAACGGATTATTATCGATATTGACCGTATAATTATTAAAAAGTGGTTACTTTTTTCGATCTTTTATCAGATGCACTTATCTTTTTCGTCGATTAGTCTATAATAAATACGGATACATACATTTTTTGTGTTTTGTATTATTAAGATGAATTTTCATCATTTAAGAACAGCGAAAACACTTTCTTTTATAAAAGATCAAGCTGGATCTTTGATAAGAGAATGATTTATCATTTGCAGCATTAATATTTATACTGTTTTTTGACAATCGCGCGGTCAGATCTTGTAAAACGATGAAACAGGAAGATCGAAATTATTTTGAAAAGCGGCTAAAAATAGGATTTATCGTATTTAATTAAGCAGGAATTTCGAATAATTCGAATAAATTGAGAAACGAAAAAATGCGAATCGGTCTTATCCGGATTAAAGATAATCGGTCGAGAGACGCGGCAAGAGACGAACAAAAGCGGTTATAAATAAAACAAAAATCATTTTATTGGAAGTAACATTTACCGGTACAATGAGTTACGAACAAAAATCAGAACTGAGTCAGACACAAATAGAACAGGCGAAGCAGCAGATACGCGCCTTGATGACGGAAATCCAGCAGATTTCGCAAAAGGATATTTCGCCGGAAGAGTTCAATACGGAGTTTCTTCCGCGTGTAATAACGGCGATTGCGGCGGCCGGCGGCGCGGTTTGGACGGTCATGCCGAATGGACAGCTTTCACTTGGTTATCAGGTGAACTTTCAAGAGGCTCATCTTCATGACCGCGAGGAAGCGAACAAGCAGCACAGCCGTCTTTTGTATAAGATGCTTGGTTCGGAAGAGACGTGTACAATGGCGGCTCCGCAGTCGGGAACGGAAAATCCTGACGACGCGGGTAATCCGACCGATTTTTTACTTCTGTTCGGGTTGATCAAAACGGAATTGGAACCGGTCGGTCTGATCGAAATTCTTCAGCCGCATAATCAGAATCCTGCTGCCCAAAAAGGGTATCTCCGTCTTCTTCAAATGGTGACGAATTACGCGACGGAGTTTTACAAGAATCGTCAGCTTCGCAGTTTTGGTGACCGTCAAGTCCTTTGGACGCAGTTGGAAGATTTTGCCCGGAACATTCATAAAACGCTTGATCTGAAAGAGACGGAATATACGGTGGCCAACGAGAGTCGGCGTTTGATTGAGTGCGACCGGGTCAGTCTTGCGGTCAAACGCGGTCAAAAATGCCGGATTGAAGCGGTTAGCGGGCAGGATATTGTTGACAAAAGATCATCGACGGTTCGGCTTCTCGGTAAACTGGCGACAGCTGTTGTCGCCTGCAATGAACCGATCGTTTATACAGGAACAACGGCCGATTTTGCTCCGCAGGTGGAAGAGGCGGTCGAAGAATACGTCGATCAGTCACATACAAAAATGGTTGCCGTTTATCCTCTTGTTCATGAAGATATTACCGATAAAGACGCGGACGATACCGAAAAAGACAAACGTCCGGTTCCGGTTCCGTTCGGCGCTATTATTATTGAGCAGATTGAAGACAACCGCATTCCTGAAAAGATGAAAAAGCGTATTGAGATCGTTGTCGATCATGCCCGGGCCGCGGTCGGAAACGCTCTTGATCATAACAGCGTCTTTCTCATGCCGTTATGGAAATTGATCGGAAAGTCAAAAGTGCTTGTAACGGCCAAAATGCTGCCGAAAACAATTTCCGTTTCTTTGGGTATACTGTTCGTTATTCTCTGTTTATGCCTGGTTCCCTGGAATTTTAATGTTCACTGTAAAGGAACGCTGGAACCCAAAGTTCGGCAGAATATTTTTACCCGGGAAGAAGGAAACGTCGACGTGATCAATGTCCATCATGGCGATACGGTTTACAAGGCGGGCGACAATCCGGCCGACCCCAACGGAACTCTTCTTCTTCAGCTTTCCAATAAAGAGCTTGAAGCGAATCTTCAAAAGGTACTGGGAGATCTTTCTGAAGTGCAGAAGCAGATCGCGACCTTGCAGGAAGCGGGCTTTCAGATCGAACGGCTTGATGAACGGACCAAGGTTCACGGTCAGCTGGCGCAATATCAGGCGCGAAAAAAAGCGCTGGAGATCCAGCTTGGAATTCTTCAGGATCGAAAAAAGGATCTCAATATATACGCGCCCATTACCGGCAAGGTTATGACATTTGATCTGGCCAACAAATTGCAAAGCCGACCGGTTCAGCCGGGACAGATCCTGATGGAGATCGCGGAGCCGAACGGTGATTTTGTCCTTGATCTCGACATGCCCGAAAAGCGAATGGGATACGTCAATTCCTATTTGAGAAAGTTGAAGGATGAACAGGGGGAAGGTTCCCGTCTGAAAGTCGAATTTGTTATGACGGTCGACTCGACGAAAAATTTCACCGGTCAGATCTTTGAAATTCATGACCGCGCGGAAAATCGGGGAACGGAAGAAACGACCGTCGAACTGAAAGCGGCAATTGATAATCCCGACGATCTGCCCGAATCGAAAAGAGCAGGCGCAAGCGTCAGCGCCAAAGTCTATTGCGGAAAACGGCCGCTCGGTTATGTCCTGTTTCATGAACTGGTCGCGTACCTCCAAAAAACTGTTTTCTTCTGGTTCGATTGACCGGATCCTGACGGTTTTGCCTGATGACATTTTTGTTCCCGTGATCAATGGATGCGCTGATGACAAAATGATTTTTTCCCGTTTCCTTGCGAAAGCCTTTCCGATCTTTGAAACAGGTCGGGAGTCGAGACGGAATCCCTTTCGGTTCACGGTTTGATCTGTTTGAAGTATAAAAGATTTTTATTCGTTTTTGAACACCGGTTAACGGATGATATTGAGATGAAAAATTATAAAATAACATCGAAAGTAAAAATAACTTTATTGGCCGCAGGAATGTTTCTTTCTGTTCTTTTCTGTTTGGGCGAAAATTTCTGTTCGGCGGCGGATCAGATTAAGGAACAAAAAGGGAAGCGGTCCGCGGATCTGTCGCAGGCGGCGGATCAAAAGCCGGTACTGCCTCCATTGAAAAAAGAGAACTTGAGTTCCGGAACGAAAAATAAAGCGAATGAAGCGGCTGCTGTTTCCGCGAAAACAGCTCCTGTAAAGAAATCGAATTCCGTTTCCGAGAAACCTGTTCCGACTGATTTGAATAAATGTCCGTCGGCTGTCGGCGGAAAACGATCTGCTCCGAATGATCAGACCGTCTGTTCGAAAGTCAGTAAAGACCCGAAAGCAAAAACCGATTCGAAAAACGGAAAGACTGTTATCCCGTCCGGCAGGCAGGATCATAAAGCGGGAACAGAAAACAAAGCGCCTGTTTCTGAAAAGATCGTTTCCGGTCTTGACAGCGGCAAGACGGCGATCAAGGAGACCACTTCTCCCGACAAGAAGAATAAAGCGGCTTCCCCAAACAGCGGGATCGTTTCCAACAGCGGAAAATCGATTGAAAAGGAGCCCCTTGAAAAGGACAAAGCAACAAGCGGTGCGGCTTTCGATACCGTTTGCGCGTTGGTGAAATATTCGTCAGATCCTGTAATCAACTCGATTGAAGACTCAATGCGAAATTGGAAAAAAACTGTGGATTGGCTTGTTTCGTTTCGAGGGGAACAGCGATACGTTGCCGCCCGTCTTGAAGGCGCTCCGGATCAAAAGTCAAACGTTCTTCCGTCGTTTCCCAAAACGAACGCATTGAAATCAGGGCCGCTTCCGTCTTCCGGATCGGCCCCGTTGCCGAGCGGATCCAAACCGGCGGTTGATTCGGGGAAAAAGATGGTCGGCGGATCAATGCCGAACGTTCTTCCGATTCCCGCCAATGTTCCCGGAAAAGATGATCGGCACCGTTTCATTCAGGAGCGACCGAGTACCTTGGATAAATCGGGCGCGGATCTTTCGGGATTATCTGCCGGTTCGGTTTCCAGCAAATCGTCGAAAATGCTGCCGCCGTCCGGATCGTTTGCCCCGCTGGAGTCCAGAAGTTTTCCGAAGAACACCAACGCGCTATCGGCGGTTGATTATTCCGGAGACAATATTCCCGCTCCCAAAGGGACCGATATTCGTTGCGAAGCATATGTTGAGATTCCCAAAGGAGAAGGTTATGAGGCGCTGATCAGTGCTAATGGACAAGGTCTTTTGGTTGAACTTGGACTTGGTGAAAAGGATGCGCAGGGCAAGCCGGTCATTGACGCGGAAGGAAAACAGAAGCGCCGCAATCTGAAAAAAGGAATGCTGGTTAAGAAGGGGGACGATCTCGGCAAGCAGAATGATCGTGAGCAGGCGGCCAACAAGATCGTTGCGGAGGAGCAGCTTGTTGTTGCCAAGAAAGAGGCGGGCAAGACGCTTGAAATCGAAGTTGCCGAACTGGCCGCGACGGTTGCGCAGTCGGAATATTACCGTGCGCAGGACGCCAACCGGAAAATGGTTGGAACCGTAACGCAGGAAGAAGTTGTTCAGCGGGCTTACGAATGGAAGCGCAATTCCAAATCAGCCGAAAAGGCCAAATACGATCTTGAGATCAAGCAGGATGAAGTCGAAGTTCGAAAAGCGCAGGTCAACGCCGCGGACGCGCAGGTACTCGACCGGAAATTGATCTCGCCGATCGACGGACTAATCGATGACGTTATGCAGAATGAAGGTCAATGGCTTCGGGAAGGCGATCCCATTTTGAGGATCATCCGATTGGACAAGGTTCAGATCTCGGGTAAAATTGATGCCCGTATTTATTCGCCGAAAATGGTGGACGGTCGGGAAGTGACAATTTATGTTCAGCAGCCCGGCGCCGAACTGCGCGAAATGAAAGGCCGGGTTTCTTATGCCCGTCAGATCGTCGAGTCCGGATGGTATTATGTTTACGCCGAAGTTGAAAATATCAATGAAAATGGATATTGGGTTCTGACTCCGGGTATTTTGGTGACAATGGACATTCACCGGTAAAAAGCATTTCGTCAGGAAAACGACAGGAAGCAGAATGGTAACGTTACAGGACAGCCTGGTATCAAGTTCCGCCCGGGTCTTAAAGATCTATTCGCGAAGCGATCTGGAAAGCAAGCGACAAGCCTATCTTGGCCGAAGCTGCTGGATCGTCAAGGATCCGGTCGGCCTGAAATATTTCCGTTTTCAGGATGAGGAATATTTTATTCTCAAACAGATCGACGGAACACACAGTCTGGACGATATTAAAGACGCATTTGAAGCGGAATTTCCTCCGCAGAAGATCACACTTGAGGAGCTTCAGAATTTTATTGGACAGCTTCATCAAAGCAATTTGATTGTCGCGGGCGTTCCGAGTCAGGGGCATGAACTTTTGAAGCGCCGCAAAAAACGCCGCCGACAGGAGCTTATTGCCGCCTGGTCCAATATTCTTTGCATTCGATTCAAAGGAATTGATCCTGACCGGCTTTTAACGGCCATGATGCCATGTGTCCGTTGGTTTTTTCATCCGGTGACTCTTTTTCTTTGCCTTTTACTGATGGCGTCGGCGTTGACCTTGCTCATGGTCGAGTTCGATCAGTTTCGGGCCAAGCTTCCTGAATTTCATCAGTTTTTCGGACCGAAAAATCTTTTTGTTTTAAGTCTTGTGCTTGGGTGTACGAAAGTGTTTCATGAATTCGGGCACGGGCTTTCCTGTAAGTATTTTGGAGGAGAATGTCACGAGATGGGGGTCATGATCCTTGTCCTGACGCCCTGTCTGTATTGTAACGTGTCGGATTCCTGGATGCTTCCGAACAAATGGCATCGTGCGGGAATCGGCATTGCCGGAATGTTTGTCGAATGCGTTTTAGCGTCGATCTGCACCTTCCTTTGGTGGTTTTCGCAGGAAGGCATGTTTCATTACATTTGTCTGAACGTTATGTTCATTTCGTCGGTTACGACGATCATCTTCAATATAAATCCGCTTCTTCGATATGACGGTTATTATGTGCTTTCGGATATTTTGGAGATCCCGAATCTCCGGCAGAAAGCAACCAAGATCATGACCCAGAAGGCTTCGCAATGGTTTCTGGGAATGGAACAGCAGGAAGATCCGTTTCTTCCGCAGCGGAATCAGATCCTTTTCGCGCTGTATACAATCGCCGCCGTTATGTATCGTTGGGTGGTTATGGCCTCCATTTTGACCTTTGTGTACCGGTTTTTCAGTTCGTATGAACTGAAAATTATCGGACAGATCATTGCGGCCATGTCGCTTTGGGGGCTCCTTGTGCTGCCTCTTTGGAAAATCGGCAAGTTCTTTTGGGTTCCAGGAAGGATTTATCGCGTGAAAAAACTGAACTTTTATCTTTCGCTAACCGGCGTTTTTCTCATCGGCTGTTTTGTCGCGCTGGTGCCGCTTCCCTATTCGATTTATTCTCCTTTCGTTTTGGAATTGCGGCCCGCGGAAGTGTCGGTTCACAATCCCGTCAGCGGCAAGGACGAGATCAAAAAGGTCTCCGGAAATGTTTATGTTCCGAAAACAGGCGGACGACTGGTCGAATGTCTGGTGACCGACGGTCAGAAAGTCAAGGCCGGCGATCTGCTGGGCCGTCTGAATAATCCGTCTATTGAACTGCAGCTCGTTGAACTGCAAGGGGAACGGAAAGCCGCCGAGGCCGAATTTCAAATGTATCAGAATTTCGGCAATAAAATGGAAGCGGCCGCACGTCAGAAAGAAATACGTGCCCGTTGGGAGGGGATCTGTAAGACGATCGAAACCCGTCAGGCGGAAATGGCCCAGCTTGAATTGCGCGCTCCGATTGACGGAATCGTTGTTTCGCCCGACTGGAAAATGGATCGCCAGGCGAAATCCGATCCGCACGACGCCGGAGCGCAACTGCCTGAATGGGAAGGAACGCCGCTTCTGCCGCGGAATTTGAATACGCTTCTTTCGCCCGGCACTCATTTTTGCAGTATTGGCGATCCGAAAAAACTTGAAGCGGTGATCGTCGTCGATCAGTCAAGAATCGATTTCGTCAATAAGGGTCAATCGGTTAAAATGAAGCTGGAGGAACTGCCCGGGGAATTTTTTGCCGGTTCGATTGCCGATGCCGTCGATATTGAACAATACCGAATGGAATACGTTCCTGTTCAACTTTCAACCAAAGGGGGCGGGGCTGTTTCGACGGAAACCGTTGAAGGCGGAATCGAACGTCCGCAGAGCCAGTCTTACCGGGTTCGCGTCGATGTCGATAACCAAGACAATCAAATGAAGGTCGGCATGACCGGTCAGGCAAAAATCAAAGTTGCTCCGCAAACCTTATGGCGCCGTTTAATGCGATTGGTTGCGGATATCTTCAATTT
>CAZZEF010000084.1:0-8360 GCA_964652875.1 uncultured Planctomycetaceae bacterium
AAATTTTCCGTCATTTCCGCCAATTGACGACGTGATTTGGCTGTCCTTTTGATCTTATTATAACGGAAAATTCATCATGGAACCGGTATATTGTCGAAACAGACTGTTTAAAAAAGGGGATCTAAAACAAATTTCGGTAAAACAGAAAATAAAGAACGAAAAAAGTGAGTTGATCAGAAATAAATTTTCCCAAAACGGCGAAATTGATTCGATCTTGATGCAGTTATAAAAAATAAAAAAATACTGAATCCGGGAAATAATCGGTTGGTTGGGCTTGCGTAAAGGCGGAGAGATATTATAATTATTAATGTACATATCAAATGGGTTGTTGTGGTTTTGGCTGGTTGACAGCGGGAAAAACCCAACAGTCTTTTTTCCCTAAATGTTTCTTTAAAAAAGGAGATTTTTTAATGGCAGTCAATGTTGGTATTAATGGTTTCGGTCGTATTGGTCGTCTCGTTTTCCGCCGCATGATGGAAACCCCGGAAAAATTCAATGTTGTCGGTATCAACGATTTGACCGACACAAAAACTCTGGCCACTCTTTTGAAGTATGACAGTACTCACCGCCGCTTCAAGGGAACCGTCAGCTATGATGACAAAAACATCATCGTCAACGGCAAAGCGATTCCGATCAGTGCTGAACGCGATCCGGCCAACATTCCTTGGGGAAAACTCGGTGCCGATATCGTTCTGGAAAGTACTGGACGTTTCACCGGTCGTGCCACTGCCGAAGCTGCCGGTTTCGACAGCCATATTAAGGGCGGCGCCAAAAAGGTCGTTATTTCCGCTCCCGCCAAAGGTCCGGATCTCACCTGTGTTCTCGGTGTTAATGACGATAAACTCAACAGCTCGCTCGTTTTCGTCTCCAACGCTTCCTGCACAACCAACTGCCTGGCCCCGATCGCCAAAGTCCTCAACGACAAGTTCGGTATCGTCAAAGGCCTCATGACCACCGTTCATTCCTATACGAATGACCAGGTCACTCTTGATATTCCTTACAAAAATATCTATCGCGGACGCGCTGCCGCTTTGAATATCATTCCGACCACAACCGGTGCCGCCAAAGCCGTCGGCGAAGTTCTTCCCGAACTCAAAGGCAAACTGACCGGTATCAGCCTCCGCGTTCCTACCCCGACCGGAAGCATTGTTGACCTGACCGTTGAAGTTGCCAAACCGGTAACCAAAGACGCCGTCAACGCCGCCATGAAAGAAGCCGCCGAAGGCCCGATGAAGGGTATTCTTGATTACAACGAAGATCCGCTCGTTTTGGCTGACATCGTTGGCGATACCCACAGCTCCATTTTCGTTCCGGAATGGACCGAAGTCATGGGCGACACCATGGTTAAAGTTCTGTCTTGGTACGACAACGAATGGGGTTACAGCTGCAGAGCCGTCGACCTGATCGAAAAACTTGGAAATATGTAATTTCCTTTAAGATTTACAATAAAATCTTAAAGGCCGGAGTCCATGGACTCCGGCCTTTTTTAATAGACACAAAAAATGAGCAGGATCCGCTTGCGAAAAGATCCTTTTTCCGATCTGTTAAGAGCGACCAACGAAAAAAGTCATTAACGCGTCAACGTTATTTACTTATGTTTTTGATCGGGGTCAGCGCTTTGCAAAGGATTATTGAGGTTTGCGGACTTTTTTGGGGTCGAATCCCCAATGCAGGATCAGGAGCTGAGCGTACATTTCATCACTGGGCAGACTGAGCAGTTCATCCTGTTTTTCCTGAGGCAGTTTGCGAAGTGTTTCGGCCAGTTCGCCGGTCGATTCGTTCATCCAGAAAAAACCGTTTCTTGAGAAATCGTTTTCGAACGGGACAGGATGAGTCATTTCGGGATAATATCGTTTCTGATGATTGAAATGATTGTTGTTCGGAGAAGAAAATTCAGGTCCGCGCCGACTGCAAAGATTAAAGCTGAACAGCAGGCCAATGACTTTTTTTCGTTCCTGTTCCGGGAGTTTTTCTATATAGGATCTTGCCGACGGATTGAGTTCTTTCAAAAAGACGTCCATTGGCCGCGATTCAATAAAATCATTAATCAAAACGCGAAATCCGCCCCGATAAGGAGCCCGGCCTGAATTGAAAGAAGGACTGCCGGACGGTTCGGCGGTCTTTGTTGCTTGCGCCGCCTTTTTTTTGCGCTCCTCTATATATTGGTCGAAGACGGAATAGAGCGAACTTAGATCCTCTTTGCGGAGTTCTTCCGGAAGATTATTCCAAACAGAGGAGTTTTTCCCAAAAAAGGGAGGCATCACTGAGTTCTGTCTGCCGGTCTGTTTCTGACCGTTTTCGAGGCCGACGGAGTCCCAATCTCGTTCGCGGTTCCTTCGGTATTCATTAGGACCGTTGAAATTATCTTTGAGAAAATCGGGCTTGTTTGGAGAATTCAAACTATGATAAAATTCACGTTGGGGCCTCTCTGAGGACGGATCGGGTCCTGCGGAGAATCGACCCTGATTCGGTAAAATATTTTGACCGGACTGACCGCGCCAGTCATTATGAAATTCAAGAGGAAACGATCTTTTGGCCGGGGGCAATGAAACGGAACCGACGGAGCCGTTTGATCTGGTTGGAGCGTTTTCAATTTCGTTTATACATTTTTTGATTCGGGTCATGCGTTCTTTATCAGGCGCATAAATAATGGAATCGCGCTGCCATTCACGAAGTTCGCCGGTCAGCCAGTTATAATAATTTTCGGCCGTTTTCAGCAGTTCCGTTTTGCGCGGGGACAGTTCAATTTTTCGATAAAGATTTGTCAGATCCTTTTTATGAGATCGGGAAAGCCGATGATATTTGATCACCAACCTCTGAAAATCAGGGTCGCTCCAGTAATTTTGAGAATTGTCAGAATCAGAAGAGATCCCGGTTTTAATGGAGCCGGATTCTGTTTTTTGCGGGGTGCTGCCGATTGATTCATTGGAAGGGGTTTTTACTGATTCATGGGCGCGATCCGCTGACGGTACGGAAAATGACGAGGTCCTGTCCGCGGAGGACGGGAGCGTTTGATCAGCGGTCGATGAAGGTGAAAGATCGGGTTTCGTTGGATTTATAACATTGATTTGCTTTTGAGCAGGTCGGGAGGATCGGGAGTCTTTAAAGAGTCCGGAATCGGCAAGAGCAACAAGAAAGTCGAAACTTTCGATTGTTTCCATTTGATCGAGCCTGATCAGGAAGGGAGTCATCTGTTCGATCTGCGCGGCCGACCGATCCAAAAACAGTTGGGTGATCAGCCGGGCGGAAAAGAGAGTGACGATTAAAAGGAGGACGATTCCGGCAAGAAAAAAGAGGCGTTTATGAAAGATCCTGCGGAGTCGCTGCCGACATTCTCGTTGCGCGTAAAGCGCGGCCATTTCCATCGTTGAGTTTGCCAGTTTGGGGCTTGCCGGATCAGTTTTTAAGGAGTCGAGCATATCCCAGGTTTCTCGAAGTTCTTCCGATTTTTGGCGGAGATCCGGCGATTCTTTTAGTTTCTTTTCAAAGAGAAGACGGTCATTTTCATTCAAATCGCCGTCGAGCCAGGAGATGAGAAGTTCATCGTCGGGGAGGATTTCTTTTTTACAATCGTCAGAAAATTCGGCCAAAAGTTTGGAGGTCATTTCCGCGGCAGAAGTTTTCCTGACAGTATTCAAGTTTTCTTTTGTCATTTTAGAAATTACCTCCGTCCATATACGGTTTCAGGATTTCGCGCAAATTGAGCCGGGCCCGGCATAACAAGGATTTGACCGCCTTTTCCGAAAGATCCATTACCTCCGCGATCTGCTGATAACTCATCTGTTCAAAACGATGAAGAAGTAACGCCATTCGCTGCCGTTCCCCTAAAAGATCAATTGCCTGCCGAACCACCTGCTGAAGTTCTTTTTGTGCCAGCTGACGGGTTGGAAGCAGACCACTTCGGGCCAAAATTGTGTCTTCGATCAGAAACTCGCCGCTTTGAGCTGTTTGACCGTCATTTTTACGATTGGCTCCACTGAATAAAAGTTCCGGATGCCGTTGTTTTGAGCGAATCGCATTAAGAGCGACATTATGAACGATTCGATAAAGCCAAGTTGAAAACGGAGCGTTTGGTTCATATGTATCCCGGGCGCGATAGATCCGGAGAAACACTTCCTGCGTCAGATCTTCCGCCAGCTGCCAGTTACCAACCATATTTTGCAAAAGTGAATGTACCCGATTCTGGTTGCGGAGCATCAGTTCCTCAAAAGCCAACGCGTCTCCCTGCTTGACCTTCAGCATTAGTTTGACATCCAAATCGTTCTCAAGACGTCGTTCTTCCAGTATTTGTTCGCTTGGGGTATCAGACATTGAACTTTTCCCGTCTGTTTAAAAAATTTGCGAAACGGAACGGCTGTTTCGCAATGATTCATTATATTATAACACCGGTACTTAAAAATAATACCTGAAATATTCTATTTTTAACGCGCTCGAATTTTCAATCTCTTTGTTATCCTTGATCTTTGTGACTCTTTTAACGTCCGGTTATTATTTTTCCTCTTTTTATAAAGCAATTCGAAATGAAAAAAGTTGACCGTCCGATCAAATTAATTATAATAAATAAAGGATGATCTTCTTGTTTTTTTAAGAAAAATAATTGACTAACCAGTCAGTGTTGTTATAATGGAGTGTTTGGGTAATATAAAAAGGTAATGTTTAGTAAAATTATATTTTTTCGATAAAATTCAAAAATTTTACGTGTTACCTTTTAACCGTATTGACGGATTATCAATAATAATCCAATATATTTAATACGGGCGACATTTTAAATTTTTCGTTTTATGCCGGTTGACGTTGTGAACCGGCAGTTCTTTTAATGTTGGAAACGGAAAATAAAGTGCGGCCTGGTTGACGTATCGTATGATAAAAAGAATATATAAAAGATATTCGTTTTGTTAATAAAATAAATTGAGGAAATCGCCTGATCGAGGTGAAACAATGATTTTGACCGAAACTTCCGTAAATGTCAAACGGATCGCAGTAAATTTCGTCCTGCCGCTGCTGATTTTGGCGATGACGGGCTGTCGTTTTAAAAAGCAGGAGACAACAGAACCTGTTGAAGAAAAACGACCGCAGCTGGTTCGAACCATAACAATATCGGATGCTCAAAAAACGGAGACTCGGACGTTTCCGGTTTTTGCCCGGGAAGGTCAAACGGCGAAGATGTCTTTCCGGGTGATCGGCCAGCTTCAGGTTTTTGACGTCAAGCTTGGCCAACGGGTGAAAAAGGATGAAGTCCTTGCCGTTTTGGATCAGCGCGATTACAAGCTGGCTGTTGACCGGATTAAGGAAGGATTGGCGGAAGCGAAAGCCGGACTCAAGGCGATGAAGACCGGAGCCCGTGCGGAAGACGTTGCTTCGCTGGAAGCGCAGTTGGCGGCTGCCGAGTCCACTTTGTCGCAAGCGGAAAAACAGTTCAAGCGAATGGAGAATTTGAAAAAGGACGGAACAGTTTCTGACGTTCAGTATGACATGGCCAAGGCGGCCCGGGATACGGCACAGGCGGCGCGAAATACGCTTGATGCGCAACTGACCAAGGCGAAAAAGGGATCCCGTCAGGAAGAAATCGAAATGATGGAAGCGAAAATCGCCGGCTTGGAAATTGATCTGACGCTGGCGAATAATAAGTTGACGGATACCGAACTGAAAGCGCCTTTCGACGGCATTGTTTCCGAAAAGTTCTTTGACAATCATGAGATTCCCGCGCCCGGCATACCGGTTCTTACCATTGTCGATACCCAAACGATCGAAGCGGCGCTGAGTGTTCCGAAGGAGATCGTTTTACGCAAAGATGATATTGAAAAGATCACTTGCGAATTTGAATTGCCGGAGAAGATCCGGTTCAATGCGAAGATCAAGGAAATCAGCGAGTCTGTTCGACAGGGCAATCTTTCTTATCCGCTGACCATAACCTTTGATCTTGGCGAAAAGGATCAGGGTCGTATTCTTTCGGGAATGACAGGAACAGCTTTTATAGATCTTAAGGGGGGGCCGCGTCAGATCGTGATTCCGTCTTCGGCCCTTGTCGCCAGAGATCGCGGTCAGAACACTCAGGAGTCGTCTGTTTTTATTGTTGACAAGGAAAAGAAAACGGTTTCGCTTCGTTCGGTAAAAACGGGTCCTCTTTCGGGAGCGGGGATCACGATTGAGTCCGGCTTGAATCCGGGCGATCTTGTTGTTGCCGCCGGTGCCCGTTTTTTGCATGATGGTCAGGAAATCCGTTTGGAAAAATAGGACAGAGGACAGACAAAATGCTTCCAAGATATGCGGTCAATCATCGAACGGTAATCGGTTTTTGCGTTTTTCTGCTCATCGCGGGCGGAATATACTCCTATAAAACGCTTGGGCGTCTTGAGGATCCGGAATTTACGATCAAGACCGCGCTGGTGGTAACGCTTTATCCGGGTGCCCCGGCGCAGGATGTTGAACGGCTCGTCACTGATGAAATAGAACGGGCGGCGCAACAGGTTAAAGGTTTTGAAAAAGTCAGGTCGATTTCCAAACCGGGGGTTTCTTTTGTCTTTGTCGATCTTTACGATTCACTGACCGCGGATCAGATGAAGGAATCCTGGCATGAGCTTCGGAACAAGGTGTCGGAAGTTCGGTTGGATCTTCCGGTTGAGGCGCTTCCGTCACTGGTCAAAGACGATTTTGCTGAAGTTTATGGAATTGTATTGGCGCTTTACGGGGACGGATACACGAAAGCGGAATTGCGCGACATGGCCCGGGATCTTCAGAAAGAGCTTCTTTTAGTGGACGAAGTCAGTCGGGTCGAACTTTGGGGAGTTCCGGACGAGCGCGTTGAGGTTGAGATCTCGCAAGCGCGAATGAAGGAACTCAACGTTCATCCTTGGGCGGTTGTTTGGGCCCTGCAGTCGCAGAACATTATGGCGGATACCGGCAATATGACCATCGGAGGTCAGAAGATCCGGATCTCGCCGGCCGGTTCCTTTAAAACAATTGAAGAAATAGAGGATCTTGTACTTCCGGACGGCAAAGGGGCGGATTTTCTGAAAGCGGCGCAGCAGGCGACCGACAGCGAAACCGCCAAAGCGCTTTTGGCCAAATTGAATTCGGCCAAAGGGGAGGGGACCCGTCAGATCCGTCTTCGCGATATCGCGACGGTAAAAAGAGTTATGAACGACGAACCGTCTTCTTTCATGCGTACCAGCGGAAAAGACGCGATTGTTCTGGCGATTTCCCCCAAACCGAATGGCAATGTCATTCGAATGGGCGATCTTATTCATGATCGTTTGGATCAGTTAAAGGAAACATGGCCCGCCGGTTACGATTGCGAAATAATCAGTTATCAGCCGGATAATGTTAAAAAAGCTATTCACGGATTCATAAAAAATCTGCGGGAAGCGATTATTATTGTTACTCTGGTTGTCATGGTCGCGATGGGATGGCGAAGCGGTATTTTGATTACCAGCAGTCTTTTGATCGTTATTCTTGGAACGTTTTGTGCCATTGCGCCGCTTGGGGTTGTTCTTCAGCGGACGTCACTCGGAGCGCTGATCATTGCGTTGGGGATTCTGGTCGATGACGCGGTTGTCGTCGGAGATCTGATCCTTGTCCGAATGCAAAGGGGAATGGACCGTAAGGAAGCCTGCATTGAAGGGACCAGACGAGCGGCGAATCAGCTGCTTGGAGCGACCGTTGTCGGCGCGCTTGCTTTTTGGCCTGTTTATCTTTCCGCTGATAAAACGGGTCAATACGCGGGATGCCTGTTTATTGTTCTCGGTGTTTCACTGATCATAAGCTGGTTTGTCGCAATGCTTCAAACGCCGGTTGTCTATTATATTTTTGTTAAGAATCCCCCCAAAACAGGCATAAAGGATCCGCATGGCGGGCCCGTTTATCAGACATACCGGCGGGCACTTGAGTTTGTTTTGCATCATAAAACGCTGACACTGGCGGCAATGGTCGGCCTGCTGATTCTTTCCGGATACGGTTTTACTCATGTTCAGCAGATCTTTTTTCCGCGGGCGCAGCGAACTCAATTTATGATCGATTACTGGTTACCGGAGGGAACGTCTGTCAACACAGTTTCGGAAGACGTTCGGAAGATTGAGCGTTATCTGCTTGGCAAGAAGCAGGTCGTTAATGTCGGATCGTTTATCGGGGGCGGTCCTCCGCGTTTTTATCTTCCTTATGAGCCGGAGCTTCCCAACTCCAGTTACGCGCAGCTGGTTGTCAATACGCATACGATCGGGGAAGTGGACGAGATCATCGGTGAGACGGAGCAATGGGTACGGGACAATTTTCCGCAGGCGGAGACACGAGCCCAGCGGTTTGCGCTTGGTCCGACGACCAAGCAGGAAGTAGAAGTCCGGTTTAGCGGAAAAGATCCTCATGTT
>CAZZEF010000084.1:8370-17602 GCA_964652875.1 uncultured Planctomycetaceae bacterium
TTTTACGCAAGCTGGCCGATCAGGCCCGAAAGATCCTGGAGCAGGAGCCGACGGCGAAATACGTCAGGGACGATTGGCGTCAGATGGTGCCGACCTGGTCTCCTGAATTTTCGCAGACCAAAGGCGCCCGGACAATGACTTCCCGAAGCGAAACGCTGCTGGCTCTTCGCTGGGCAACCAGCGGAATACCCGCGGCAACGTTCGGAGAGGGGGAAAATCTGCTTCCGATCATTGTTCGGTCGACACCTGCCGAACGGAACAATACGGATATTTTGGACAACACTCCGGTTTGGGGACATTCTCTCGAAAGTGTTCCGCTGTCGCAGATCACCGGGAGCCGCAATGTGATTTGGGAATTCGGTCAGATCCATCGTCGCAACCGGATTCCGACGATCACCGTTGGCGCGGATCCGCGGACGGGTACCTGGGCGCAGCTGCAAAAAAAGATCCAGCCGAAAATGGAGTCCATCGAACTGCCGGAAGGTTATCGGCTTGAATGGGGCGGACAGATGGAGCAGTCGGAAAAATCTTCGAAAACACTGCTGGGTAAACTTCCCATTGCGTTGATTTTTATGGCGATTATTGTTGTTGCGCTCTTTAATTCACTCAAACAGCCGTTGATCATAACGCTGACGTTCCCGCTGGCGATGATCGGCATAACGTTCGGAATGCTGATTTGCAATAAACCTTTCGGATTTATGGCCTTAATAGGTGCGATGAGTTTGCTTGGAATGATGGTGCGAAACGGAGTTGTTCTTATGGATCAGATCGACGAAGAACTGGCCAAAGGCGATTCGCCTTACGAGGCGATTGTTTGCGCTTCCGTTGAACGAATGAGGCCGGTTACGGTTGCGGCGCTTACGGTGATCGTCGGAATGATCCCGCTTCTTTCCGATCCGCTGTTCGACTCAATGGCGACCGCCATTATGTTCGGACTGATCTTCGCCACTGTTTTGACCCTCTTTTTTGTTCCGGTTTTATACATGATCTTTTTCCGGGTTAAACTTCCGGAAAAGCAAACATCTGTTTCCGTGTAATGTTAAACAGTATCGAACGTTTTCAGAAATAATATTGACTATCGGCAAAAGGTTTTTCGAATGGATCTTCCGAGCGCATTCGCGAAAGAGGATTCGAAAAACCTTTTCTTTTTTAACATGATATACTGCTTTTATTTTAAATTTTCCGTTATCTCCGCCGATTGACTGCGTGACTTGGCGGTTCTTTTGACGTTATAACGGAAAATTCATGATGGAATCGGAGTAAAAGAAGATCGTTCGAAATTTTTTACGCGGATTTTTACTGACTTTTTCTTTTGATCTTTCTTTTAGGCCGCGGAAGAGTAACATGTTGTCAAAGTCGACCGATCGCACGGATCTGTTATTGGCTCTTTAAATAATGTTTTTTTTCATCGTTAAGCCGGTCGCGAAAAAATAAAAATTTTCCGTTAGAAAATCGCCAACAAACTCATTATAATAATAACAGGAGAATACAAATGTTTTCGTTTGATCAGGAAAAAGATTCGACGGATCCTTCCCCCAAGGATCTTGCCGTTCAAGTATTTTTGAAATACTATAATTACGTCCGTTCAGTTGCCTGGCGGACGGCGCCGTCAACATTTCTTTTGGATGACGTCGCTCATGATGTTTTTATTGAATTTGTCAAGAATGCGGAAAAATGGAATTTTGAAGGAGATCTGCGTCCGCTTTTGGCCAAGATCACTCAAAACATTGCTCTTGTCCATTGGCGGAAATACTTGCGCAATCTTCCGGAAAATCTCCGACAGCTGGGCGAATATTTAAGACTGGATCAGGAAAAAGAAGAAAGGTTTTCATCGGAAAACGATCTTGAGGATCGTTTGACATTACTAAAACAGTGCTTAAAAAAACTTCCGGAAAAAAGCCGGGAACTTGTCGAATCTTATTATAATGGAATTCAAAACTGTTCGGAACTTGCGCAAACACAGGATAAAAGCTGCGGGGCGATTTATATGGCGATGAGCAGAATTCGTTCGACACTTAAAACCTGTATCGAAAGAAAAATGAAAACGGAGTACGAAAATGGCTGATCCGGAAAGAAGAGCGTTAGAACTGATCGATCAATATTTGCGCGGCCGTCTTTCCAATGAAGAGGCGGGAGAGCTTTTAAAATCGATCAAAGACAATCCCGGCTTTGAACATCATCTCCGAAGTAATTTGGAAATTGATTTTTTATTGCGGGAACTTTTTGTTTCTGAATTCATAACGGAAGAAAAAGCGGTCCGCGGTCGTTTATTGACGAACGAAAAACAGAAGTATTCCAAAAGCGGCGCCCGATTTACGATCCGGTCGTCCGCCGCGGCGCTGCTCCTGTTGATTGCCGCGGGAATCATTTTCTTTTTTTACGAACGAAACAGCGCCGAAGGTGTTCCTGCTGATGAATTGGAACCGCTGGCTCAAATAGAAGAACTGGTTGATCCTGTTTTTGAGGAAGGACGGGTCTTTAAAAAGAATCAGTGGATCGGGCGGGAAACGATCTCTCTTCGATCAGGACTGTTGCGTCTTTATTTTATTAACGGCGCGGAAATTATTCTCGAAGGGCCGAACTCTGTTTCCGTCAGCGATTCTCTGAATGTATTTTGCCGATACGGAAAAATCAGCGCGCATATTCCGCCAGACGCGAAAGGGTTTCGCGTTTCAACGCCGCTGGGAAATTTTATCGATCAGGGGACCGATTTTTCATTGAACGTTGATTCGGAAAACGCGGATTTAAATGTGATCAAAGGTGCCGTTGATATTCAGCTGGCGGAAAAACCGGCGGTTCGCCTGCTCGAAGGAAAAGCGTCCCAAGTTACAAAAAAGAAAGAAATAGTTGATGTCCCTTTAAATAAAAATTATTATATCAGTCCGGTTGCTTTTGAGTCGAAAATCGAACAGAGCAATCAAATGAAAATCGAAAGTAAAATTTTGAGACGGGAAAAACTGATCGCCCGTCCGGATCTTTTGATCTATTTCGATTTTACGAAAAACAATCTTAAATTGATTAAAAACGACTCAAAATTTGGCAAAGATCTTTGCAAAAACGCAAGAATAATCGGCTGTCGCCGGGTTGAAGGAATTCTGGATGAATTTCCTGTTCTTGGATTAGCCTCTTCCAATGACCGGATACGGGCCAAACTGCTCAAAAAATGTCCCAACATAACATTTACGGCCAGGATTCGCATTGACCTTCTTAATAGAAATATCAATAACATTTTATTCAATAACGGGTCGCCTGGTCAAAGACCGGCCAAAGATGTTTTCAGTTGGCATATTAATTCAAGAGGAATGCAACAGATCTGGTTTGGTCCCGCATCTAAAATTTATTCTTCCAACTTCATTCCCGTTTCAAAATTGACTGGAACCTGGTACTCTGTCGCCGTTGTCTTCAATAGGGACAAAAAAACCATTTCGTTTTATTTTGACGGTCTTCCCTGCGGTGTCCGCTCTTGGAAAGAAGAAGATCCGGTCCATCTCGGTCAAATGACGATCGGAGGAATGAATTGGGGAACTAAAATTCGGTCACTCAACGGCGCGATTGAAGAATTTCTCGTCTTCGATAAAGCCTTGTCGAAAAAAGAAATCGCCGAAATCTGTCGATAACGTCCATTTATTTTTACGCAATGGGGCTAAAACACCCATTTTTCAGATGGCCCCTTCAGGATTTATTTCAAAATTGGAGGCGCTTGAATTTTGACAATATAATTCCATTCATGTCCTGGATAGAAAAGATCAATGAATCGGGATCTTCTAATGAATGATTCGGTCTATTGTCAAAAGGACGGACGATTACGCAGTCAATCGGCGAAGGTGACGGAAAATTTAAAATACAAACAGTATATAAATTTCAAAACAGTGTTATTGTACCGATATCATCATGAATTTTCCGTTACAACGTCAAAAGGACGGACGATTATGCAGTCAATCGGCGGAGATGACGGAAAATTTAAAATACAAACAGTATATAAACTTCAAAACAGTGTTATTGCACCGATATCATCATGAATTTTCCGTTATAACGTCAAAAGGACGGACGATTACGCAGTCAATCGGCGGAGATGACGGAAAATTTAAAATACAAACAGTATAAAATGAAATCCGACTCGGTCAATTTTTGATTCTGTTTTGAGCATCGACTTTAATGACTCGAACAATGTGATCGGGCAGTTCCCGGTCTTCAATTTGGCAGTAAGTGATAATAACGAGGAGATCGCCGGGGAGTCCCGCCCGCGCCGCCGGTCCATTGAGCATAATGGTTCCCGATCCCGCTTCCGCTTCAATAGCGTAAGTGATCAAACGGCCGCCATTATTAATATTAAGAACCTGAACTTGTTCGCCCGGGAGAATGTCCGCCTTTTTAAGAAGATCGGAATCAATGGCGATACTTCCTTCGTAATCCAGGTTGCAGTCGGTTAAAGTTACCCGGTGAAGTTTCGATTTAAGCATTGTTCTGAACATTTTTCAACTCCCTTATGATCCGGAGACAAATTTTTCCTTATTGTCCCGATTCCCGCAATAAATTTCCGTTTCCTTGAATACAGTCGGTTTTGCTTAAGTTTTTCTTATTCCTTCTTTTATACCGATTCCATTATGAAATTTCCGTTTTAACGTCAAAAGAACAGTCGATTTACGCAGTCAATCGGCGGCGATGACGGAAAATTTAAAATAAAAGCAGTATAAAATATCCCTTTGCGTCAGTCAGCAGGGATAAAGGGAAAAACAAAGTAATTGAATGCAATAATCTGTTTGGGTTCAATTGAAATAAACCTGAAACCGATCCGAAATAAATCAATTTAAATTCAAAAATAAAAATAAATTGAATTCAATTTAGATCTTGTCAAAACCAGAACAGAGAATTAACCGGCTCATAACAATTTTTTATTATACTCCCAATATATTTTATGCAAAGGGAGCAGGTTTTCGCTTATTTCATCAAGCGCAGGATCATTTTTTTGATTAATTCCAAAAGATAAAGAAGAACAGCGAACAAAACAACGCAGACAGAGGCCAGGATCGCGACCAGCAAGGGATCGGAAAAGAAAAACTCGATCTGATACCAGAAAGCGACTCGTTTCAGCAGAAAAATGAACGCCCCCAAACAAAGAAACGGTCCGTAAGGAATTTGACGTTCCATTCCGCAAAACATTCGGATAACGGCAAAAATGATACCGGCAACCGGCGCGATAAAAAAGACGATAAACGTTCCCTGCCAACCGAGATAAACGGCGATCATTCCCATCAGCATGACATCGCCGAATCCCATTGCTTCTTTATGAAGAATAATCCTGCTGATCAGGCGAACGATCCAAATCATGAGCAGACCGACGGTCAGACTGATTAGAATATTGAAAAGAGCGGCCCGGCAGCTCAAAAATGATCCGGAATTTACTCCTTGCGGATCGGCGAAAAAGATCCCGCCGATAAAAAGGAGTCCCGACAGATAAATAATAGACGCGTAAACGGTCAATTTGGATCTTTTCAATACCCTGAAAAACAGTATAACCGCTTTTCTGACCCCCAACTTTAAATAAAACCGACGGTCCAGCATTGCGAAACACCAAAGAGTCCAGCAGGCGATCATAATGGCAAGCGGCAAAAACGGTTCCCAAAAAGAATTGGATCCGATCGATTGGAAATAACCTGATAAATCGCTTTGAAAACAGATCTGTCCGCCGTCCTGATAAAAGAAGATCAACGGAACGAAGACCGCACCCGGAATAAAGGTTCCGGCTAAAATTCCGATCAGAGTACCCGGTATGATTAACGCATCCGAAATAATGTAATCGTCAAAATCGGTCAATGTCGCCGCCAGCATGAAAACGCAAAGGAGAAAATGAAACGCGAAAAGCGCTTTCAATGAAAAACCGGACGCGGCAGCAAGCGGGATCTCTGTTTTTACCGTTCCGTAAAAAAAGAGATTTTGGAGCGACAGCCCCTGCTGAACAACTTCAATTTGATAAAGGAAAACGGCGAGAAATCCGAGTCCGAGTTCGACCATAAGAGGCCGGATCCAGAAAAAGCGTCCTTCAAGACCGGGCAAGACGGGCCCTTCTTCCCGAATGGCCGCGGTTGGGAATTTTTTGCGTTTTTTACAAGTTTTTTTTTCGGAAGCCGCAAAAAGATCTTTCATTCGGCCGGGCATTGTGAACCAGCCCAAGACGGGAACATAATCAATCAGCCGCAGCTGGATCTTTGACCGATAAGATTCGGGAAAGCCGGACCAGGGCGACCGATATTTCCGCAGCCAGCCGAACCGGTCGACAAAACCGTTGACCAAAGCTCCGAAAACAACCCCTATCAAAAACAGAAGTATTGTCAAACCGATCGTTCCTTATGCCGAGTTTATGCTGTTTCATTCGAACGATACCGCTTTTCTGATGAATTTTCCGCTCGAACACTGCAGGAATGATCGAGTCACGAAGTCGATCGGAGAAATTCCGGAAAATTAAAATGAAAGCAGTATAATAAATCTTATGTTCGTTTCTTACTTTCCCTTGTAACCTAATTCCGACGCCTTTTTAAGATCGGGAATCGCGTTGCTCTCATCGCCCAAATACTGATAAACTTCTCCCCGACGCTGCCAACCTCTTGGATTTTTAGGGTCCAGTTTGACGCATTGCGAAAAATGATCAATCGCTCCTTTCCAGTCGCCCTGATAGATCGCGATGCAGCCGAGAAGATACCAGGCTTCACTGAAATTTTCATCGAGTCCAACAGCCGATCTTGCGTCTTTTTCGGACAGAGCAAAATTTTCATCGGCTGTTTTCGCCTCTTTTTCCGCGGTGGTCTTTTCCCGCTTGGTTGCCGCCGCTTGAGCAAGATTGTAATGATCTTTTGCTTTGGCAAGATACGCGCCTGCCCGACGGTAAAATGCGTCTTTATTCTTTTCATCCAAACGAATCATTTGCGAAAAGTTTTCAACGGCTGTTCCCCAGTTACGAGCCGACATTGCTTCGTTGCCCGCCTTCAAAAAAGGTTCCGGCGACTTCTTTGTATCAGTCTTCGAAGGACATCCGGTTATCATGACTGCCGAAAGCAGCAATAAACAGATAAGTCCTGTTTCCCAAAAATTTCTTATTTTGCTCTGACGTAAACACTCCTGTGTCGGCATGGCTCGTCGGTCCTCTTTTCAATGGTGATCTTTTTATACCGCCGGTAAAAGCTTTACCGTTTTTGTTCCGGTTTCCTTCAGGGAAACAGATCGTTCATCATTTTACGGAATAAAATCAATTGGAATCGGTATAACTTTTCAGAATATATTTAATTTATAAAAATTTTAGCAACTTTTCTCAAAACAGTAAAGGGTAATTTTCTGTTTTCAGGTCAGAATATCGGTTTCTTTGACATTTTAGAAAAAATATCGCCGTATAAACAGTTTGCGAAAGATATTCCTTAAAAGCAAGATTCATCGGAGGACTACTTTAAAATTTGTAATTCCAACGTAAAATGGACTATAATATTATATTGTATCGGGTATAATATTTGAATCTCGGTATTTTTTCGGTCAATTGAAAGCGATGACGAGATGCTGAAAATAGGTTTTCGCCATATTTTCTTTAGTGTTCGCGGACAAGGGCCTGATTCAAGACGATGAATCAGGATCTTGACCGATTATTTTTATTCGTTTAGTATAAAAGGATTGGAAAAAACAGCGGCGCGGTTGTCCGGGGTAATGAATACGGAATAGAGATCCGTTTCATTGTCAATTTTCTGCGTTAACGTTAAAATAGCCGATTCAAGTAATTAATTGGCGGCTTACGAAAAATTAAAAGTTGCCAATAAAAGAAGACTTTCTGTTCCGACTCAGGAGGCCCCATGAGAAATCTGTTAACATTATTTATTATATTGTTTTTAATGGCCGGTTATTCAGTTTCGGTCTTGGCGTCCAGTCCGGATGCGGCTGAATCGTTTAAGGCGGTCGGGAACAAGTCTGCAAATAAAGGTATTGTTGCGAAGAAAGTTTCCGAAACAAAAGAAAAGGAATCAAAATACGCGGGTAATTCCGACAAGAGAGCCGATCATACGGAAATAAAAAGCAAATCGGAACAATTCCGCTATCATGGACCGAATGATCTTTTATTGGATCAGAAAGGGACGTTTCTTTATATTTTGGAAAAGGACGCCCGACGTCTGACCCGACTGACGCTTAAAGAAAATGACGCGGGGTTCAAGAGCGAAAAAGGAGATCTCGTTTGGGTGGATCTCCCGTTGATTCCGGAGCGCATGACCTGGTTTGCTGATCAACGGCGAATAGCGATTGCCGGCGGAGAAGTAAAAGGCGGCGTCATGATTGTTCGTCTGCTGGATTCGACGGCGCCGAAAAAAGAGGATCCATGTCCAATGATACTTGAAAAAACGCTTCCGGCAGGACACACACCTTCGGACGTTGCGACGGAACTTCGAAAGGATGGCGGGACGACAATTTATGTTTCGAACCGATTTTCCGACACGATTTCCGTTCTTGATTTTGAAACAGGCAAAACGCTGAAAACCTGGCCGATCGGCAGGGAACCTTACGCGATTAAATTTGTTCCGAAATTTTCGAAATTGGTTGTCGCGAACCTTCTGCCGGAAATGGATTCCGATAACGGTTATACTTCGTCGTCGGTCCGGGTTGTTGATGTTAAGACAGAAAAGGTCAAAAAGATCGAGTTGATCAACGGAGTATCAAATCTTCGGGACATTGCAATTACTCCTGATGGGCGATATGCATTTGTGAGCGGAACACAGGGAAATTTTCAGACGGTAACGACGCAAGTGGTCGGCGGCTGGATCATGGAAAACGTTCTTTCGGTTATTGACGTTGAACTTGCGGAAGCGGTTGATGCTTTCTTTTTGGACGACGCAACGCTCGGCGCTCCGACTCCTTGGGGGGTCGCTTGCGATCAGGAGGGAAAATTTCTTGCCGTTTCGCCGGCGGGTACGGATGAAATTTTATTTATGCCGATGGATCGGATTTTAAAGCTGATCAAATCGCGCCCGCATTGGAACCGGCCGGGCGAAGGCGCGTATACTTACACCTATCATGGAGACGGGGAGATAGAGTTTCCTTTGCGTGTTCGTGTCAAAATGGGACAAAAAGGAATGCGTCGGCTTGTTATCGACAGCGGAACCGTTTACTGCACCGCTTATTTCGAAGACGCTGTCGCGGTTCTGAAAGTGAATCGAAAGCCTCCTTATAAAAATCATTCGGATAGTTTTGTTCGGGCTGAGCCTGT
>CAZZEF010000085.1:0-1929 GCA_964652875.1 uncultured Planctomycetaceae bacterium
CTTTTTGACGAAATCGATATTATTCAGGTTGGCGCGCGGAACATGCAGAATTTTGAACTCCTTAAAGAGCTGGGGCATACCCGAAAGCCGATCCTCTTGAAAAGGGGGATGGCCAGCACCTTGGAGGAGTTGCTGATGAGTGCGGAATATATTATGGCCGGCGGTAATGAAAACGTTATTCTTTGCGAACGGGGAATTCGAACGTTCGAAACATCAACGCGAAACACCCTTGACATCGCTTCTGTTCCTGTTCTGAAAAAAATGTCGCATTTACCGGTTATTATCGATCCGAGTCACGCGTCCGGAAGATCCGATCTGGTTCTCCCTCTTTCGATGGCCGCTGCCGCGGTCGGGGCGGACGGACTGATTATTGAAGTTCACAATGATCCCGTTCATGCGCTCTGCGACGGTCGACAGTCACTCACTCCCAGTCAGTTTCTGAGTTTGACCAAAAAAACAAATAAAATTCTCGAAAACAGAAATTGGGAAGAATAAAAATTAATTTTATACTGCCGACATTTGAAATTTATCCGTCTTCTCTCCCGACTGCCTTCGTAAATCGGGAGGTTTTTCGGCTTCGTTCCGGAAAATTTATAATGGAGTCGGTATAATTCCCAAAAAGATTTCTGGATGTTGTGTTGTAAGTAAGTTATGAGCAGATCGAAATAATTATTAAAACTGAGATATGATAAAACAGACGATTAAACTGCAGTAAAAGTGAGGTTAAAAATGAATTTGACGGAAATACGCGAAGAGATAACTGGCATTGATGAAAACATGGCGGAATTGATCGTTCGCCGAATGAAACTCGTTTTGGAAGTAGCCCGGTATAAAAAAGAAAATAATCTTCCTGTTCTCGATCGAACAAGAGAACGAGCGCTTTTGAGCCATATTACCGACATTGGAGAGGACGGTTTCGAAGAATATCTGAAAACATTGTTTTCTGTCATGTTTGATTTGAGCCGAAGTTATCAGATCCGTGTTTTAACCGAGGAGGGGGAGTTGGCGCACCGGATCGAAAAAGCTCTTGACAAGACACCGAAGATCTTCCCGGCCAAAGCGACGGTTGCCTGTCAGGGAGTCGAAGGAGCTTATTCGCAGCAGGCTTGCGACCGTTTCTTTTCACTGCCTGATATCGTTTACTGCCGACATTTCGACGGAGTATTTCAAGCCGTTCAAAGCGGATTCTGCAATTACGGAATACTTCCGATTGAAAACAGTTCATACGGATCGGTCCGCGATGTATACGATCTGATGCGCGACTATCATTTTCATATTGTTCGCAGTGCCAAACTCTGTCTTTCGCATGCGCTGCTGGCTCATGACGGTTGTCGGATCTCTGATATAAAAGAGATCTTTTCGCATGAACACGCGCTCGGACAATGCAGTGAATTTCTGCGTAAAAATAAGGGAATCAAAGTTTCCGTCTGCGAAAACACCGCCGTGGCCGCGCGCACTGTTGCCGAATCGGATCGCCGCGATATTGCCGCAATTTCTTCTGTGAACTGTGCCGAACTTTACGGATTGAAAGTCCTTTCCGAACAAGTGCAGAACAGTGATAATAATTATACAAGATTCATATGTATTGCCCGCGATTTGGAGATCTATCCCGGTGCCAATCGGATCAGTCTTGTCATTAACCTCCCGCATAAACCGGGAACACTTTATACAACAATCGCCCGTTTCGCAGCCGCCGGACTGAACCTGACAAAACTGGAAAGTCGTCCTATTCCCGGCAAAGATTTTGAATTCACGTTCTATCTTGATATGGACGCCAGCATTTATTCAAAGGATCTGATACAGCTGTTAAGCAAGTTCGAACAGGGAGCGGAACCGTTCTCGTTCCTGGGGGCTTATTCCGAAATATAAAAATGTCCAAGACGGAATCTTGATCTTCCGTCTTGAATACATGTTCACCTTAAGACTGCT
>CAZZEF010000085.1:2029-17272 GCA_964652875.1 uncultured Planctomycetaceae bacterium
TGATCTTCCGTCTTGAACTCATGTACACTTTAAGACCGCTTGATCTTCCGTCTTGAACTCATGTTCACTTTAAGACCGCTTGATCTTCCGTCTTGAACTCATGTACACTTTAAGACCGCTTGATCTTCCGTCTTGGATTTTTATTTATATTATTTGATCAGCGGTTACATCAATTTCAGAACATCATCAAGGGCGCCGATAATATCGTCGACATGTTCCAGTCCGATGGAAAGGCGGATCATTTCAGGTGTTATTCCCGCCCTGATTTGTTCTTCTTCACTCAATTGCGAATGGGTTGTACTTGTCGGATGAATGATCAGGCTTCTTGAATCTCCGACATTGGCGGCGTTACTGAACAGATCGATATGATCGGTCAGAAACTGTGCTTCTTTAGCGCCGCCATTTACTCCGAAGACGATCATTCCGCCGTATTTATCCCAAAGATAACGGTCCGCGATTTTTCCGCCGGTAATTCCTGGGTATTTGGTCCATTTGACTTTGGGATGACGGGCGAGAAACTGAGCGACGGTCAATGCGTTGAAGGAATGCGTCTTCATGCGAAGCGCGAGCGATTCGAGTCCCTGAAGAAATTGCCAGGCGGCGTCCGGTCCCAACGTCGCTCCCTGATTGCGGAGTCCAACGGTTCGAAGCCGCATTATAAAAGCGAGCGGATCGGGATTTCCGTTTTGATCAAAGGCGAAACGATGTCCATGATAACCGCGATCCGGTTCGGTATAAAGTGAAAATTTGGGGTTGGTCCAGTCGAAATTTCCAGCGTCAATTACCGCGCCGCCGATGCCCGATCCGTGTCCTCCGATCCATTTGGAAAGCGAGTGAATGACAATATTGGCACCGTATTCGATCGGCCGCAAAAGAGCCGGTGTTGTGAACGTCGAATCGACAACAAGCGGTAAATGATTTTTTTGGGCAATCGCCGAATACCCCTCTAAATCTGCGACATCAAGGCCGGGATTACCGATCGTTTCAATATAAATCAACCGTGTTTTTTCATTGATCGACGATTTGACCGCTTCAAAATCATTGACGCCGGTAAAACGGACTTTGATTCCCTGCTGCGGAAGAATGGAATCGAACTGCGTGTATGTCCCCCCGTAAAGATTTTCGGCCGCGACAATTTCATCTCCCATTTTCGCAATATTGGTTACAGCAAAGTAAATGGCCGCTGTTCCGCTGGCAAAAGTCAGCGCCGCTTTGCCGTGATCAAGCGCCGCAAGACGTTTTTCAAGAACATCGTTGGTCGGATTCATCATTCGGGAATAAATATTGCCTGATTCGCGAAGAGCAAACAGATCGGCTCCCTGTTGAGAGCTGCGAAAATTATAAGCGGTCGTTCGGTAAATGGGAACCGAACTTGCGTTGGTCGCGGGATCGGTTGTTTGGCCCGCATGAATGGCCAGCGTTTCAAAATGATAGGATTTGGGTTGATCGTTCTCTGTCATGTTGGTTTCCCCCCGTCTGTTTCTTTTTATGTTCGCCTGTTAAGCCGGTTTCATTATCGATTTTTCCGTTCTTGTCTGTCAGACCGATTTGTTCTCGATTTTTCGTTCCAATGTAAAAACAGCCGATTCCCGTCGTTAATCGGCGGAAATGACGGAAAATTAAAAGGAAAACAGTATAAAAATACCATCAGATAAAAAAACGTCAATCCCATCAAAAAATAAAAACTACAAAAAAGGTAGAGATTATTGAAAAAATAAATTTTAGTGATATATTAAATGAAATGAAATTGGTAATGTCCGAGTCTTAACATTTTCGCGTTATCGGCGATTGATTTCATAAATCAGCTGTTTGATGACATTGGAAGGTTAGAGTCATGATCAGATCTAATTGAAAAAACGGGGAAAAAGAAAATGAAAATATCGACCAAAGGGCGTTATGGACTTCGGATTTTACTGGATCTCGCGTTTCATGACGATCAGGAGTCCCCCCGGCTTCTTCGGGATATCGCGGAATCGCAGCAGGTTTCGGAAAAGTACATCAGCCGCCTGATTATAGATCTGCGCCGGGCGGAGCTGGTGCGGTCGATTCGAGGGGCCAAAGGGGGCTTTCGTCTCAATAAAAAACCGGAAGAAATAACATTGCTCGCGGTAACGGAAGCGATGGAAGGACGAGTTTCAATCGTTGATTGTGTTGTTCGGCCTGAATTATGCCGCCGTTATAAAAATTGCGCCGCTCACGAGATTTGGGAAAAACTAAACGGGGAAGTACGAGAGGCGATGAATCGAATCACACTTCAAAATATTATTGAAAAATACCGTCAAACCAATATGAAAAACGATTTTTAACAGCTTTTATACTGCATTTGTTTTTAATTTTCCGTGATCTCTGACGATTAACAGCGTGAATCGACGGTTCTTTTGACGTTATAACGGAAAATTCATGATGGAATCGATATATTAAAATAGATGGAATCGATATATTATAAATATTCGCCGGTTGACAGTATGAGTCGGCACTATTTTTAACGATGGAACGGAACTGCGTAACAGATCGGAAATAAATTACTGCTTATGAAAACGCGTTGGATCTCTTTTTCTGACAAATTAACATCTTGTCATGTTAAGACGCCTGTTTTGGGCGATCATTTTTTATCGGCTTTCGCGTTCAAGAAGCCGCGGACCGGTTTTTCTTATTTTTGGAATTTCCTTGACATTGAATTTTATTTACGTTATACTTTTTTACAGAATAGGTAAATGTTTTTTTATACTGCTTTTATTTTTAATTTTCCATTATTTCCGCCGATTGACAGCGTGAATCGGCTGTTCTTTGGACGTAATTACGGAAAATTCATGATGAAATCGGTATACGATCGGATCAGTAAAGACGTTTCTTGTTTAATTCGCCTTTACTGTACCCGCTGTTCGATTGATATTGAATTGTGCTTTACCGATTCTGATCAGTTTTGAGGGCTTTAATTTCTGCCCTTCCCTTAAATGAAAGCAGGACGTTGCGATGAAGTATTACCGAAAAGTGTTTTTGATCGTCTGTTTAATAATTTGTGTTTGGGGAACGGTGAAATTTTCTGCCGCAACGGAAAAATTAAAACCGAAATACCGTTTGACAGACAAGCAGGAAGTCTCGAAAGTCTGGGCGGGCTGTCCGGTTGGATTTGATTTTTTGGTTCATAAAGGTGCCTGTTATCTGGCGTATTATCAAGCGGACCAATCAATGGTAATCGCCCGTCGGGAAAAGAAATCGAAAGATTGGGAATACAAAGTTCTGCCGACGAAAATAGGCTGGGACAGTCATAATTACATAACGATGACTTTTGACGCGAACGATTGTCTTCATGTTGCCGGCAATATGCACGCGGTCCCGCTGATCTATTTTCGAGCGGAAAAACCGAATGATATTTCTTCGTTGAAAAAGATCCCCGCGATGACCGGCGAAAAAGAAAAAAGAATGACCTATCCGAAATTTTTAACGGACGGAAACGGGCGTCTTCTCTTCTGCTATCGGGACGGCGGAAGCGGTAACGGCAATACGTACTGGAACCAATATGACGAGAAGACGAAGACTTGGTCCCGATTGATGGAAAAGCCTCTTTTCGACGGACAAAAATTAATGAACGCTTATCCCCGCGGTCCGGTAAAAGGTCCCGATGGTTTTTATCATCTCATTTGGGTTTGGCGGGACACGCCGGATTGTTCGACCAATCATGATCTGACTTATGCGCGCTCCCGGGATCTGATTCATTGGGAGGAAAGTAACGGCAAGCAGATCTCTTTGCCGATCGCGCTTAACGGAGGTGAACGAATAGCAGCAGTTCCTGTTGGCGGAGGACTGCTCAATTCCGCGATTTATCTTTCGTTTGATCAGCAGGGACGAGTTATTATTACCTATTCCAAATACAATTCCGATGGAGTTTGGGAGGTTTGGAACGCGCGTCGGGAAGAGAACGGCTGGCGTCAGGTCCGATCGTCCGATTGGGATGTCAAATGGCGTTTTTCAGGAGGGGGCTGTATTCGATCAGAAGCTCATTTCGGGTCGGTTGTTTTGGATGCGGCGGGTAATCTGACGCAGTCCTGGCGGGACAGCAAAAAGGGAAAATCCGGCGTTTGGTATCTTTCTTCCGATACACTTGACCGGCTTGACCGGCCGCAGTTCGATCTTAAGCCGTCCGCTCCGCTGTTCTCGGCTTCTGATCGAAAAACGGTTAATAAGCGTCTGAATAAAGATCCTCGTGTGAACGGACGGTCATGTTCTGTCGATTTTGACGGTTCACTTTGGATCTTTCATTGGGAGACACTTCCCGTCAATAGGGACAGACCGGCCGAAGGGGGCGCTCCGGATCCTTCGACCCTGATGCTTTATGAATTTAATGTATCCGGGTCTTTATAATAAATTTAATTATACAGATCTCCTTTTAACTATTTTGCGATTTTGGCCGGTTGACTTGGTGTTCTTTTGACGCTGAAACAGAATCGTCATTATGAAATCGACAGACATTGCTATTCTGTTTTGAACATTGAAAGAATGTGTTAATGGTGTACCTGGCCTTGCTGTTATTATCGATAATCCTTTATTGAGTATGGAGAAGATTATGATTGAAATCGGAAAAAGAATACTGTTTCTTTCACTGTTGTCGATAGCGGTGAATTGGGGGGCGGTGGTCCAGGCGCAACGTGTTTCTCTTTGGCCGGCGGATCTTCATCAAAAAATATTTCAGGACACCAAACCGGAAAAGTCCGGATCGCTTCTTCTTTCGACCGCGGCCAATGAATACGAATCGGCGCAGTTCGGTTTACGATCCGATCAGGAAATCAAAGATCTTTCTTTGACAGCTCTGCCGCTTGTTCATGAGAACGGCAAGACAAAAATCGAAACGAAAAATATCAGGATCCGACCGGTCGGAATGATCCCGATTCAGATCAATACACCGCAGGCGGGAGATCTTTCCGTTCGAAAAGCGCCTTGCGATATGCCTGATGTTTTGCTTGAAGAGTCCGCGGTTTCACTTGCTCCGAATAAATCGCTCGGAATTTGGGTGACCGTTTATGTTCCGAAAGAGGCCCAAGCGGGAAATTACAAAGGGGCAATCGTCTTATCTTCCGAAAAAGGCAAATACGAAATGCCCGTTTCACTCACTGTTTTTCCGTTTGTCCTGCCGGAAAAAAGAAATCTTTGGATTACCAACTGGTGGTTCCCCAGCAAAATTGAAGAGTATTATAAAGTCAAAAAATGGAGCAAAGAGTATTGGCAGCTGTTGGAAGCCTATATTAAAAATATGGGCGATCACCGACAGAACGTTCTTCTGATCCAATGGGTTCCCGAAGGCGACGGTTTTGTTAAAGCGACTAAAAAGACCGACGGCACCTGGTCTTTCGACTTTTCCAAAATGGAACAGCTTATTCGGATCGGTGAAAAGTTCGGTACTGCCGAACGGCTTGAACTTTCGCATGTTGGTTATGTTATTCGGGCAAGTCATAAAGTTCCCTTCCGGGAAGCAACGGTTTTTGATGAAAAAAGCAATAAATACGTTACATCTCCCGCTCGCGAATGGCTTGAGCCGACCTTAAAGGAACTCTGCTCTTATTTGAAAAAGACAGGCCGCTTTGATCGAAGCGTTATTCATATCGCTGACGAGCCGTTTATGGATGAAATGGACGGATGGCGCGCCGCGTCCGCCCGAATTCATCAACTTGCTCCCGGCCTTAAGCAGATCGACGCGATTGAATCCGTTGATTTTTCAGATCTTCTTGATGTCTGGGTTCCGAAACTCACTCATTTTGACCGTTGGCGGGATGCTTATGAAGCCCGGCGCGCCAATAATGAATTTTGGTATTATATCTGCTGTCATCCGATCGGACCGCATTATCCGAATCGGTTTATGGATCTCCCGGGCGCTAGAATCCGCGCTCTCCATTGGATCAATTATACCGAGCGTCTGACCGGTTATCTTCATTGGGGGTACAATTACTGGATGAAAGACGCGTTCGGAACACCTTCCCCAAAATACGGTCCGGGCGATACGCATGCCGTCTATCCGGGAAAAACAGGGCCGCTGGATTCCGTCCGTTGGGAAATTGAGCGCGAAAGTGTCGAAGATTATGAATACTTGACTCTCTTGACCGAATTGACCGCCGCGGTTAAAAAGAATTTCGACGGTCGTCTTTGGTGGCTTGATCCCCGAAGCCGATCAATGGAGATCGGACGGCGCGTTGTTCCCGACTTGACGCATACGGAACTTGATCCCCTGAAAATTGAGCAGGCGCGTTTCGATCTGGTGGATGAAATCAAAGCGGTTTCCGCCAGTCCCCGATTGATCGTTCAGTCTTTCCCTGCTGATAATTCGGTCAGTTATCAGGGACCTGTTGTTATTGAAATTTACGGGTTGACGACCCCGGGCGCGAAAGTGACTGTTGCCGGGATCTCTCCTGCCGTTGCCAATGATGGACAGTTTCATCAAATTATTTGGGGAAAAACCGGTTCGAACGATATTGAAATCAAAGCGGAACTCAATGGAAAAACAACAAAAACGATCCGCCGCTTTACTGTTAAATAAAATTGTAATCGAATGTCTATTGACAAACTGAAAATAATTTAAGCGTCATTTTTGAATCGGTTTTAAAAATGACGCTCAATGGCGTCTTGAACGACATACCGTTCGTTTATTGGACAAGGAATCGGTATAAAAATTTTTCCAATTGATATTGTCAGTTGCCTGTTAATGTTGAAACGGAAAATTTATAATAAACCGATATAATGAAAATTACCTTACAATGGAGAGACAATGAAAATGACTGAATACAAAACGAAACTTTATAAAGGATTCATTTGTATGGATCTGAAAGAAGAATTTTATGAGAAAATAGCCAAGGCGGGCGGAGACGGACTCGAAACGACTTCGCGTGTTCTTCCCGATCTTTCTGCGGGCAGTGCTCGTAAAATACGCAGCGGCGCGGAAAAGTTCGGATTGCGATATCATTCGATCATGCACGGAAACGCCTTTAACAGTCCTGAAGAAACTGTTCGGGAAGACTCTTTTACCAAAACCGTCAAGGCCGTCAAGTTTGCCTCCTTGCTCGGATGCGATTCGATGCTTTCCGTTCCTGTCCGACTCGATTCAAAACTGAATATGCCAAAACCGCATGAATTCAAAATTGATTTTGATCCGGTGAATTGCAAAATTAAATCAGTCGTTGCCGGCAATAATGAACCTTACCGGGAATACATTGAAAAACATAATTTTGCCGTTTCAATGCTGGTCAAATATTATGAGCGGTTGATTCCCGTTCTTGCTTATGAAGGCGTTACACTCGCGCTGGAAAACGTTTGGAATAATTTCATGGTTGTCCCCGAACTTATGGCGGCCATTGTTAAAATGTTCAACAACAAATGGATCTGCGCCAATTATGATATTGGCAACAATGTCAAATACCGTTCGGATCCTTCCGAAGGAATTCGTCTGCTTGGATCCGAATACATCGCGAAAATTCATATTAAAGATTTCATTATTGATCATAATAATAAAAACGGCGGTATTTTCGTTCCGATCGGGTTTGGCGATATTCCCTGGAAGAAGGTTCGTGACGCGATTGAAGAGGTCGGATACAACGGCTGGGTCACTCTTGAGGACATAACGCATTTTACCCCCGAAGAACATGTTCAGATCCTTAATCAATTTTTTGCCGGTGAATTGACTCAGGAATCCGCTGAAAAAATTCATCCTTATCCCGCAGCCAAAACTTTGCGGGCCGCCCGTAAGTGCTAAACATAAAAAATGAAAAGAAGGGAATTGAAATAATGAAAAAATATTTTGCGATAATTGGCATAATGATTTTTTTCAGTCTGATTTTGACTAATATCAAAGCGGCGGAAGAAGCGTTTCCAGGCGTTAAAACCGAATGGAACGGATACGTAATGTATAAATTTGAGGTCGATTGCGGTCAATTTGGAAAGCGGCCCGCGCAGATCGTTTGTCCCAAAGAGCCGCTTTCGGGTAATCCCTGGAAATACGTATCCGCATCACGGTTTTCGGTCATGAACCGCAAACCGAAAAAGCAATGCTGGCCAAGGGGTATTATGTCGCGTATATTTCCTGTACTGATCTTCTCGGTTCACCGCAGCAGATCGAACAGAGAAACGCGCTTTACAATTTTCTGGTCAAAGAAAAAGGATTCAATCCGAAGCCTTGTCTTCTCGGAATGAGTCGCGGCGGAATTTCCTGCATGAATTGGGCCATTGCCAACCCCGATAAAGTCGGACCGATTTACATCGACAATCCGGTTCTGGATTTTAAAACTTGGCCTTGCGGTTTTCTCGGCGGACTGAAACGAAGCGCTGGTGACTTCACCAGTCTTATGACGTCTTACGGATTCAAGTCGGACAAGGAGGCGTTGACTTACAAAAAGAATCCTGTTGATGCTTTTCAGCCGCTGGTTGATCACAAAGTCCCAATTCTGCTCATGTGCGGAACCGCCGATACGGTTGTGCCTTATGAACTGAACGGAAAAATTCTTTGGGATCGAATGAAACAAGCAGGCGGCATCGTTCAGCTTGTCCGCAAACCGGGACATGATCATCATCCGCATTCCCTGAAAGATCCCAGGATCATTGTTGACTTTTATACCAATCCGCCGAAAGTCTGTTCTGAATCGGAAACGACCTATACAGGTAAATATCCGATTCCGTAATGGATTTTTCGTTGTAACGCCAAATGAACAGCCGATTCACGCAGTCAATTGGCAATGAAGACGGAAAATTTAAAATAAAAACAGTATAAAATATCGGCCGTCAGACGTTTTGTTTCTTGGCATTTGTATCTTTCCTCGAAAAGATCGAAAAATATTTTTTTCACTGATCCGTCAGATTGAACGGCGGATCATCAGACCGCGGAAAGATCTCTTTTTTGATTGAAGGATTGCCGGTTTAACGCCGCTTTCGTTTTATTATGCGTAACTGAAGTTTTCGTTTTAAGCCTGTCGATCACAAATTCTCCGTTCCAACGTCCAGTTACTGCCGGTTCATAAAGACAATCGGCGGAATCACGAAAATATAAAAAGAGGACAGGTAATACATGTCGTTTTGATCTGTTTGTTTAAAGGAGTAAAAATGAGAAAAGAACGTTTGTTTTTTTTAATAATTGTATTAACAATTACTGGTTTTTTGACGGCCGCGGAACCCCCTGTTTTTAAAATGGTCAAGGCGGAAAAGATCCGGCTTCGGGAAGGGTGCCCCAATATAATTAAAAAAATGAATTCCGGTCAGACCGTTCGGATCGGTTATTTCGGCGGATCAATTACCGCGCAGGCAGGCTGGCGTGTTCAGACACTTGACTGGTTTAAAAGATCATGGCCGAACGCCAAAATCAGCGAGATCAACGCGGCCATTGGCGGAACCGGAAGTGATCTGGGCGTTTTTCGGGTCGATTACGATGTTCTTCGTCATGATCCTGATCTTGTTTTCGTTGAGTTTGCGGTTAATGACGGCGGCGCCCCTCCTGAAATTATTTGGCGGAATATGGAAGGAATCGTTCGAAAAATCTGGCGGCATAACAGTAAAACGGACATTATGTTTGTTTATACTTACCGTTTGGGCAATGAGAAAGACATTCTCAATGGTAATTGTCCGCAATCCTCGTCCGCTATGGAACTGTTGGCCGATTTTTACGGAATCCCGTCGGTCAATTTTATGGTCCCGACTGTTGCTGCGGAACAGAATGGAAAGCTCGTTTATAAAACCGATGTTCAGCCCGAAAACAAGATCTGGTTCTCAACAGACGGCGTTCATCCCCGTCCGGAGGGACATGAAATTTATACCGCCGCTGTCGCCGAAGCCTTTACTCAATTGAAAGAAAAAAATGCGGATACAGTTGATTACCATAATAAACTGAATTCCTGTTTTGTCCATAATAATAATGAGCAGGCCAAAGCGTTTGACCTTCAGGAGTCCATGCTTTCCGGTCAATGGACAAAAATGAATTCCAAAAATCCGCTTTTCGGTTTTTCGAACCGATTGGGGGAAAATATTTATACTTCAGGAACGCCGGGCAGTAAGCTAAGTTTTAAATTCAAGGGAAGTACGGTTAAAATTTACGATCTGCTCGGACCGAACGGCGGTCAGGTCTGGATTACCGTTGACGGTAAAAAATCGAAAAATCCGTCGATACGATTTGACAGTTACTGCACTTATCATCGATTGGCAACCTTGACAGCTGCGGCAGATCTTGATCCGGACTCGATACATTCCGTTGTAATCGAGATCGATCAGAAGCAGCCGAGCAGACAGCCGGTCGCTTTTCGTTTGAAGAATCCGGAGACGGAACTCAAGCAGTCCAAGTATCAAGGGACGAATGTTTGGTTCGGTAAAATTCTTCTCATCGGCGATTTGGCCGACTGATAAAACCAAGATCTTCTTATTGGAAAAAATACGCAAATAATGCCGGGAGTGACTGCCCGGCTTTTTTGATTCGTTGGCGGCAGTATTAAGTTAATGATTTTTTGAACTCTATTATATCGGGTCCAATATGAATTTCCCGTAACAGCGTTAAATGGTCCGCGGATATACACCTCTCCCGATGGAAATGGCGGAAAATTTAAAGAGAGGACTGTATAAAATAATCTTCTTGTATCGGACGGTCCATCGATTGAAAATGTTTACAAAGTTCCGAAAAGACGGTCGCCTGCGTCACCAAGACCGGGTAAAATATATCCATTTTCATTGATGGTTTGATCAAGCGTTCCCAGATAAATAGGGATTTCAGAATGCGAATGGAGAAAGTTTTGGACCCCTTCAGGCGATGCGATTAAATTAAGCATCCGAATACTGACCGCGCCTTTTTCCTTTAGAAAGTCGACGGCCGCGGAAGCGCTTCCGCCGGTAGCCAGCATGGGATCAAGAATAAAAACATCGCAATCGGCGATATTTGCCGGCAAGTTATGGTAATACTCGACCGGCTTTAGAGTTTCATGATCCCGATAAAGTCCAAGATGACCGACCAATGCGTCAGGAAAAAGTTCAAGCATGGCCTCCGTCATTCCCAGTCCTGCACGAAGAACAGGAACAAGGCAGACCGGTTTGGCAAGAAGCTGCGCTTCCGTTTTTTGAAGCGGTGTTTGTATTATTTGACTTTTGAGCGTCAAATCCCGCGCCGATTCATAACCGAGAAGAAGTGTTATTTCGTGAACAAGCCGGCGAAAATCCCTGACTCCTGTTTCTTGATCGCGAAGTTTTGATATTTTATGACGGATCAGCGGATGATTTATAAGATGCGGGTTGTTGTGTGTCATTTTCTAATTTTCAAAGGTAAATTTGTTAAGGGAAGATTCATGAATAATTACAAAACAGTCTTTGATTTGTCTTGAAAACAATTCATAATTGCAGATCGTTTACTATTTAATTTCAGTCCAATGTCAAAAGGATGATGTCCAATTGACGAAATCAACAGAAGGCGATCTTCAAAATTCAAAAAACGGTTTTTATATACTGATTCCAAGATGAATTTTCCGTTACAATGTCAAAAAACAGCCGATTCACGTTAGTTAATCGGCGGAAATGACGGAAAAATTTAAAATAAAAGCAGTATAAAGTTCCAAACTGAACTCGTTGGGTAGACAGATATTATTGTTTTTCGTATTGGATCAGTCAGCGTTATTGCTCACTTTTTTAAATGCCATTAAGAAAATCCAGTATTGTGTCAATTTTATAATTGTCTGTTGGTCAATTGCAGCAAATAACTGAACTGGAACGGAAAACTTCTTGTCCGCGTCCCCGCAAAAAAGGAGGTTTCGCCAGTATTGATCTCTTGGAACAATTTATAAATTAAAATGTTACAAGATACTGGTGTAAGGTGTATTTTGTCAATTAATCAGTCTGATTCGTGCGTTTGCTCCGTCAAAAGACTGGTTCGTGACCTATCGGCTGCTGGAACCCGGCGCCGAAAAAATACAAATATTCCAAAGCGCTGCGTGTCTATTTTTGTCTGTGATTTCCTCCTCTATTTCATTGACAGTTTAAAGAGATTCCGGTAAAACAAAACGGAAAACTGGTTCGGAAACTGATGGATTGTTCAGGACGGTGATCATTATGAATTTTCAGGACCAGTCTGTTTCAGGACTGTTTTTGTAAACATATCAAGGGCGTATCTCGTTCGGGTCAAGGTCGGAATGAAAAGCCGCGGTAAATTCTTTTTTGGCATCCGAGGGAAAATCCCTTTAATAAGTGGTCATGTCATTTCCGTTTGTGATAACATTAAAAATACAGGAAATAAAATACCTCACTTTTAGCAGGACATTATTTATCAGACGGTTCTCCTTGTTATTTTCTTTTTAATGGTCAGGATTGAAAATTCAAATACAGCGGATCTTATGGAAACATACGGGTCAGACTTGTATTCGATTACAAGAATATTATGCCCGAAAGGACTCTTTGATTGCAGAGAAAAAATCGCTTTCATTTTATTAAAACGATCCTGTTTCAATTGCAGAAAAAGATATTAACGATCGAATTCTCGTAAAAATGAAATTTTGCATTCCGGGGTTATTGTTCTTATAGGGACGTTCGATTTACTGGCGTCTAAAAGATCAATCAATACATGGAAATATAATGCTGTTGCAGTAAGGTAAATTAGAGCCCGCATGTATTTCTCCTTGTTATACCGATTTCATGATGAAATTTCCGTTACAACATCAAAAGAACCGCCGATTACGCAGTCAATTGGTGATAATGACGGAAAATAAAAGCAGTATAATAAAGGTGTGATAAAATTTTGCGGATCACTTATTTTAATATATCATAATTTATTTGTTCTGTCAATTGAAAACTTGTTGTCAAAGAAAACAAAAGTATTTTCAAGCGCGATTGTACCGATTCCAATCTGACGGAAATGCGAAAAGCAAAAGCCGAAATGAAACAGGCTCTGCGCAATACATCCATTTGCGAACTGCTTGATGGAGCGGGAGCGAACTCCTCCGGAAGCACGTTCCGGCGAGTACAACGTTCAAGGACTATTTTGAGAGTCAGCCGGACGACTTTAAAAAAAGCTGGCTCGGCGCAAAACGTTACGAACTTTACAAAGACGGAAAGATCCAGTTCGGTGATCTGGTCAAGCCGGATTCCGGGTATACGGTTTCGCTGAATGAACTGGATTCGCAAGGCGGATCGAACACACCAGGAACTACCGGAACAAAACCAACAAGCCAGCCTGCAACAAAACAAAATATTGGTTCAAACGAACATGTCAGTGTAGACGAAAAACAAAAAGAAAAATATAATAAATCAAATGGCGAAAATGAACTCTTGTTTACACAGGTGTCAAAAGAAGAGTTCAGAAGTAAAGTTAATGATAATGTTGAACTTCAGAATATTCGTAAAGAGAGAATTAAACTCCTTATTGAATATAAGAATAAGTTACGAGAATATAAACATGATCCTGAAACAAATGATGTATTATACGAAGTACAAAAGGCTCAACTTACATTTGAATACCAGCATTATGCGATTATCCCTGAACTTAATCGCCGTGAAGCAGAGGAAACGTGGAATATACTTTTACCTGTAAATAATACAAACAGTAATAATAGAACCATACTCAAAGAGAAAGAATCACATATAGACTACACAACACAGTACATTGGACTTAATAAAAAGGTAATTAGACCTAGACCACCTGCACAAATCGAAAAAACAGGTTTTAAAGATGGGCTTGACTTCTTCGGTAGAATGTGCGATAACTTCGGAATTGACATAACTGGATTTATAGATAATTTAAAAATAGGAGGAATCGGGAATAGAGGTTTCTATCGACCATACGAAAACTTTCTTGCTTTAAGCGGTGGAAGTAAACAGGGAGCAGCAGAAACTATTATTCATGAATTATTCCATTGGTTAGAGAATAAGATAAAGCCTTCATTGCAAAATGGCGTACATGATTTTTATGTAGAGATAACAACTAATATTAAAACTGGGGAACGAAATCGAAGAAAAAGACTTCCATCTGGCGGAAAAAATGCCAAAAAGGAATACTATCGAGATGGCAATATTCCTGTTCCTCATGAAGGAAAACAAAATTACACCTTAAAGGACTATGCTGAATACAAAAAAGATACCGAAATTGTTATACGAGAAGATAAGCGACATGAATTTGGGAGATATTTTTATCGTAATCCACGTGACTTATTTGAAAATTACGAACAATTTTACAATAGAATAGCAAGGATATTAAAGAATGGATAAACGATTAGTTGCCGCAACAAAAATAACAAAAAACAGAATTTGTTTATATCTCGTTGGTCAACCGGAATTGTTGGATGAAGAAGGAAGAATGCGATGGGACATTATTGATAAAAACGAGCATGGTGTTGAAATATATACAGCAAAAGGATTCAGTCAAAAAGAATTGGATTTTGGACTGCAAGTCAATGAGTTGTATGAACAAATCCAAGACACAAAGGAATACAACAGATTATGTCACAAGCGGTTGAACGGTAAAAATGGTTTACATTTTGATGATATATTTTTGGAAATACTAAAAAAACAAAAAGGTTGGGAAGATATTAAGATTGATTATATCTATTGGTCGAAAGAAGAAGGATATTCTGATCCTGAATGTAAACATCTTGTTTCAGTATTAGGGTATATTAGTGGCGAATTCGATAAAAACGGTGAAAGAGTTATGTTTTTTTAAATAGAATTGATAAAAAGGAATAATAATGTTGCGAGATTATTTTGTCTGTAAAAATTGTGAATTCGGTCCGTGTTATTGTTCTTCCCCAATGGACAAATCTTTTGATATTTACGGGCATATTTCTGATCCAACGTTTCCGACAAATTGTTTATACGAAGAAAATCCAAACTGGAAATTTATAAAAAAACCATCTGTTACAAACAAGTTTTTTAACGACTGTTACGAATGGTTTTGTGGCGACGGTTACGATCGGTGCCCCGAATGGCTTCAAAACCTTGTAAACGGAGACGGAGGAATGGCAATCAACGTTTTTACAGGGAAAATTGTAGAAGTACTTAATTTTATCGATGGATATGAATCAAATTATTGGGAGCGGGAAGGTCTTTTAAAAGACTTGAAGAAAATCACAAAAGAGGATCTAATCTCTGCGATTTTCCCGCAAGCTTTTACAGCGGGACTTATTTTCAGCGAAATGGAGCGTTTACGAAGATCGGAAGGCGGAGAAGAAAATATCACCCTTGACAAGGAGAAGCTTTATGACTGAATGGATTGATATAAAAAAAGAAGCAATACAAGACCTTCCGTTTGTCAATTTA
>CAZZEF010000086.1:0-7020 GCA_964652875.1 uncultured Planctomycetaceae bacterium
ATAACGCAAGGTCTCCTGATACGATTCGTCCGGCGTGTTTAAAATATTGAGAAGAGGCCGGATAAAAAGAAATGTTAATACAGTAAAAAGAATTGAAATCAGGGAAAAAAGGGTAAAGACGGTACTGATTGTTTCCCGGGCATCCTGATGTCTTTGGGCGCCGACATATTGAGACATTAAAATCGTTCCGCCGATGGTCAGACCGTTAGCCAAGCGGATCATGACCATTGAAATTTGAGCGCCGAGAGAAACGGCCGCGATACTGACATCGTTTGCGAACCAGCCGATAATGATCATGTCCACTGCTCCGAAACAGGCCTGCACCAGGTTTGAAAGAAAAAACGGTATCGCGAACACGATCAGTGATTTTCCGATATTTCCTTGAAGAAGACTGTTTGAGGGAGTCATTTCTGCTGTCGATTTAAATTCGTTTTGGAATAAAATTTATAAAAAATCCGTCCGGGAAGTCAAGTAATATTTTATTAACATTGCTTTTGCTCGCTTTGGGTTGACATAGGTAAAATGGAGTTCGGTTCACGAAGTCAAGCGGCGAAAATGTTGGCGGCATAAAACAGTTTTAATTGCTATGTAAATACTTAAAACAAATTTTTAACGTCAATATTCAATTTATTTTAGCCGAATACTTTAATTTTGACAATAGATAACAGATAAAATATTTTACTAATAATAACTTTTGTTTTGTTGACATTTTTAATATTCCGCATTTTCCGCCGATTGGCTTCTTGAACCGGCTGTATTTTTGCACTGAATCATAATATCTGTAATGAAATCGAGTTATAAAATTTTTACTATTGATTTTCTTTTTCGTTCGTCTAAATAAATGGAAATTGAGATTGATTTGATGATCAATTCCAAATATAATTAATTAGACATTAAGAAACAGAGAAGAATAAAATTATTCCGTTTTATTCGGATCATTTACTTTTTTCGAAAGGATTTGATAATGAGAACAATGACTGAATATCGCATTAATGCGTCAATGCTTTGTCTCTTTTTGATAGTTGTCTTTTCTTTCAGTGGAGCGGTACCCGTATTCGGACAAAAAATTCAAATGCCGGTTCAGTCCGGTTCTTCAGGGAAAATAATTATGAATTCAAAGACAAAAAAAGATCGGCCAGCACCGATTCAGTTCAATCCGGATCCGAAAAATCCTTTTCCCGCTTGTCGGTTGGCGGTTCAAGAATCCAGACTTTATAAAGAAGTTTTAGAAGTTCTTAAGCCTTGGACACTTCAGGCAGACAATCATTCCAAGGATCTTCCGAAGGCGGTTTTACTGGTTTATCAATGTTATCAATCGCTTGATCGTATTCCGGAAGTCGATTCCTGGCTTGACAAGATCGTTGACATCCATTTGAAAAACTGGCAGGTGATTCAGGCTGCGGCACCGCTTTATTTAAATTGCAGTTTCGGTTCAATAATTAATGACGGGTTCGTTCGAGGCAGTTATGAAGGCCGAGTGGTCTCTTCCCTGGACCGCGATATTGTTCGCGTCCTTTCTTTATTGAAAAAGACGTCTGTTTATCTCCAAAAAGATCTTCAGGCAGCCGAACAGAACAAAGACGACTTGTCTGAAGATGATCTGGAAAATTTAAAAAACAGCGCAGCCTCGTTTTATGAACAATTCGCCGATATATTTGAAAGAAGACCGTATTGGGAACTGCAGGTTCTGACTGATCTTGACAAATTGCCCGATTATTCGCAAGACAATATTCATGGATATCGTTTTGGAAATAAAAGAAACGTCAGCGCGCCGGTTGACCGAAACGGAACCCCTGTTTTTTATGATCTCCCGAAATCGTTTGACCAATCGAAAAACGATGGTGAACGCTGGCGTTATCTTTTGCATCAAATGGTCATTTGTCAGCCAGCCCGTCAGTATGATGAGTTAATGAAAAGAGCCCGTCAGCTCCAGCAGCTTTTCGGCGTTCAAACGCTTCAGGAATATCAGTTTTTTTTCAGCCGGAATATCGATGGATCCAATTCGACTGCCGGCGAATCGTCGAAAACCGGAATTTGGGATCTTGAAACACTGACTGATAAGGAAACAATCGCCCGGCTGGCGACCGGAATCAAACGATTCAGTCTTCCGGACGATCAGAATTATATTCTTTTACTGAAAAAAGCGATTGAATTAAGAAAGACCAGTCAAGTTGGCGCAAGACAAATTCAGGAGAACGCGGCCGATGAATTGGTTTTCGAATATAAAAACCGGCGTCAATACGAAAAGGCGGCGAAGATCTGCCGTTCGCAACTGGATCTTCCGAAACTTGATCGATCTGACCGGGATAAATGGGAAAGAATATTGAATCAGATCGTCGGCAGCTGGGGGCAGTTTGAATCATTTCGAAGCTCCGCCGCCGGAACCAAACAGGAGCTGGGCTATCGTTTCCGAAACGGAACTTCAGTTCGGTTGACCGCCAAAAAAATCAATGTTTCCCAACTGCTGGATGATATTAGAGAATATATTGAATCCCTTGACGGAACGAAAGGTCGGATCGATTATAACAAAATGAATATCGATCGGATCGGTTTTGATTTGGTGAAAAAAAAAGAAAACGCGATACGGTATCTTGGAGCAACCGTTGCGGAATGGACGCTTGATCTGAAGCCTTCTCAGAATCATTTCGACAAACTGATTTTGATCGATCTTCCGATGCTGGAAGGAGGCGCGTATTTGCTGGAATCGAAAATGAGCGACGGTAATTCGGATGCGGTTGTTGTTTGGATTAACGATTTGGCGCTGATCCGCAAGGATTTCGACAAGGCGCAATTCTTTTATGTCGCCGACGCGAAAACGGGAAAACCGATTCCCGGCGCGGAACTTTCTTTAACGGCGTTTACCTCTGTCCAAAAAGAAGGTTTTGTCGGTATTAAAAAAACAGTTTTCGAGGTAATGAGCGAAAAGGTCAGAACCGGGAATAATGGTGATTATATTCTCAAGCAAACAAACAGGGAATTTAATGATCGGCATTATCAATGGTTTGTAACCGCCAAAGATCCCAAAGAAGGTAGGGACCGATACGCGCATTTGGGGATCTCCAGCTTTTGGTTCAATTATCGCGGATGGCCCGATCTCTCGGACACGAAAACGTTCTTTATTTCTGATCGTCCTGTTTACCGTCCGGATCAGGAGATCAAATTCAAATTTTGGGTTGCCGATACAAGATACGATCTTCCGGAAAAGTCCCGTTGGACCGGAAAGACCGTTCATTTAATGATCAGAAATCCTCGCGGCGAAGAAGTTTTGAACAAGGATTTTGAACTGGACGAATTCGGCGGCTTTTCCGATAAGATCAAATTTGACAAACAGGCGCCACTGGGGCAATATCAATTCATATTGAATGTTGAGAACAAAAAGGAAAATCAGCAATATATCGGCAGAGGATCCGTTCGTTTGGAAGAATATAAAAAACCGGAATACGAAGTAACGATTCAAGCTCCGAAAGATCCTGTTCGGCTCGGCGAAAAAGTGAAAGCGGTTGTCGAAGCGAAGTATTATTTCGGCGCGCCGGTTACCGAAGCGACGGTCAAATACAAAGTTCAGAGGACAAAACATTCCGCTTCCTGGTATCCGGTCCGGAGATGGGACTGGTTTTATGGAAACGGCTATGCCTGGTTTGCGCCTGATTCCCGCTGGTATCCCGGCTGGTCGATTTGGGGATCTCCCGCGCCGGTCGCGAGCTGGTATCCCCAATATTCATATGAAACGCCTGAACTGATTGCCGATGAAACCGCTAAAATCGGACCGGACGGAAAATTCGAAATCTCTTTCGATACCGCCGCCGCAAAGCTGCTCTATCCCGACAGCGATCAGAAATATGAGATCAGTGTCGAAGTAACCGACTCTTCCCGGCGAACAATAACCGGCTCCGGAAACGTTCTTGTCGCGAAAGATCCGTTTAAAGTTTATACTTGGCTGGACCGCGGTTTTTACAAGCCGGGCGACCAGATCCAGGCGTCCGTTCAGGCGCGCCGGATCGACGGAAAAACGGTTGCCGGACAGGCCGTTCTGAAAGTTTATCGAATCGAATATGCGGTCACGGATCAAACGGAGAAGAGCGGTCAATCGAACAAGGCAGATCAATCGAACAAGGCAGATCAAACGAATAAAAAAGAAGATGTCCCAATTGATGACGGAATCACTTCTCAACGGGCAGGGGTCAAACCGGTTGAAACGGAAATTTATACCGCGTCCCTGATCCTGAAAGAGGAGGGACAGGAGGGAAAAATTTCCTTAAAAGCGCCGAAATCGGGACAGTATCGTCTCTCCTGTGTTGTAACCGATTCGGCCGGGCACCGAACGGAAGGCGGCTACCTGTTTAATGTCAACGCCTCAAAAAATCAGATGGAAGACGATCTTCATTTCAATGATCTTGAACTGATCACGGAAAAGGCGGAATACGCTCCCGGCGAAAAAGTTCGGTTCCTGATCAATACCGATCAAAAAGATTCGACGGTTCTTCTGTTTCTCCGATCCAGCAACGGGATTTGCGGCGAGTATCGGACGATACCTGTGAACGGAGGCACGAAAATTGTCGAAATGACCATTGAACCCAAGGATATACCGAATATCTTCATTGAAGCTCTTACCGTTTCGAACGGACAGGTTTATACCGTTCAAAAAGAGATCGTCGTTCCTCCGGAAAAGAAGGTCCTTGATCTGACGGTTGTTCCGTCCAAAGAGAAATACCGACCGGGCGAAAAAGCCAAAGCCGATCTTATTGTTACAGATCTGCAGGGTAAACCGGTTTCCGGTCAGATCGTCGTTTCCGTTTACGACAAGTCCGTCGAATATATTTCGGGCGGATCCAATCTCGACGATATTAAAGAATTTTTCTGGAAATGGCGCCGCAGTTCCAATCCCCGATATACGACGAATCTTATGAAGATCTTTCCGCGGTTTTCATTGGACCGGATCCAAATGGAACAACTTGGAATTTTTGACAACCTCTTGCTTCTGACCGAATTTGACAGCGAAAGTGAAAAAGGGAGCCATCGCCAATATAAGGAAAGAGCGAAAATGGGTAACGATGCGTTTTGGGGAAGAGGAATAGTGGCCGATATGAACGGAATGGAAGACGCGATGGAAACAAAAGCGATGGAGGCCGCTCCAGCTCATCATCTTGGCGCTCAAAACGCGATGGGGGCCGGGGTAAAGTTCGATTACGAAAATTCTGTTTTAAAGAAAAGCAAAGCGATGGCCGCCGGACGAGAGGTTGACGGAGGATCTTCCGGGAAGAAACTGGTCGAACCGGTGATACGAAAGAATTTTGCCGATACCGCGTTCTGGACGGCGGAGCTGACCGCGGATCAGAACGGTCGGGCTAAAATTGAGTTGAATATGCCCGAAAATCTGACGACATGGAAGATCCGCGCTTGGGCAATGGCCGCCGGTACCCGGGTCGGTGAAGGCTCAACGGAAGTTCTGACCGGCAAGGATCTGATCATCCGAATGCAGAAACCCCGATTCCTTGTCCAAAATGACCAGGTCGTTTTTTCGGCCATCGTTCATAATTATCTTGATACCGAAAAGGAAGCGGAAGTTGCGCTGCGGTTTTCGTCCGGCGAAAAACAGGCTCTGCTCGCTTTTGAACAGGGAGAAAAAGATGTTCAAAAGATCAAAATCGCGCCGGGTTCGGAAAAACGAATCGACTGGCGTCTTAAGGCGAACGGGATCGGAACCGCATCTGTTCAAATGATCGCCAAGACAGAGGAAGAGTCTGATGCCGTCGAAGAAACGATTCCCATTTATGTTCACGGAATATTAAAACAGGAAGCGGTTTCCGGCGTTATCGCTGCCCGGGATCTTGCGGAAAAGAAATTGGTCAGCGCGGAATTTGTCATGACGGTGCCTGAGAAAAGACGGAAATCGGAATCGATATTGACTGTTCGATTTTCCCCGACGCTGGCAGGAGCGATGTTCGATGCTATTCCGTATCTTGTCGAATATCCTTACGGATGTACGGAACAGACGCTCAATCGTTTTGTCCCGTTGATGATTGCTCGAAACGCGCTGATGAAAACGGGGATTAATCTCGACGATCTCAAAAACAAGCAGGCCAATCTTAATGCGCAGGAACTTGGCAATGCCCAAGATCGGGCGGGTCAATGGAAAAAGATCAAAAAAGACAGTCGAAAAAATCAAAATCCCGTTTTTGATCAGGCGGAAGTCGAAAAAATGACCAAGGCCGGACTTGTTCGGCTGGCGGAAATGCAGTGCGAAGACGGCGGCTGGGGCTGGTTCAGCGGTTACGGTCAAATGTCAAGTCCGCATTTGACCGCGCAGGTCGTTCATGGTCTTCTTTTGGCCCAAAATTGCGATGTCAATATTGATCGGGAACTTTGCAAAGGAATGTTAGTCCGGGGAACCGCCTGGCTCAAAAATTATTTGCGGAATGAAACGCGAAAACTCATTTTGGGTGAGATCCTTTCCAATGAACAAAAAGAGCAAAAACAATGGCATAATCGCTGGAAAGATCATGTCGACGATCTGGATGCGCTGGTCTTTTCCGTTCTGATGGAAGCCGGAACTGAAATTCTGCATGAATATCCGGAACGCTTTAAATCCGTCCTGATGACGGCGGACGGCGGTAACGCGGATCCGGACAGGAGCCAACAGAAAAAGATCCAATCGAACGTTTCTTCTGATTCTCCCGAAAAATTGAAAAAGACGGAGAGGTCAGATCAGGAGATCGAAGCTATTCTCAAAACAACAGAGACAGCAGACGGACGGGATCATATCGAATTCAATGTCCGATACATGAGAGATCGACTTTGGCGGGATCGGCTCCAGCTTTCGCGATTGAGTCTGTCTCTGATTGGAACCGGACTTCTCCGAAACGAAATTGGAAATATTAATGAGGATAATATTGCGATTGTTGACGGTGTTATTCGCATGCTGTCGCAATATGTCAAAGAAGATCCGGAAAATCAGACCGCGCGGTTGGATCTCGGCGAATCGGCTCGTTTTTGGTGGCGATGGTTCGGGAACGAAATTGA
>CAZZEF010000086.1:7030-16912 GCA_964652875.1 uncultured Planctomycetaceae bacterium
TACCTCGACATCGGCAAGGCCGATTGCTGGGGGGGCGCGTGGCGCTGGTGGTCGTGGGACGGCAACGCGATTGAGACGCAGACCGCGTTTTTGCGCCTCTTGGTTCGGACCGAAACCGACGGCGGTCTTGCTCCGCGGCTGGTGAAGTACCTGCTCAATAATCGCAAAAACGCGTTTTACTGGAATTCGACCCGAGACACCGCCTGTTGCCTTGAAGCGTTCTGCGAGTATCTGTCCTCAACGAATGAACTCAAACAGAATACAACCGTTGAAGTTCTTGTTGATCAGAAGATCCAAAAGAAAATCAAAATAGCCCCGGATAATATTTTCCTGATCGACAATACCGTTGAACTTTCCGGAAAGGAAGTTACTTCCGGCGATCATAAAATAACGATTCGTCAGTCGGGAGCTGGTCCGCTTTATTATAACGCGTATCTTCAGAACTTTACGATGGAAGACCCCATTAAAAAGACGGGACTGGAAGTGAAAGTCAATCGGCAGTATTACCGTTTGACGGAAAAGAAAGACGCCGCCGTTAATACCGCTGATGCTCGGGGAGGCGTATACTCAAAACGAATTGTTCAATACGATAAAACGAAACTCGAACAAGGATCTGAAATCCGGTCAGGCGATTTGATCGAAATTGAACTTTTGGTCGAAAGTAAAAACGATTACGATTCCATTTTGATTGAAGACATGAAACCGGCGGGATTGGAACCGGTCGATTTACGAAGCGGATACAACGGCAATTCGTTAGGCGCTTATGTTGAATTTCGGGACGAACGCGTCTGCTTCTTTGTTGATCAGCTGAAAACGGGTAAATATTCCGTTTTCTATCGGATGCGCGCGGAAAATCCGGGCAAGTTCTCTGCGCTTCCAGCTAAAATTTGGGGAATGTATGCCCCTGAACTCAAGGGAAACGCCGATGAATTCAAGATCCAAATCCGCTAGTCTGCGGATATGAAATTCGGCGCCTTGTCGCTGGCTGCTGATTGACATTGCGACTGAGGATCCGTTTACAGCGGTCAACGGAATCGGGGCCTTGTCGTTGGCTGCTGATTGACATTGCGACCGAGGATCCGTTTACAGCGGTCAGCGGAATCGGCGCCTAAGAGGGACGTTATCGCGTCATATTCATTAAATAATTGTATTTAGCAGGGATGCAGTATGTCCATGTTGAAATTTGAACAGACACTGATAGATTTTCGGTCATTGTCGTTTTGGCGGCGGCATCGGATCGGACTTGCCGTTTCGGGCGGAGCGGACAGTACTGCGCTTTTTTGTTCGTTTGCCCGATTGGCGCATCGGGAAGGTTTTGCTGATGCGCTTATTGCCGTTCATGTCAATCATGGCGTTCGGGGGGCGGAGTCGGACGGGGACGCTGATTTCGTTCGCGAGCTGGCGGCTCAATATGCAATCGCGTTTGATCAGCGGTCGATCAGTTCGAAGGATCTTCAGCGGCAGATCGCCGTTTCGGGGACCTTTGAGGGCGCGGCCCGGGATTTGCGGTACCAGTTGTTAAGAGAAATGACCGGCTCCTTCGGCGCTCGATATCTTGTGACCGCTCATACAAAAGACGATCAGCTGGAAACGATTCTTTACCGGATCTTTCGGGGAACAGGACTGGAGGGACTCAAAGCGATTCCCTCCGTTCGTCCGATTGATGACGCGCTTGTTTTGCTTCGTCCGGTTCTTTCGCTTGGCCGATCCGATGTTTTGGACTATCTTAATCAGATCGGTCAGAATTTTCGGGAAGATTCATCCAACGCGGAGACGGAATACGCCCGAAATAAAATTCGTCATGAACTTGTTCCGCTGCTGGAAAAGATCTTTCCGAATCGATGGTCCGTTTCACTTGAACGTCTTTCCGCTCATGCTGCCGATCTTTCCGGTTTGATCGAAGCGCAAACGGATCAAATTGAAGCGCAAACGAAAGTTTTGCATTTCAGTAATAAGACCGTTATTGACCGCGGATCGCTTTTGAGCGCTCTTTATTATTTGACCTCTTCTTCAAACAGATCCTCTTTTGAAAATGAAGGCGCCCAACTGGAGATAAATAGCGACTTATATAAAAATATAATAACAGAGTCAAAAACTGTTTTCAATTGGCGGCATATAAAGGTGAAGAGCGGCTCGACGATCCGGTCCGATTCCGCGATTTATCTTCTCAGTGAATATTTTCGCCGGATCTGGCGCCGTCGAAACTGGCATCAAAACGGAATGGGGCGTGATCAGTGGCTCCGTCTTTCGGAAGCTGTTCTTACCGGCGAAAAAGTAAAAAGTGAGTTTCCCGGCGGCATAACTGCGGAAATTGATTCGGACCGTATTGTTTTTTATTTCTGAAAAATCCGCCGGTTGACTTTGTTTAACCGCAAAAAGAGCCTTGTCTTTTCAAAAGGATCTGATCGTTTTTTAATTTTGAAAAAGAGGAGGCTGTTTTTCAAGGCTGAAGAATCCGCCGGGCTCGAAAAGCTGATCAGCAAGATCCCAACGGCCCAAATCGCTCAGCAGATCAAGAACGTTGTAACGGCATCGGATCAGTCGGGCTTTGCGGAAACTTGCTTTAAGCCGGGAACGGTCAATGCCGATCTCTTCCGGCAGTGAAGGAGCGCCGGCGGCGCGGATCATTGACTGAACCGTCTTGGCTGGCAGAAGCTGCTGTTTAAATCGATCGGTCAGATCGGACCAATGATCGCGGAAAAGTTCAAGCCGATGCCGGGTTTCCTTGAGATCGACGAATTTTCGACGACATTGATCCAGCGCCGTTTGGGCAAGTCCCGATGAAGCAAACGATTCGCTGACCGTCCGTTCGATTTGATCCCAGGTTTGATAATGTTCCGGCAGGGTTTCAATGGACCGATCGAAATCACCTTTTCCTAGACGGAGTACTTCTTCATAAAGCGCCGAGGTTGCTATCGTACCGATTCCGACCTTGAAACCGTGTGACGGCGTTTTACCCCGGTATGTATGTTTTTCGTTGTCCCATAAATGACTGAACTGATGTTCCGCTCCGGACGCGGTTCGGGACGATTTCGCTTTCTGCATGGCCAGTCCGCTCATAACAAGTCCTTCGATCAGGTTTTCGATCGATTGCGGTTGACCGGTCGGTATTCCTGTCGGTTCGGAAAGCCAAAGACGGAGATCTTTTTGAACGAGATCCAGAGCAACGGCGTCGATCGGTTCCGTTCCGAGCAGATCGGCCAGAAACCAATCGGCGGCGGCGGGTATTTTCGCGATCAGATCGGCGTAACCGGAGGCGTTCATTTCGACAGGCGCCTGACAAATGACCGCAAGATCCGCAAGTACCGCTTTCGGAGCAGGACAGTTAAAGGTCTGTTTGGCCGAGTTGTGTTCGATCGAGGCTCCGTAACTGGAATAGCCGTCCATTGAAGCGGCTGTGCCCGCAATCATGTAAGAGCGCCCGCAAAGAAAAGAGGCGTATTTTGTCAGATCATTGACCGTTCCCGATCCGACGGCAACTGGAATGGCGTCCGATTTAGCGAGAGATGATTTTAGTGTTTCGATATGTTTCATTTCCGCGTGAATTTCGGCCGATTCAAAAATAAACGGGTCATTCAGCGGAGTTATTCCTTCGGACTGCAGAATTTCGACCGCGTTTTGACCGGCAGCTTGCCAGGTAACCGGATCGGCGATAATTTGCGCGGTTCGGGCTCCGAAACATTCACGAAAAACCGAACCGATCTGTTTTAAGGCATTGTCAGCGATTAATACGATTTTTGTTTCATCCGCGCAACGCAACGCATTTTCTATTCTTGACATGTTCAACCCTTAACTTGTTTTTTATACTGCCGTTATTATACCGATTCCATCATGAATTTTCCGTTATAACATCAAAAGCACCGCCGATTCACGCAGTCAATCGGCGGTAATGACGGAAATTTTATAAAAGCAAATTATCCGCGATTTCCGCCGATTAATGTTGGGAGCGGATCGTTCTTTCTGTTTTGAACGGCAAAAGTCATTCCGCAACCGCAATTTTGAAATAAAATGAATTCAGATCAATTCGAAAGGAACGGTACCGATTGACCGGTCGGAGAATTATTTTTCCGGTCGGAGAATTATTTTTCCGGTCGGAGAATTTTTCGCAAAGCGTCTATTCGCTGAGTTCCCTGTCCGCGGGGCTCTTTCAGTGTCGGAATAAGCCAGCCGCCCTCATCGCATTCGTTCCAGGCGTAAATCAGGAGAAGATTAACGCCGTCGGAATTGGGGTTCTTTTTGAGCCAGTCAAGACTTCGCCCGATATGCGCGGCGATTTCGGAAGGAGATCCTCTTTTAATAAAATAGTCCATTCCTTCATTTTTATACCAGTTTTCCCAGGAGACATGGTTCAGGTATCTTGGCCGATGGTCCCAGCCGGTAGTGCAAAGGGGCGCGACGTTGACTTGGGCTTGCCGACAGTCGGGCGCGAAACTTTCGGCTTTGGCCGCCAGTTCGGAATATTCAATTCCCTTGGCCTTGTAAATACTGACCGCGTAATTGGAGAGCGCGTCCGCTCCGATTTTATCAAGAAAAACTTTGGCCGCGTTGACATTGGTTCCCCGGGCGAGTATGACATACGGCTTGCCGAGACCGAGCGCTTTGATTCGGGCGCAGTATTTATCCCAAAAGCCGTCAAGGAACTGTTGATCGATATTTTTATTGAAAAAACCGACATAGAGAACGGGTCTGTTTCCCTGCACTTTGAGATAATCTTTATCGGTTAAATAGCGCAGAACGTAATCCTGCATTTGGGGATCATCGCAGAAATGTCCGTATTTTGATCCGAGAACAAGAAAGAAGCAGAATTTTACTTTGTTTTTTTTAACGCTGGCGATATATTTTTTAAAGCACCAGGAGAGCGGACAGTTTTCGGGATAAACGGTAAAAGCCCAGTAATCAAGACCGGCATGAGCGGCGTATTCGATTTCCTGATCCATTACATCCTGTCGATTTCCGTTCAGTTCGGTCAAATTTCCATTTTCGTCATGTTTGGCGAAGAAAGGTCGACGCCAGGCCCATTGATCCGGAGAAAGTGAACGGCAAGTTTCCGCGCCCGGATCCGGAGAAACTGTCGATTTCGGATCGGTACCCGGCCAAGATCGGGGATCGGCCAGTTTGACATTGGGGGGCACCTTTCCGTACCAAGCGTCCCAGCGTATGGCACCGACAAGCGGTTTATTGGCCTCTTGAGAAAAAACAGTCGTCGCGGTCAATAAAAATAATATTGTCAAAAATTTTTTCATGAATGAAGGATCTCCTGTTTCGAATCTAATTTTATACTGTTTTTATTTTAAATATTCCGTCATCTCCGCCGATTGACTGCGTGAATCGGCTGTTCCTTTGGCGTTATAACGGAAAATCCATTACGGAATCGGTATAAAATGAAGACAGCAGATAACGCAGTAAAATAACAAAGACATTAAAAGAAAGAGTTTTTATACTGGTAACATGATAAATTTTCCGATCTAACGTCCAAAGAAAGGCTGATCACGAAGTCCGTCGGGATACGGTTGGAAAATTAAAAATGTTAGCAGTATTGAAAACATTTAATCAGGTCAGGGAGGCCAGCGCGGTCAAATCTTTTTTAAATCGTTCGAGTATTTTTTCGTATTTATCGGCATTGGAGGGGATTGGCTCGGCGCGGTCCTGAATTTCAAGGAGATCGTCAATTTGGTCGAACGAGTGCCAAAGTCCGGATCCGATTCCCGCCAGTGCCGCCGCTCCGAGACTGGCCGCGTTCTGTCCGATATTGGTTTTTTCAACCGTAATTTTTAACGCGTCAGCATAGATCTGCCGCCAAAGCGGGGAGGAACTTCCTCCTCCAACGGCGATCATATGGTCGTTGATCTCGGTAATTTTTCTGAACGCGTCCAATACAATTCTCAAATTGAGCGAAATGCCTTCCATTGCGGCGCGAATAACATCCGCCCGATGATGCGAAAGATCCAAATGAAGGAGAGCCCCGCGCAGATCAGGCGTCGGATCAAGCGAAGATCCGCCCGCAAGACTGGGATTCAAAATTAAGCCGTTGGCACCGATCGGAGAAAGTGCCGCTTCTTTGGTCATCAGTTCGTAAGGATCAAGATCCGATTCGACCGCCTCCCGAACGAGATCGCGGCAGAGATTGTCCCGAATCCAGCGGAAAGTCGTTCCGGAAGAAAAAATAGCCAGCGCGCTGGTGAATTGTCCCGGGACGACATGAGTGAAAATGTACGATTTGGCCGCGCGGTCGAGAATCGGCTGACCGCTTGAAACCGCGAGCCAGGAGGATGATCCCAAGGACGCGTAAAGCCGTCCCTGCTTAAAAGTACCCGCTCCGAGGGCCATGCAGGAATTATCGACTCCTCCGGCAACAACGAGTGTTTTGACCGTCAGTCCAAGATCCTCGGCCGCTTGGGAAGTCAACGGACCGAGGACTTCCGCTGAAGGGACTATTTCCGGTAAAAGCGAGCGATTCAAACCGGAAGCGGCGACCAGATCGGAATCATAATCCCAATGAACCAAATTATAAACGCCGCTGCCGGACGCGTAACTTGGATCGGTTGCCCGTCTTCCGGTCAGACGATAATTAACGTAATCTTTGGTACCGAGAAAAAGATCGGTTTTTCGAAACATTTCCGGTTCGTTCTTTTTAAACCAAAGAAGTTTAAATATCGTATAATGCGCGGGCGGAAAACCGCAGCCGGTTTTTTGGTACCAGTCCGCGGAATCGACTGTTTGAAAAAATTCATTCGCTTCTCGACCGGCCCGGCTGTCGGACCAGATCGGTGTTTTGGCGCGAAGAAGATCTCCGCTTTTATTGATCGGAACGCAGCCGAGACTGTGACCCGATATGGCAAGCGCGCAAACATCGGACCCGGAGACTCGCGTTTTATTCAACAGCATTTTCGTACTTTCCGCGATAGCCCGATACCAGTCATCCGGCGCCTGCTCATGAAAACCGGGCTTGGGGTACTCTGTATCGTATCCGACGAATACTGAGGCGATAAAAGTACCATCCGCTTCAAAAAGCGATGCCTTGTTCCCGCCTGTTCCAAGATCGTGAGCGATGATTTTATCCGGCATGCTTGCTCCTTTTTTCAAATAAACGCCGATGATGTCTGAATGGAGGTCCGGCGTTTCTCTTTTCGCTTCCAATGTCAGAAGGAAATTGTCAGATCATAAATTTTACCGGCAGAAAAAACGGATATTCTGTCCCGATTTCATTTTTTCTTTTCCGTAAGAATGTCAAAAGAACAGTCCGTTTATCAAGCCATTCGACAAACATTGCGGAAAATTTATCCCGGATTCATTTTTTCTTTTCCGTAAGAATGTCAAAAGAACAGTCCGTTTTATCAAGTCATTCGACAAACATTGCGGAAAATTTATCCCGGATTCATTTTTTCTTTTCCGTAAGAATGTCAAAAGAACAGTCCATTTATCAAGTCATTCGACAAACATTGCGGAAAATTTATCCCGGTTTCATGATGAATCCGACGAAGCCGAAAAATCTCCTGATTTACGAAAACAATCGGGAAAGAGAACGGAAAATTTCAAATGTCGGTCGTATAAAATAATGTCAGTATAAATATTTCTTTAAGATTCCTTTTAAGAAATTTTAAAAGGAACTTCCTAAAATGTTGGTCGTATTATCGGTTCAGCAAACTTTACCGGAAGAACATTCGAATTTTTAAGAAAAACGATGTTTTTCCGGCAGCGTTTGCTTTTCAATACACGTTAAAAGGCTCCCGATTTTTGAAAACAATCGGGAGGATCAAAACAAAAAACAGGATCTGTTTGCCGAGCGGTCTCAGCGGCTGACCCGGAACGAGTAATTACCGGATCCGCAAAGCCGGACGGAAGCGCCGTTCTCTTCGAAACAGGTGGTTTTGGCGCCTTTTGTTTGAGCGACGTCTTTCTTGGCGAAGGGAAGAATGACAAAAGCCTTTGTATTGACCGGAATGGAAATATCAAATGTCATTTCCGTCATCCGCTTGTTCCATTTCCAGGAGGAAACGATTTTTCCGTAAGGAGAATTAATTTTCGCGTCGACCCAATCAACGGGCTGACGGCCTTCAACTTTAATATCCTCCGGTCGGCATTTCGGTTCAATTACGAACGTTTTAAACGCGGTCATATCATCCGATCCGATTTTATCGCCCATGAATTTTTTCAGATAAGGGGCCGGCTTCGAGAAATCGGCGACAACGGATTGGGGCGCACCGGCCAGTTTGATACCGGCTAGCGACTGATACTGCCAGGCGGCGATATCTCCGTACATAATATGATTTCGCGACGATCCATCGCCCCAGTCTTCCCAAAGAGTACCGGCGCCGCGTTTGATCCAGTCGGCGTAAGACGGCTGTTTTTCCTGAAGCGCCATTTTCAGACAAAGATCGGTTCGTCCGAATTCGCTCAAGGTTCGATAAATGTATTTCGAACCCAAAATACCGAAATCAATAAAACCGTTTGATTTTTCAACCGCTTGAACGAGATGGCCGAAGATCTTTTTCTGCTGATCGGCGGAAAGAGAATTGGCCAGTCCCTGATGCAGCGGAGTTGACTGCGAGGTCTGACTTCCGTTGCCGTAAACACCGTCGGCGTTTCCGAGTTTGGCGTTATAAGAATCGCGAATCGCATTGGCCAGCGCGCTATATTTTGCGGCGTCATTTTTTTTACCGAGTATTTCCGCGATTCGGGCGGCGATCATACAGTCGAGATAATAATATCCGGTTGAGGTGATTTCGACCGGGGTTCTCGTTTTGGCGCAGCACCAGTCGCTGAGTCCGTGTTTGACAATATTGTCCGTTGCTTTGGCGGAAATGAATTCGAGATAGAGTTGAATGGCTCCGTAAGATTTTTCAAGTATTCGCCGGTCGCCCCGATAGAGATAAAGATACCAGGGGATCATGGTCAGAGAGCAGTCCCAAGCGGGACCGTTCCCCCAAGGATACCCCCAGGAACCGGTCGGAACAATACCGGGAAGATTGCCGTCCGGCTGCTGTTCATCGAGCAGATCCGTAATCCATTTTTCATAACCATTGGTGTTTTCCCATTCATACATGGCGTATTCGCAAGCCAGTTGAGCGTCCCCGGTCCAGCCGTTCTTTTCGCGATGCGGACAGTCGGTCGGAATGCCCATGACGAAGTTGCCCATATACGAGAATCGGGTTGCTTCGGAGATCTTGTTGAACAGTTCGTTTCCGCATTGGAACCAGCCGGTTCGCGCGAAATCGTTATTGATCCGGCAGACGGTGATGTCGTCGAGCGACGGTTTTTCGCGCAATCCGGTGATCTCAAGAAACTGAAATCCATTGTAAGTAAATCGCGGTTCGAATGTTTCGGTTTTATCGCCGCGGCAGAAATAATAATCGGTTTGGAATCCGCCGACTTCGCCGGTCATCCAACTGGGCGTTCCTTCCATAAAATGCTGTTCAATGGTATGACGCTCGATCTGACCGTTTTCGATAATTCGTTCGGAATATTTAAAGCGGATCCGGTCGCCCTGTTTCGAATTGTTAATTTTAACGCGACACCATCCGGCGATGTTCCAGCCGAGATCGACAACATAAACGCCGGGCGAAACTTCACTGACGCGTTTCGGGTTGAATTCTTCGATGATCTTGCTTTGAGCGACCATATTGGAAGAAAGGATCCCCTTGGGGGCATCCGGATGGGCAACGGTTCCGTGATCGATCCTCTTGAAATTGCCGTCGACGATTTCGCCTTGACGCAGACAGTCGAAAATGACCGGACTGTTGGAGTAAGTCCAGGTTTCGTCGGTTCGAACAGTTTCTTTGGTTCCGTCTTGATAAACGATTTCGAGCTGCGCGATCATTTTCGGTGCTTCCCGCCAAGGACAGGCGTCGAAGTTCCAGGTAACGATTGAACGGACATCGTACC
>CAZZEF010000087.1:0-11136 GCA_964652875.1 uncultured Planctomycetaceae bacterium
TGCATGCCCACAAGAAAGGCCGTAAGGGAAAGACCTGCGATCATGGCGCCCTGGGTAACGCAAAACTGATCCGTTCGGACGGATCTTTCGTTTATGTTTCCGATCTTCCTTTATCCGCGGACGACGAGAGCGGGATCTGGCCGTTTTCGTTTAAATACGACGGTGTTTCGTCGCGAACATTTCTAAAAAACTGGAAACATGAGATCCGAAACGAAGAATTAAACGACGGACGAACAGTCCGAACCTTGATCTTTACCGATCCGAAAAAAACACTGCAGGTGATCTGTCGTTTCGTCGAATACACCGACTTTCCGACTCTCGAATGGACGCTTTATTTCAAAAATATTTCTTCCCGGCGCTCGCCAATTATTTCCGAAATCAAAACGATCGATAAAACTTTTTTCATTGACGCTCCGCATTGCGTTCTGCATCATGCCAACGGCAGCGACTGCATGATCGACGATTTTCAGCAGTTTCAATCGCTCTTGCGTCCCAATGAAAAAATGGAATTCCAAGCCGCCAACGGACGGGGAACCGATGGCGTTTGGCCTTACTATAATATTGAGGCGGGTAATCGGGGCGTTATCGCCGTTATCGGATGGCCCGGCCAATGGAAATCTGTTTTTACCGGACTCGATCAGGGATTTCATCTTGACGCCGGACAGGAACGAACCCGGTTTTATCTGAATCCGGGTGAATCGGTCCGATCCCCTTTATCGGTCATTCAATTTTGGAAAAGAGACTCCTGGTTCGACGCTCAAAACATTTGGCGTCAATGGATGATTCGATACAACGTTCCCCGTCATAACGGTAAATTGGAAACAAGTATCATTTCCGCTGCCAGTTCCTATTGGTATGACGTCATGGGAACGGCAACGGACGAAAGCCAAATTTTCTTTATCAAACGTTATCTCGAAGAAAAAATTCCGCTCGATTACTGGTGGATGGACGCCGGTTGGTATCAATGCGATAAAAACTGGTGGCGTACCGGAACTTGGGAGATCGACCAAAAGAGATTCCCCAACGGTTTGAGGAAAGTCACTGATTTCGCCCGTTCCAAAGGAATAAAAAACATCGTTTGGTTTGAGCCGGAACGGGTTCACGGCGATTCCAAACTGGCCCGGGAACATCAGAACTGGCTGCTCGGCAAACATACAAAAACCGGAAGTCAGCTTTTGAATCTTGGAAATCCCGACGCTTGGAACTGGTGTGTTTCGATGGTCGACGAATATATTAAAAAAGAAGGAATAGAATTTTACCGGCAGGACTTCAATACACCAGCCGATAAATTCTGGTCTGACAACGACGAACCGGACCGGCAGGGCATAACAGAGATCCGGCATATTGAAGGTTATCTTGCGTTTTGGGATGAGATTCGAAATCGGAATCCGTCGATTCAGATCGATACCTGCGCCAGCGGCGGACGACGGCTGGATCTCGAAACACTTCGTCGATCGGTCCCGCTGACCTGCAGTGATTATTTCATCGAACCAACCGGGGCGCAGATGCAAACGCTGAATCTGTCGCTCTGGGTTCCGTTTCATGGCAAAAACATGCTGATCTGCGACGACTATCATTTACGAAGTTTCTTTATGCCGTTCATGCGGTTCGGCGCGGACATGCGTCCCAACGCCCAATTTGCACTCGGCTGGCATCCGCAGCCGCATATCGCTCCGAAAGATAATATCCGCGATTTCGACTCGGCCCGGCGCAACATCGCTTTTTGGAAAAAACACATTGTTCCGCATTATACCGGCGATTTTTATCCGCTGAACACATCACAGGACACTTTTAAAGAAGGAACTTGGGGATCGCGGCGGCGAAACTGGACAACGCCAATGCTGACCCCCTCCTTTGAAGAATGGGCCGCCTGGCAATACAATTCTCCGGGGAAAAAATCGGGGATCGTTCAAGCCTTCCGACGGGTTCAGTCGAGTTACGAGTCTCGAATTTTAAAACTTTACGGACTTGAAAGAAACAGTGTTTACGAAATAACGGATCTTGATTCCGGACGCAAACAGTATTATACCGGCGATCAGCTCATGACGGACGGCTTAAAAGTCGAGATCAGACAAATGCCCGGAGCGGTCCTTTTGAGTTATCGAGTCGCCGATTGCAGAAAGACGCCGACGCCGCCGAAAAGTCCCGCGCCAAACGGCTGGAATTCCGAGGTAAAAACAATTTTTTATCCCTCCGCGGCAGATCATACCTGGCAGCCCGCGCTATCCTGGATTCCCAAAATTGATCACAATAAAAATGTTCCCCTGCTGGTCGTTCTTCATCCTTGGAGCTTTGATTACCGGCAGCCGCATATGAACGGTATTTTTAGCGAGATCCAAAAACGGAATTGGGCAATGATTTGCCCCGACTTTCGCGGAATCAATAATCGTCCGGAGGCCTGCGGCAGTGATCTGGCTGTTGCTGATATCGTCTCCGCAATCGATTATATGAAAAAAACGACAAGAATAGACCCGGATCGAATTTATCTGTTCGGTATTTCCGGCGGCGGATTTGCGACAATGCTCATGACGGCCCGGCATCCGGAAATTTTTGGCGGGGCAAGCGCCTGGGTCGGAATAACCGATTTGGCCCTTTGGCATGATCAAACCAGAAAAGCGGGCTTTTCCTATTCGGATCTTTTGGAAAAAATTTGCGGCGGCGCGCCCGGATCCTCTCCGGAGACGGACCGGCAGTATGAACATCGAAGTGTAAAAACCTGGCTGAAAAAGGGCAACATTGTCCCCCTTGCGATTAATGCGGGCATTCATGACGGACACGGTTCCGGTCCAGTTCCGGTTTCTCATTCTCTGACCGCTTTTAATATTTTGGCCGACGAAAAAGACCGGCTCTCTCCAAAACAGATCAATCAAATTGTCGAAACGGAAAAGATCCCCGTCGAACTTGCCGGAGAATGCGTGAACGATCCCTCTTTCGGATCCAAAAAAATTCTGTTTCAGCGACAAAGTCAAAACGCAACCGTTACTCTTTTCGACGGCGGACACGAAGGAATTTTCTCCGCCGCTGTCGAATGGCTTTCCAAACAGAAAAAAATTATACCGGCTCCATAATGAATTTTCCGTAATTACACAAAAGCGCTGGCGATTCACCAAGACAATCGGCAGTCTGGTCGCTTGCCGAACACATCGCTGGCGCGCTGGAGCTGGCGATTCACCAAGACAATCGGCAGTGCTTTTTGTGTATTTTTTATTGGATACATGCTTTTCGTTCAAATCAATTCAGGCAAAACAGAAAAGAGAACCTCACTTCTTTGGAGAAGATGCTCCAGCGCGGAGCATTGTTCCGGTGAGCATAAAAGAACACTTTTATAAAATCGCCGATAATATTCTGTTCCGAAAGATTTCGGAATATCATCAAGGAGATCCTTCGCGTAATTATTGATGAACTGACGATTCCATTCATAATCAAGCGAGTTCAATATCGACAGGAGAATCTGCCGGGAACGTTCCGGCATTTGAAGAATACGACCGGCGTTGTGCAGCACCAGCAGAAAATTTTCATAATGTCCCTGACAAAACGCGCTGTAAGGCATTCCGTAAAAACACTCACACAAAACATCATTGTTGGTAATGTATCCGGTTGGATAACCAAATATTTTTTCAGCTTCCCTGAACATACTTTTTTCATAAAGAAACTTGTTCCCGTCCATTGGGAAAAAGCAGTCCTTCTTTTTCCGTCCGGCAAGAATCATTTCGTGAAAGACAGACTGATTTCCCCGATAAAGAATTACCGGATTAGTCGAAAAAACAATTTCGTCATAATATTTTTTAAAAAGTATTTTCATAATATTTCATTCACTTTTATTACGCGCTTATCGGGATTTTTCTGTGAACATTTTTTCTTTCCTTTCATTAACAAAACTCATTCATAATAACAAGTACCTTACTAAAACACCTTAAGCGATTCTCCTTTTGTTTTTTGTTTTCGTCAATTGATTTTATAATTGACCATTTTTTTGAAGTTGAAACAGAAAGTTCCAGTTGATACGATATAATTCTTTACCGTTCCGGTTGACCGTTAAGAGATACACCAAAAAGACGCCGATTCTTCTTGTCCGAAAACATTTTCTGAAATCAATAAAGAAACACTTCCGGAAAAAACAAACAGCGTCTTCGATTCTGATTCCGGCAGCAATGAACACTTGATTTTTCAATTGGAGTTCACTCACCATTTTTCCAAAAGAAAAGAAATTTTACAAGTCCCCATTATATACCGGGTCCTTATATAACGGGTTCTTATGAAATTTTCGTTATATCGTCAAAAGAACTGCCGATTCACAAAGTCAATCGGCAGAAATGACGGAAAATTAAAAGAAGAGCGGTGTAAATATCGGACCAACATCGAACAAGGCGGATTAACATTAACAATGTCGGTGTTCTGTGTCAAACCGTCCTCGGGAAATTTCCGTCAGTCGATCCGTTCGAAATGAGAGGAAGCGACATTTCCTGCGCTATCTGTCGCGTCCAGATAAAACAGAACTGGCCGATTTTTTACATTGTTCGGAAGATCTGCCGAAATCCGGTCATCGGAAATTTTCGCTTCGCAGGAGGTCCATTTTCGATCCTGCCATTTGCCCCATTTACCATTTTGATCAACGGGATATCCGCCTCTATCAACGGAATACCATAAACGCGCTTTAACCGGTTTGGCCTGATATTTGACCGGAGCGGAAATTACGATTTTATCATCCGTATTTTTCCATTCGATCGGACCGAGACAGGGAAGCGGCTGTTTTCCTTTGAGTACAAAATCAAACCAGGCAACAAATTCGGGACGTTCAGAAGTTGGCTGCGAATGCGGCATATGCACTTCGAGCCAAACATCAGCGTCATTGACTTTTCGCCAGCAGTCGCGACTGATCTCCAACGGAAAAGCGAAATCGTCGGTTCCAGTAACGAAAAGAACTTTTCCTTTGGTTCGGGAAAGAAAAGAGATCGGATCGAAATACTCCTTCCAAAGTCTCTGTCCCTCTTTTCCGAGCCGTTGATAAGCGGGGGTCATCCAGCTGTAAACATCAAGATTACCGCATCCGTAAACAGGAACGGCGGTTTGAAAGCGGTCATCAATTCCCGCAACGAGCGAAGTTAAATATCCGCCCCAACTAAGTCCGGTAACACCGGTTCTGTTCGGATCAACTTCTTTTTGAGCGTCCAGAAGCGAATGAGCGCGCATGATCGCCGCAACGGCATAATAAGGCCAGGTTTCCTGATAATTTTCTTTCGTTAAGTTTGGACAAGGATTGGTTGGAATAGTGTTGGGCAAAGGGTGCCGGGCCCGATTGGCCGATCCGGATTCTTCGCCGTTAACCTCACATCCATAATGATCCATTGAAATCGCCGCGTAACCCCGGGCTGCCCAAAATTCGGTCCATTCACTGAACGCTGTTCCGCCTCCCCCATGAACGAGAACAAGTCCCGGAAAAGGGCCGGATCCTTTCGGGCGGGAATAAAACGCCATTACCGTTGTCGGCTTTCCGCGATACGGTTCGTTTTCATACCAAACTTTTCGCGTTGTAATCGCCTGAAGTTTCCCTTGGGAATCCTTGACCTGCTTTTCCCGAATCGGTCCCCATTTCGCGGCGGGAACCTTTTTCAACTGGTCCAAGTTCCAAATTGCCCCCGGCTCTTTCGCGGAAAGCGAAAACGAAATGATCAACAACAAAGCAATTAATAAAATAAATTTGCGCATTAATATTTTCCTTTTCTTTTAAAGTAAATCATATAAACCTTTATTCCGGGTTTATTTTTCATTATAATATTTATCGAATTTTTTTGTTTTAAAAAACGGATCTTTGTGTCAAGCGCATAATGAAAACGACTTCAAAATAAAAATCCTATCAGTATTTTTCTTCAATTATACAATAAGCCGTTACGTTTTTAAACAGTTTGTTTTGAAATCTTATAAAATTTGCCGATTTCAAGTTTTTTCTGTCATGCCTTTTAATTTTTTGATCTTATAACAATTCGCGCCGTTCGGTTGCGATATTTTTCCAAGTCGATTAGTATTTATACTGCTTTTATTTTAAATTTTCTGTCATCTTCGCTGATTGACTGAGTGATTCGGCTGTTCGTTTGACGATATAACGGAAATTTCATGTTGGAATCGATATAATATCTCCGCGCAGAAAGGCGGAGACTGTTTTATAAACCGCAAGCCGGTCGAATGAACGCAAAGAGAGAGACACCGTTTTCAATCAGAACTTTTGACGTCGGAATATTGCGGCAGAAAAAACGGCGGATATTCCCTGTTTTTGGATCAATTAATACCGGCGCCGAATTCGAGCAAAAGCGGCGGGACCTCGTCCGTCCCGATTTGACTGGCCCGGACAGGGAATTGTTAATCCCGGCGTTCTTTTTTCGCAGAAGCCGAATCATCTCCAACGTTCCATTTTCAGAACGATTGTCCAAACGACGGGAAATGTTTACCCGCGGCAAAAAATAAAAGCGCGGCCAATCATTTTTACGGCTTCTTAAAAAATTTTTCTTCTTAGGTATTAAATATTAAAAATCATCGCGCTCAATAATTCCGCGAAAGAAAGAAGAGATTCTGCATTGGTAATTGCGAATTCGGACCAATCATTTTAAATCGCCCCAATTCGTTCCTGATTCAGCATCAACTTTAAGCGGAACGGAAAGAGGCTGACCGAGAAGCATTTCTTCTTGAACAATGGCGCTTAATTCGGGAAGATAATCATCGACCGTTTCGAAAACAAGTTCGTCATGGATCTGCAGCAGAATGGCCGCTTTTTCAGGAACAGACTTTTCCCGATCGATCAGCCGCTGCCGGACTTTGACCATTGCCAACTTCATAAGATCGGCGGCGGATCCTTGAATAACCGTATTGATCGCAATTCGTTCCGGCATGTTCAGCGACCCTTTGACCAGGGGGCGAACCCCTTCGACTCGTCTTTTTCTTCCGAGCAATGTCGAGACAACGCCCTGTCGCCGACAATGATCAAGCACTTTTTCGAGAAACAAGGAAATACCGGGATAAGTTTTAAAGAAAGTATCAATGTATTCCGCGGCTTCCTCCCGGGGAATATTCAGGGCCTTGGCCAGACCGAAGGGAGACTGTCCGTAAACGAGCCCGAAATTGACCGCTTTGGCTTTTCGCCGCATTTCGGAAGTGACCATTCCAATCGGAACATCAAAAATATTGGCCGCGACATGAGTATGAATATCGATATCGTCCCGAAACGCCCGGCACAGATTCTCATCTTGAGAAAAATGGGCCAGCATACGCAGTTCGATCTGACTGTAATCGCAGGAAAGCATTTTTGTAAATCCGCGTTCGGCATCAGGAACAAAGCCCTGACGGATCAGTTTGCCGTCTTCACTTCGAACGGGAATATTTTGTAAATTCGGATCACTGGAACTAAGCCGTCCTGTCGCGGTAACCACCTGATTGAATGACGTATGCACCCTGCCTGTCTGCGGATGACGAAGCAGAGGGATCGGGTCAAGATAAGTGCCTTTAAGTTTGGTCAGCTGTCGATACTCGATCATTTTTTGCGGCAGCGGATGTATCCAGGCAAGATCTTCCAAAACTTCAATGTCAGTACTTTTTCCTGTTTTCGTTTTTTTGGACGACGGCAGTTTAAGATCGTCAAAAAGAACTCTTTGAAGCTGTTGATTCGAATTGATATTGAATTTGCCCGCGAAAAATGGATCGGAATCGCATTGAGCGACCATTTCCCGGATTTGTGTATCGAGCAATTCCAGTCGATCCTGAAAAGATTCGGACAATTTTTTAAAATGATTCGCGTTAACGGCAATACCGGTGTATTCAAGATCAACCAACATTTCGATCAGGGGAAGTTCCAACCGGATCAGAAGGCGCAGTAATTCGGGATTTTTCGACAGGCGAAGATAAAGCGCGGCAAACAGGCACCAGGTAACATGCGCTTCTTCGCCTGCGTATCGGGAGACAAGATCGGTCTGAACATCGTTCATTTTGCGCTGTTTCTTCCCGGTTCCGATTAGTTCGGAAATTTTGATCGTTTGATAGCTGAAATACCGTTCCGCCATTTCATCCATATTATGAAGCCGGGCCCCTGTATTGAGCAGGTAATCGGCAACCATTGTATCAAAAGCGACTCCGGTCAGCGCGATACCGATGTTCCGCAAAACAATCATGTCGTATTTAATGTTTTGTCCGATCTTGCGAACAGCGGGATTCTCCAAAATCGGTTTGAGACGCGCAAAGACTTTTTTCGAATCAAGTGTTTGAGATCCTAACGGTCCCTGAACCGGAAGATAATAAGCCTTCCCCGTCTCAAAACAGATCGCGACGCCAACCGGATCCGCGAATCGGGGACGTGTATCGGTCGTTTCCAAATCAATACAGAAGAAATCTTTCCGCTCCAACTCCGTCAGAAACGCGCTGAACTGCTCTTCCGTCTCAATCAAAACATAATCGACTTTTTCCGGGTAACGGTCATCAAAATTTTTCTCCTGAAAGTGAATTCGGTAATCGTTTCGAAGCGCTTCTTCCAACTCTTGATTTTCATTCTTGATCAGATCAAAAAGCCCTTCCCGGGCCGACATATCAATTTCAAGCGATACAGAACCGTCCTGGTCCGTTTTAAGAAAATCATCCGCGTTCCTTGAGCCCGCGCCGTCAGATCCATTTTGTTCCTGTGAACAGGCAAGATCATTGATCTCCTTCGCAGATCTCGAATCGTTCAAACAATCATTTTCGCCGGACAGATCAGATCCGTTCCCGCCGTCCAAACCATTGCCGCTAATTCTCTGATCGGAACCGAACGGGTCTGCATCGAAAAGCGAAAGCTGTCCCGACCGCGTTTGACTGATCCCCGAACTGTTCACCATTCGAACCGGCGCGGCATTGCTCAAACCGGCAGGAGAAGATTCCCGACAGTATTTGGCGATGAAATCAGGATCGTCCGGCAGTTGTATTGTTCCGAAAGAAGCCGCCAATTCGTCCGCTTTGGCAGTAAAAGCCCGAAAACCGAAATATCGAAACAGAAGCTGAAGCCGCTTTCGATCGACCCCGCGAAATCGGGCCGCGTCCCAATTGATCTCGACCGGAACATCTTCTTTCAATTTGACAAGTTGACTTGTTATTTTCGAAGTCTCTTTGGCCGCGGCGAGATTCTCCTTTTTTTTACCTTTAAGCGAATCGACGTTGGCAAAAATATTTTCCAGTGTTCCGAACTCCTGCAAAAGCTGCGTTGCCGTTTTCGGACCAATCAGCGGAATGCCGGGTACATTATCCGTTGAATCGCCGACCATCGTTTGATAATCGACCACCTGATCCGGTCTTATTCCCCAATCGGCGAAAAGTTCCTTTGCGGTATAAAGGATCTGTTTGCGTAAATTATAAAGCGAAACCTGATCGGTAATGAGCTGACGGGCATCTTTATCGGCGGTGACAAGAATACAACGTCCTCCCGCCTCTTCCGTCTTTTTCGCGATTGTTGCCAAAAGATCGTCCGCTTCATATTTTTCCAATCCGATTGACGTAATCCCGAACGCGCCGATAAAGTCCCGGGTATAACCAATCTGCGGACGAAGATCATCCGGCATCGCCTGTCGATTGGCCTTGTAAGGCTCGTAAATCTCATGTCGAAATGTCGGACCCGATTTATCAAACGCGCAAAAAAGATAATCTATATTATGATTTTGAAGCAAAGAAATCAAATCCCGAACGAAACCAAAAACAGCGCCGGTCGGTTCTCCCTGCGGACTCGACATTTCCCGTATCGTATGAAATACCTGATATAAAATTCCGTGCGTGTCAAGAACACAGACCGTTTTTCCCTGCAGATCGATTGGTTCCATTGAAAAATCTTTTCACTGATAAAAATTTGGTTGAAAAAAGCTCAAAATAATATTAGCGCAATATTAGTTCATTCCTTTACAATATTACCTTGCCGGACAATACGTGTCAAGTTTACCCCAAAATCTTTCTCAATATATTTATTGGCTTCATCGTCGCGCCTTGATCATCTTTTATTATCCTAACCGTCTTTCTTTACTGATCTTATCGTCATTATTCCCCAAAAGTCGGTGAACACCAGCAAATAAAAAACGAACGACCTTACTTTAAAAAAACCAATCTTATCGACTGCCCTTTTTTCGGTATCATCGAAAAACAGCCGTTCACCCGCAGGAAGACATTGTCTGTATAAAATATAAAAACCAATATAGACAAAAAATAAAATTTCCGATATACTTTCCTTTTAAACAGTACTTTCGATAAAATAAAGCAGATCTGCTGATTAATAAAAATTTTCCGACTGGGAGATTTTAAGAATTCATCCGTCAGCAGTAACGCATTAATGATCGAATGTCGTTATTATTCACGATTCAATAAAATTCAATAAAAAACAATAATCAAAAAAGAAGACAATTTTGTCTTCCCAAAGTTACATAATCGCAATCGCAAGATCTTATTGCGTTTTATTCAACACCGGTCGTTTTTAAAAAGGAAAAGAGATGCAGAAAATTTTTCGACGAGTATTAACAATTTACATCGCGCTGTATTTTATCTCTGCCGTTTGTCCGGTGTTTGCCGATGTCCAAATGCCAAAGATTTTCAGCAGTAAAATGGTCCTTCAACGCGGAATGAAAGTTCCGGTTTGGGGCTTGGCGGAAAAAGGCGAAAAGATCACGGTCGCTCTTGGCGGTCAAAAAGCCGAAACGGAGGCGGGGCAAGACGGAAAATGGATGGTTCGTCTTAACGAATTTCAAGCGGGCGGTCCTTATACAATGATCGTCAGCGGGAAAAACCGTCTTGTTTTCGACGATGTTCTTTTCGGGGACGTCTGGCTTTGTTCCGGTCAGTCGAATATGGGCTTTCGATTAAAGAGTGCCGAAAACGCGGAAACGGAAATTCCGCAAGCCAATTTTCCGAAAATTCGTTTGGCAACGGTTCCCTGCACCAGCAAGGCGGATCCGCAAGATGATGTCAATATGAGTCCTTGGACCGAATGCACCCCGGAATCGGCGGCCAATTTTACCGCGGTCGGTTATTTCTTCGGAAAGAAGATCTATCAGGAACTGAATATTCCGATCGGCTTAATCAATAATTCCTGGGGCGGCGCCACCTGCGAAGCTTATGTCAACCCGAAGCTGCTGACGGAAAATCCGGATT
>CAZZEF010000087.1:11173-15126 GCA_964652875.1 uncultured Planctomycetaceae bacterium
ATCCTGACCGAATCGCCAAACAAAAGGCCCAATATCGGGCCGGCTATCTTTATAACGGAATGCTTCTTCCTATTATCCCTTATGGCATTAAGGGAGTGATTTGGTATCAGGGCTGTTCAAATCAGGGCCGGGCCGTTCAATATCGGACTCTTTTCAAGGCAATGATCAAAAATTGGCGCGATGAATGGGGACAGGGCGATTTTCCGTTTTATTATGTCCAGCTGGCCAACTTCCTTAAAGTCCAGCCGAATCCGTCAAACAGTACTTGGGCCGAACTGCGGGAAGCTCAGACAATGGCGCTTGATCTTCCGAAAACAGGTCAGGCGGTCATTATCGATATCGGCGAAGCGGGCGATATTCATCCGAAAAACAAACTTGATGTCGGTCTGCGTCTGGCGGCAATCGCGCTGCATAATGATTACGGACGCGATATTGTTTGGGCCAGTCCAATGTATCAATCCATGCAAATTAACGACAATAAAATTATTGTCACTTTTAAGGAGATCGGCGGAGGATTAGCCGCCCGCGGCAATGACGGAGTCGTTAAAGGCTTCGCTCTGGCCGGAGCCGATAAAATTTTCTATTGGGCCGACGCGAAAATCGACGGCAACAAAGTCATTGTCTCTTGCGATAAAGTCGCCGCCCCTGTTGCGGTCCGATACGCCTGGTCCGACAATCCGGTTTGCAATCTTTATAATAAAGAGGGGTTTCCCGTCTGTCCGTTCCGCTCCGACAACTGGAAAGAACTCTCGTTCGGAAAAAAATAACGTTTATACTGTTCGTATTTTTTAATTTTCCGTCGCGTGACAGCCTGAATCGACGACTCTTTTAACGTTGGAACGGAAAATTAATAATAGAATCGGTAATTTTTTTATGCCGCGGCCTTTTTTTGATTATAAAATACGCAATGGCTGACGGCATAAAACTTATTTCAACGTTCGGTTAAAAAAGGAATGAACGATTGAGCGTTAACAAGACCGCCAATAAAATCAATTACATGATCGAAGCGCGGGATCTGTCGAAAATATACGGACAGTTCGCGGCGGCTTCCGATTTGAATTTTCGGATCGCCAAAGGAGAAATCGTCTGTTTTCTCGGTCCAAACGGAGCGGGCAAGAGTACGACGATGAAACTTTTGACCGGATACCTGACCCCGACGGCTGGATCAGCAAAAATCGCCGGGTTCGATATGACCGCCGAACGTTTGGAAGGGGCCCGGCATCTCGGATATCTTCCGGAAAACGGTCCGCTTTACCCCGACATGACACCAATGGGGCTTCTGAAGTTTTTCGCCGGTTTGAGAAAATTCAATTCCGTCAAGACTAAAGAGGCCATCGACCGGGTCGTTGCCGTCTGCGAACTGGAAACGGTTTTATTCAAACCGATCGGCCATCTTTCCCGCGGTTTTCGGCAGCGTGTCGGAATGGCCCAGGCCCTTCTGCATGAGCCGGATGTTCTGATCCTTGACGAACCGACCGCCGGACTTGATCCGAATCAAATTCATCATGTCCGGGAAACGATTCGACGAATAGGAAAAACCAAAACGATCCTTCTTTCGACTCACATTTTGCAGGAAGTTGGCGCAATGGCGTCCCGCGTCCTTTTTATCAATGCTGGAAAAACCGTTTTCGACGGGACTGTCGAACAGTTCGGATCCTCCCCGGAAGAATGTGACCGAAAATTCGCTGAACTCACTCAAAATAATTCCTGATAACCGCCGAAACCAGATCGAATTGAAAAACTGACAGAATAACATTGAACGGAATCATGTCGATTTTTAAAAGAAATTTTACCGCCTATTTTTTGAACCCGACCGGATATGTTTTTATTTGCGTCTTCGTTCTTCTCAGTTCAATTGCGGCCTTTCTGCCCGATGAATTTGTGAACATGAATCTCGCAAATCTGACGCAGCTGAACCGCTGGTTTCCTTTGATCATGCTCGTCTTTATACCGGCCATTACGATGGGGATCTGGTCGGACGAGCGACGGTTCGGAACGGAAGAACTCCTTCTGACGATGCCCGTTTCAACGACGCGAATCGTTCTTGGAAAATATTTCGCGGCGCTTGGCGTTTACTCAATTTCGCTCCTGTTCTCAATGACCGCCAGTTTTTTAATCCTTCGCTTCCTCGGTCGGCCCGATACCGGTCTTTTTTTGACCACCGGACTCGGTTACTGGCTTTTGGGGGCAGCAATGCTTGCGCTCGGAATGTTGGGATCCTTTTTAACTTCGCAATTAACAGTCGCGTATCTTCTCGGCGGACTGCTTAACGCGCCTTTGATCGCACTGCAATGGGCGGACGCCGCTCCGGTTTCGCACCAGACCGCCGTTTTCTTAAAAAGTTTCGGAACCGCGTTCCGATTCGAGCCGTTCGGACAGGGAATCATCTCCGCCGCCGCCGTTCTTTATTTCGTTCTGATCGCGGCGGTCACCATTTACTGTTGCCTTGTTTTTCTCAATCGCCGTTACTGGCCGACCGGAAAATTCCGTTCTCTTTCCTGTCAACACATGATCCGATCGGGGGCGCTTGTTCTGTCCGCGGTTTCCCTGATCGGACTGATCGACTGTTATGATTTCAAAATCGACGCGACTGAAGAAAAATTGAGTACCTTGTCAGAAGAATCGCTTGCGCTGATCGAAAAACAAAAAACAAAATACCCGATCGTCATTGAAGCCTGGCTCAGTCCGGAACTTCCGCAGGAATTTGCGCGAACCAAACTTGACATCGTCTCCGTTTTGGGAGCAATCAAGGACCATTCGCCAAATCAGGTTTTTCTCGATATCAGGGAAACGCTTCCCAGTACCAAAGAAGCTTACCGCCTTGAACGGCTTTACGACATCAAACCGAAAAAAGTCGTTTTCGACGTTAGAGGACGCGCCCGGGAGGAAGCCATTTTTCTAACGGTGATCTTTCGATGCGGTCCCAAAACGGTCACAATTCCCTTCCTTAATCGGGGGATCTCTGTTGAATATGAACTAATCAACGCGCTGCTGGGAGTCGACCAGCGCGATAAAAAGCGAATTGGAATCGTCAGGACCGCCGCTGGCCTGCTCGGACGACAGGATCAAAACGGAAATCCCGTCTCCGGACCTTGGCTGATCGTCGATGAACTCGATAAACAGTATCAGGTTTATGATGTCAATCCTGAAGATCCAATTCCTGCCGAAATTTATGACGTTCTAATCGCCGTTCAACCGTCGTCTTTAACGCAAAAAGGAATGCTTAATTTTGCCAATATCATTCGACACGGACAGCCGACGGTCATTTTCGAAGACCCCTACCCGATTTTTGCCGATTATATTCCGCGGACAAAACTTCCGACCGGGCCCGGAATGCCGTTCATTCCTCCCGAACTGCGCGGCGACCCGGGACTCCTTTGGGCAATGCTGGGAATATCATTTTCGACAGACATCTTATGGAAAAATTACAATCCCTATCCGAAACTGGCCGCGCTATCGGAAGAATACGTTTTCATTGACGCCGATCCGATCAAATACAATCGCAAAGACTCCAAACAAAAACAAATGCCGTCATTTTCTCCCGATGATCCGGCAACCGCGAAACTGGAACATATTCTTTATCCGTTCTGCGGTTCGATCCGACAGGCTCCGCATTCGGAAACGGTCTTTACTCCGTTGATTCAAACGCTGGCCGGCGGGTTCACCGACCCCAATGAAATTCAAGGACGCGGCCTTCGGACATACAGTTCCAAAAGAATCGATCGGGAAGAAATTTATACCGTTGCGGCCCGTATTTCCGGTAAGATCCCCCGGGCGTTTCTCGCTCCCGGTTCGGAAAACAAGACTCCGTCCTTTAATATTATTCTCGTTTCCGATGCCGATCTTTTGACGCCCGGCTTCTTCAAAATCCGGGAAATGGGTACCGATGTTCGAAACGGCGTTACGCTTGATTTCGATAACGTCAATTTCGTTCTCAACGCGATTGACTCGGT
>CAZZEF010000087.1:15159-16912 GCA_964652875.1 uncultured Planctomycetaceae bacterium
CAAGGCAATGTCCGAACAAATCGCTCTTGCCCGGGACCTTGAAGTTTACCGCCGTCAGGAAGAAAATGGACTGCAAAAGAAAATTTTGGAGTTGGTCAATCGACGCCCTGATAAAAACTCAGCCTTAACCAAGGAAGAGTCAATGGAAATTCAAACGGCCGCTGTTGCCGTTCAGCAGAGACTCAACCGTCAGATGGAAGAAAAGCAACGCCGGAACGATAAAAAGATCGAAGAAACCCAACGGGAAGTCGATGAATTTGTCCGACAGGTTCAAGGCCGATACAAACTTTACGCCGTTGCGTTTCCTCCAATTCCGCCCCTGTTTATCGGTATTGTCGTTTACTTGCGCCGCAGAAAACTGATGATGACGTTCCGGCGGTAACTTCCAAACCTGATATACCGATTCCCTTATGAATTTTCCGGAACGCAGCCGAAAAACTCCCGATTTACGAAGGCAATCGGGAGAGAGAACGGGAAATTTAAATGTCGACAGTATAACATTCCGCCAAAGACATGACGGTATTTGTTTCAACATAAAATATTTTTCGACGGGCAGAGATGCCTAGCGCGCGATTTTTTTGTGCGCGTATTTGTTTCAACATGAAATATTTTTCGACATTTCATGAACGTGTTTTTCAGAAAAATTTCCGGTCGTTCAAGTTGTCCGAAAACGGAATTTCTATTGATTTACTTGATCGTAATTGACGAAACGGCAACCAATATTTTAGATCAAACAACGAAGATCAAAAGAGTTGTTCCAAGAGAAAAATTGGAGATCTGTTCTGAAAGCAAATTGAAACACTGAAATTTTAAAATAAGAGCAGTATAAACCGTTTCGAAATGAAATCAGGACGAACGTTTCACCGCATTATTTGAAGAAAGAGGCCAATAACATGAACCAGACACTGTTTCAGGAAGAGAATTTGAGTCAGGACTCCATTCACGGATATATCTCCTATTCTTCGTCACTGAAAAATCTTCCGGGCGAAACGGCGGCGGAACAGGATATTATTTTATCGCCCTGGGTTCAGCGGCTTCGTCAGATCCATCAGCTTCAAACCGCTTGGATTATTTATCCGACCGCCGAACATACACGTTATCAGCATGTTCTTGGATCAATGCACCTGGCAAGTACGGTTTGGCGTCATTTATCGGAAAGTTTTTTTCAAGTCTTTGAAGACCGTCAAGCCAAAGGAATTTCTGACAATGTTCCGTCGAACGCTTATATTGAATCACTACTTCGAATGGCGGCGCTTCTTCATGACGTCGGACATGGGCCGTTCGGTCATTTTTTCGACGAATACTTTCTTAACAGGTTCACAACACCGACGGGATCTCTTCTGACGCATGAAACGCTCGGCGCGGAAATCATCGTTCAAAAACTCGGTTCGATGCTGCGCGGAATAAAACGCAATCCGCAAGGTTCACTGCGCAATGACGAAACTCTTTCACCGGAACAGATCGCTTTTCTCATCGTTCGTCCCAAAAAAGATGATTCAAAAGATCACCCTTTTTGGCTCTGTCTGCTTCGAACTCTTTTCAGCGGTCTTTACACCGTCGATAATATGGACTTTGTTCTGCGCGACGCGTATATGTCCGGCTTCAATGAACGCGCGTTCGATCTTGAACGTCTCGTCCATTATTCCTTTTTTACGGAAGAAGGCTTGACCCTGCATCAAAAAGGTCTTTCGGCATTGACCCGTTTCTTGAATGTTCGCGCCGAACTCTTTCGATCCGTCTATTTTCACCGGTA
>CAZZEF010000088.1:0-16790 GCA_964652875.1 uncultured Planctomycetaceae bacterium
TCCAACTCTTTGAGTCCTGATTTCCGGAAATATCAAGTGTCTTCAGTATATTTTCGCCGAGACTGGTTTGGGATATTACGTTTTACGCCTCGAATGATCCTCTCTGGAATAGCCTTGGCGTTTTTTTTGTGGTGGGCATTTTGGCTTGGAGATAAAGTAAGTACCTCCATATTCGACTTCGCACCCGGTCAGATCAGTAACGTCTATGCGCTTAAGAATGGTGTCTCTCTCAAACTAATTGGATTTCTTCTTTTGGTTCTTATCGGTCCGGCGGAAGAGATATTCTGGCGAGGATATATCCAACGTACATTCAGTGAGCTTCATGGAGCAAATGTGGGAGCATTTTTGTCCATTCTTGCCTATACAATGGTTCATGTGTTTTCAATGAATTTCATGCTTCTTGCGGCAGCGGGTGTATTAGGTGTTGTCTGGTCAGCGATCTTTCGATTTCAGCCAAAGTGGCTTCCCGCACTCATTGTGTCTCACGCGATTTGGGACGTTGCCGTCTTCGTCCTTTTTCCCTTCCGGTAGATTCTGCTCATACACGAGGTAAAACATCTCCCGATCTGATTCATTTGTTACATCAAATTTATTACGGGGAAAACGTCTTGAAACTATGTGTAGCCTTTATTTTACTTAAACTAAAGTTAAAAGAGAATGCTTAGCATAAGAGCAGGTGAAAACATAGATAATTAAGAAAACGTTTAAGTGTTTTCGCAGAATCTATAAGAATGGTTCGTGGTAAATACAAAGACTTCATCTGTGAACACGGAACAGAATTCTTCTTAATCTCACTGACTGAACTTTATTTATATACAGCTTTTATTTTAAAATTTCCATTATTTCCGCCAATTGACTGATTAAATCGGCTGTTCTTTTGACGTTATTTCGGAAAATTCATGATGGAAACGATATACTTCAGTCTGGAGGCCACAAAGCGACTGTCATATACATAGAATGATAATTACCAATCAATGAATGAAGGGTACTGTTTTCGGTTATTCAGAGCTTGTATTTATCTCACGAAGTAACGCAGGTCACACGAATCGACTGGAGTAATTGTTGGCTCGAACGATTTTTGAGTATTCAAACGACTTGCGAACAGTAAGGGCGAAACCTCCTTGATTACATAACCGAAACGCTCGAACATTATCTTCGCGGTACGGTCACGTTGTCGCTCCTCCTGTCCTGATCGGCTCATTTCTCCCTATTCGTTGTGAACGGATACCAATCTATTGGCTATTATTTTTTCGGGTTCTTTTCATAAACGCGATCAGTCTTCCGGTTTTTGTTCTCCGGCTCTTTGTTTTCAGAGGTTCGATTAACATCTAAAAAGCAATAGGACCCATTCAGGGATAGTATTCACATTCGATCATTCTTTATTGATAATACTTCATAATACTTGTTTTTTGTTTCTTCCAAAAGTGAATTCCATGGGAAAATCATCATATTAGTATTGGGATCTATTCCATATCCTAAGGCCAATGTTCTCTCATCTTCGAAAAAAAAGACAATTACATTATCTCCAACTCTATAATTACTTGCAAAAAAAGGGTTTTTAAGGCGATAGAGTCGAATGTCATTAATTGTATTATTGAGGCATTCCCATAACATCCTCGATGAATAGACATTATCACATATGTCGACATATAACTCATTAGAAATGTCTTTTGGAACATAATATTCGCACATATTCTTGTAATCACCATGAATATCTCTTTCATAAGAAAAAGTTATTGATTGCATGTTTTCATCAGAAAAAAATAACACCTCTTCGCGAGAATCAAACTCAAAAAGCACTGGACCTTCCATCAAAGAAAATATTTGAGAATGATAAATATGCCGTTTTTCGAGCAAGTCAGTCAGGTATTCGAGGTGTTCATTCTTTGTATCACATATGGAATAGCGAAAGATCCTCAGTATTTTTTTCCCTATTAAATTATATAACAATAATTTACCATTTTGCGATAAATAGTATGTTACGGGGAAAAGATCGTCAGTATTAGATGGTATATCCATATTATTATTTCCTATATACAAATTGACAATCGCATTGTCCACTGGCTGAAAAGTGAACAAAACGGTTTTTCCCCACCACGATACTAAATGAACAAAGATGTACCAAATCTGCCCCGTTACGTCTATTTAACGTTTCGGCGACAAGTTGAAGTACCGTTGACTTAGTCTGTTTCAAAACAAAATACATCGTTATCACGTGCAAATAGTTTACACCATTTCCCAATTGTCTTTCTAATATCCTCTGCGGACAGATTCAAGCTCACCTGAAAATCGGTTGTGGTTGGTTCAACACGTGTGATTGTTCCATTGGCAAGCTCCTGCCCAAAGAGATTTTCATTCTTTGCCTTGAAATAAATGAGTATATGTTTTGCAGCGTCCTTCCAAGAAGAAACATAAAATCGTTCCTTGTTAATATAAAGTGCAAGAGGGTTTTTATGTGTCCAACAATCATCCAAGGTTACGAAGTTTTTCTTCTTTGAAGGATATTTCCATATTTTTATCGCAAGGTCTGCCAGACGGTTTGCTCGGGCCAAAATTTCTTCTTTTCCCCATTTCTCCTGCTGCGCAATTTCGAGATTCATCTTAAATGCGGAATGGCTATATCCTTTCTCCTGATTTTTCTTTTTCGAAAAAGGTGCGTTGCTGAGCTCCGAATTATAAGCTGTCAAAGTCAGATTTCCAAAATTCCAAAGGTACTTGGAATGAATTTCTTCATAATTGTCTCCCAAATCGGTTTTCCACTTTTCCGAAAGAGTCTGCGGCATGATATGTTCCAGCGAAATACCAGGACCCTGTAAATTAACTATTTCTTTTCCTGCCAGAAAACGTTCGATTTCTTCCAAAAAGAGAACTTGAAAATTCTTGTTTTGCTCAATACCCGATACTATCGCATCACGAAACTCGTCGTCATTAGGCCATCGGGCAAGTTTTTGTTGTCCAAGAAGTACTTCAGCAAGCCATTTATCCAAGTTCGTAATATCACCCTTCTGTGGGAAAACTTTGAGCAGACGAATTGCACTAGTGTTGGTTATATTTGTCTGCCACCGACATGCAGCACGTCGAATAATGAACGAATTCAGGATATGTAGAATTCTACAATATGTCTCTTCACTCAGATCATTTCCGCGAAAGGCGTTGATTTTAAGCAATAATGGATAGAGAACAAAGCTCTTCATTCGGTTCAGTAATTCCATTTCGTGGTGAATTTTCGAATTCGATTCTCTGCTTGGAGTCAACAATCGCGTGTAGTATTCAACATTTGTCCGGATGTCTTCCAATGAATCTTCAATCTGTGAAGAGTTCGATAATATCTGTTTCATATCGGAATAAATCCGCGAGACATTGGAAACCGTGGCATTTCTCATACGAATGTAGTGAAAGAAAAAATCCTCAATTTTATCACCTAATTTCTCTTCCAGTGGAATCCAAAATTCCTTGTATATCTTCTGCTGTTCTCCACCGTCTTCGGATGAGTGTTTGAATTTCATCAGGATAAGGTTTCGAATCAAATCGACTTGCGTTAGTTTTTCTCCTTTGAAATTGAGACTTTCGAAAATTAAATACGGATCATCCGTTGACGTGAGATTTATCATTACGACTTGAAGAACTGACTGTATCACACTAAAGATGATCTTCGGATCAATCATTCCTCCTTCTTCGGTCTCAGAAGAAAGTTGTTTCTTGAAGTATTCATAACATTTACAGAGCAAATGAGATGTGTCATCTGCTGTGGAAGAGTTGGATTCGTGGCGAATCAATGCATTATATACATTTCGGTCACCTTGTGTTGGTAATATTTTAAGGAAGTCTGGAGTGTTCTTCTGATGTCGATTTACCAACAGGTCTTGAATTTCATCTGCTATGTCAGCATCGGTATCCCGCAATGCACAGAGTAGAATAGAAATCGTGGTCAGACGCTGTTGACCGTCAATAATCAAATCCTTGTCCACACCAACAGGCATTGATTTAACGGGGATGGACACGACGGCCCCCATGAAATGGGGCGCTAGATCCATTGTAGAAGGGTCGTCTGTGTAGTAGTTGAGAATGTCTTTCCACAAAATCTCCCAGTTTTCCTTTTTCCAGATATAGGAACGCTGAAAAAGTGGAATCACGTATTGTCTTTTTTTCTGAAAGTAATCAATGAGCTTGACCGGGCTTGCATCCATAATTGTCATTCCTTTACATTGTTCAATAGTGTGGCGATCGAAAGGGGAAACCGAAATTTGTTGTTACAGACAAGATTACATGTTGGAGAGTATAGGATTCATCGGCATGCAATTATCGAACTCCGAACGAAGTGTTCTTCCATCTTCGAGCGAAGAACACTTTGCCACGCATCGAAACTCGACCTTCGGTTGGTCATTCGACTCCTTACGATTCGCCAAGAATGATGAACGCTGGTAAAGCTGGAGCGAGAGTCAAAGCTCGGATCGAGTTCATGGAAGGACGAAGTCACCTGCCTGTCCTGCATATCGAACGAATATAAATTTGCCTGATTGTCAAATATCAAATGGTCGACGGAAGCGGAATGCACTCTCGTCGAAAATACTTTCTATTTTCCGTAGTTCTTGAGGAAACATATCGTGTTGATTTTCATAAACGCTGCCTGTCGTCCAATTTCTGCGTTTTTCTTTCCTCCGACTCTTGATTTTCAGGTGTTTGATCGACGCATGAAAAACCATTGGATATATTCATGGGGCCAGAATTTGACAACTCCAGCTATAAAAAAGAATTAACAACCATAAACAAAAACATAAAAATCATTGCCACATTTAATAAGAATGGAACTAAAAAACACGCGATAATTTTTGTGTTCATTTTATTTTGTCGGTAGATTTGAACGCAAATGGCGGCTCCATAAATTGCAATAAATAGAACGCTCCCAAGTAAAATTAAAGTGCCATACTTAGGTAAGCGATTATAAATTTCTACTTTTCCACTAAAAGCTGCATAATATATGATAGTGAAAAGCCCCCAAGATAGGATAGGGGTAATCAACGCTAAAATATAATTTGAAAGTTTTTGCATAAATCACCTTGAAACCCTTTGCCGAAATTGATCCGTTAAAAAATTCACGACAATTTCGTTTGTGTCTATGGACAATGTCAAAATGTCATTTTTCCTTCCTCAGACTCTTGATTTCAGGCGTTTGATCGACGCATGAAAAACCATTGGACATATTCATGGGGCCACTATTTATTGCCGCGTAAGATATTCTCGTTCTTCAGGGGCAAGTCGTTCATGGCTGATCGTGTATCGGATTCCCGAATCGCCCATGACCTGAAAACTTTTGGGTGTAAAACCAACAAGATATATGGCTCTGTGACATGAACTATGGGTATAACGGGGATAAAATTGGTCGAGTACGACCATTTTTGGGATTTTTTAGGGATAGCAACAAAGTAATCTCAGACAGAAGGTAAATCCCCTCCGGTTTTTACGCCGGAGGGGAGATTACTTCGTTGGTTCGTCGGTCCCCGGCAGGTTGCTTAAGAGCATAGCCTGTTTCCTCACTGATCGAACAGGAATATTTTAACGGAAAAAACGTAAAAGTAAATAGGAACATTTTAATCATCTTGTTGTAAACTATTTTTTACCAAGAAATACTTTTCACGGGAGAAAAAATGTCTATTAAGAGTTTACTCAATACGGTGACCGATTACAAGGGGTTCGTCTTCAAAAAACAAAAATAATTCGAGAGGATGCGAAAAAGCCGGAAAGAATCGAAATAAAGATTGAATCCAGAAAAAACATTAAATGGGTATGCCCTCATTGCGGGCGTCGATGTCCGACCTACGACTCGGCTCGAACTCCGCGCAGATTCGTATTTTCGGCGATAGAGATAATCCCGATATTTTTTATCTATAGTATACGTCAAGAAACAAAAATATCATAGATGCCGTTATTACGATACCTATGATATTTGTTGAAAGAGACGTCGGCGGGACTCGAACCCGCAAATCGCGGAATTTGCAATCCGTGAAAATCTCTCTTGATACTCTTCCAAAACATGGTGAAAGATCCCTTTCAACACCAAGGGGAATCAGCTTCTTCTCAATCAGGGAAAAACAAAAGAGATCATTGAGAGGAATTATTTGGAGATAAATTTCCCCGTTGTCTTTTGATAAACGCGTACATAATCAACAATCAACGAATCGGGCAAATTCTTTTCATAATCCTTAATATTACGGGCCCACGGACCTATTTCACAAGAAAGAATCACAAAAGAAGGAACATGTGAAATGGCCTTGGAACTACGATAAGTTTCCTTTCCGTCGCAATACATGATATATTCTTTGGGTGTCCATTCCATTCCGATAACGTGAAAACCTTCTCCCAAACCCGGGATAATTATCTTTGGGGCCGCATAAGTTTGGTGCTTTCCCTTTTTATATCCATTCCAATGAAAATTATGTTTCAGTTCATCCTTGAAATTGCAAAGGTATTCAAAGATATCCATTTCGACCCCACCTTGTTCTGGATCGGGTTGATCAAATGTCTGCATTTTAGCGGGCAAAAGCCAAAAAGCGGACCAAAGCCCCATACTTTTCTGCATTTGAACACGGCATTCAAAATATCCATAAACAAACTCTCGACGTCCTTTCGTATTGATCATTCCCGTTTCATATCGATTCTTTTCCGTATTCTTGCTCGTTGTGATACGGAGCATCCCTTTCCCATCAAGTGTTATCGATTCCATCGTATTGAACGCGTCTCGGCGAACACCAAGGTGATGAGCCCCCCAGGAGTCAAGATCAAGGGTGGTTCCCTCGAATTCATCCGCCCAGACCAGTTTGTACTCAGCACTGGGGGCATCTGCTCGTAATGTCGATGGTAACATTACGACCATCGCAATCAAAAACGAGAACATCAATTGAAATTTCATTGTTATGCCTTTCTTTAAATGAGATATTTGGAAGGAAAGAGAGCCTCAACTCTCCTTTTTAATGATCTCCTGATACTTTTTGGAAACGTTTTTTTCAATACCTCATGCTGTGCGCGGATTATATCTAATTGCATCCTCTCTGTCAACTTGTACTTTCCCCGATATTTGAAAAAAGTGAGAAAAATGATTAAATTGACATAGAAAAAAGATTCCTTTGTTATTGTTTGGAATTACCACAAACCAACAGTAACACAAAGGAGTCTGGCGGATGATCAACAAAACGCACGAAATGAATCATTGGATCCATGGTTTTATTTTAACAATGGAATCGGTCAAGCCCAGTCGGAAGTGGTTTTCGAAATTTATTTTCGGGGCATTACTCTCCTGTTCAACTGTCGCATCCTGGATACGGACCATGAAGGACGAGCATCGATACAAAAAAGCGTACCATCAATTGCGAAGGCTTGGCGCTCAGAAGTTCATACACAAAAGGTATACGTTATCATTACACAAAAACGGTTATGAAATGACATCTAATAAAAAATCCTACGACAGAGGAGATTTTCCAGTAGTATTAAAAAAGTTCGAGAAAACGTAAGGCAGGCACTACTTCGTTAGTAAACCGTGAGATCTTGCATTTACTCCAAGTTACTATTATTGACAAAATTTTCCAATGCCTGTTCGAAATCTTGGGACTGACTTTCAGATACCTCACCGTTGGGATAATATTTCGCCATCAATGCACAAATAGATCGCAAATCTCTAAGGCTGGCAACACAATTTTCCAGCTCGCTGGTGTATCTTTGACAGATCCGATCGAGTCGTTCCGGTTGAGTGAGTTGATCGGATAAAGCTTCCGCCGCTTTATCATCTTCAGATATTTTTTCCATTAAATTGATAAAACCATATTTTTGGACTCGTTCATTGAGAATCCAAATAACCGGCGCAGGATTTACAGAAATTTCACCTGCTAACATAATTCGTTTTTGGTAATTATCTTGGAATAAATTTTCTCCATTCCCCATGACCGCATTATGCATCGCTTCATATTTTCGGTAAAGATCCCCTTTGCCAAAAATGGTAATATAGCGGAATAGTTTATTTTCTGATTCCTGAACATTCTTCTCTTTCGCATGAGATTGTCCCGCGATAATGAGAATTTCGTTGATCGCCTGAACAGCAGTTGTACCGGGATTTTTTTCGATAAATTGTAATGCTTGATATTTTAACTGTTCGATTGATAAAAACGAATCTGGAAAAAACCAGCTTGTCAGCTGTTCATGCTCATGGTCGACCAATTTTCCCCGAGCGACAATCAGTTGATAAAAGATCGTCCCTTTCATTACACAAAATGTACCCAGTACCAGAACAAAAATAACAAAGAAACAAAACCAACGGTGCTTAAATTTATACGTTACTGTCGATAATTGTTTGCGCGTTTTGTCCAGAGCGTCCAAAAAATCTTGCGCCGTCATATACCGTCGTGCGGGACGACGGTCACAAGCACGCGCATAAAGCGGACGAATCAATCGGATCGTTTCGACCGGTAAGTCGGGGGGAATAATTGGATACTCTTCCGGCAACTGACCGGAAAGGATACAGTAAAGAATCATGCCACAGGCATAAATATCTCCCCCCATCTGATTTTCAGATCCGCGAATCGTTCCATTTCGAATCTCCGGAGGTAAAAAATCAAGAGTTCCACCAGGCTGATATTGATCTGATGAAAAACTTAATAAGCCAATATCCGCCAGTATGGGAACATTTTTAATAAAAATAATGTTTGCCGGCTTCAAATCTCGATGACTCGCACCGACTTGATGAAGAGCGACCAATCCAGATAAAATACCGTTGATGATCGCTAATATTTCAACGGGATCAGTCGTTTTTTTCCATTTCAATCGATTTTCCAATGTGTCAGGAATATAGGAATCAGCTTCGATGCGCAAATCGTCGGCGAGTTCCATCGTATAATAGACCAATCCGTCATCTGTCCTTCCTGCGTGAAAAACGGGAATGAGATTCTCATGGCGAGGAACATTGTTTTGATAATGGGAAAGTGCGTCCAGTTCTCGTTGAGATTTTTCCGCCGAAGTTTTCGTCAAGATTTTCAGAGCAACCTTTTTTCCCGTAATATCCTCGGCCATATGAACTTCGCCAAAAGCACCAATACCCAGCGGTTGGAGTAGACGCCAGTCTTTGAAATGTTCACCACGATGGAATTTGTAATTGGGTCTATTAAACAAAATTAGCCTTCTTTATCCAATAATTCTTGGCAAATGACGTGGAGCTTCTCAACACAGCGTTTCTTCGCCACGTAGATATAACTGACAGAAAGTCCCAGCGCCCGAGCAACCTCTGCAACAGGTCGATTCTGAACGGCGTTCATATAAAACGCCTCGAAAGTTGTCTGTTCCACCAAATTTTTCAGAATTTCCATCCCTTCGTCAAACAACGATTGCCGCCATAATTCATCATATTTCTCCTCTATGGTGCTGTCAATTACATCAAAGTGAATTCCCGAGGGGATCTGAAAATTTGGCTTTGCACGAATCGACGACGCTTCATGCTTGACAATGCTCCAGAGATAATTACGAAACTTACCTCGTTCAGGAGAATATTCAAAATGTTCGCAACCTTTAAACAGATTCAACAGCGTTCGCTGAATCAAATCTTCACTGTCGTCTGGGCCGAAACCATATTCCCTCGCGATATGGAGCAGGAAAGAATAGTATTTACGATAAAATTCGTCCCAATAGATCCCCTCACCACCGCGCAGCCGTTCGAGCAGTGTTTTATCTGTTGTTAACCCCATCAATAATCACCCTTTACTCATTATATTTTTCACCTTTTTTCTAAAAATGTTAACCCAATCAATAATCCCTCTTTACTCATTATACCCCTTTTAGAGAAAGTGCGCAAGAAATAAATGGGTGTAAGCAAAAACAAACAGCTAATTCTTTTGTATTTTGCGGAATTGGGAAAAAATAGTAGATAGTGCTATGCAGAAAAACGGTGTAAAGTGGAGGAAGTGATCGGCCCATCATTACAGTTCCGCTGTGATAAAACTATCGGGAGTGTATTGTTCTGTCTAAATTCTCATATTACTTCTTCTGCGATGACCAATCAAAAAAGTCATAGATTACTTCGCCATCAATAACCAATCGATGAACTTCACCCGTTTCACGATTAACGTGCGCTATATAACTATGGACTTCCGGTAACCCCTTAATAGTAAATTTCTCTTTATGCATTGAATATCCTTCGTTAAGTGTTTCTTTCTCATATTGATACGTTGTCCAATGAAATTTGATATCGTAATTTGGAAACTTTCTTTCGACTGCTTGTTTAGCCCACATCCACTGTTCTGCTGCACCAATCTCTTTTGGTCCGGATTTTTCCGGCTTCTCATCAACAAAGGTCGAACTGTTTGTTGAAACCTTTGTCATTGGTTGTTCCGTACCGCTCTTTTCCGAGTTATTGTTGATGGCCACGCAAAACCAAATAAATAAAGCGATTACCACAAAACAACCACATCCAGAAGCGGACTGTTTATTCCCCGCTGACGTTTGAGTGGGGTCGGATGAACAACTTTCACTATGATTAAAAATTCCCAAAATGATTCTCCTTTATATCTACGGTGTATTTTTTTGCGATCTTTCAGCTCCCGAGTCTTCGACGCAAAAGAATATGGAACTCTTCTTATTTTAGTATAGGGAGAAAATTGGAATAATCTTTCACTCGATTAAAAAAATTTTAAAAATTGTCGAAAAACTCAAATAGACCAAGGTTTGACCGGTTGAGTACTTTTTCGCGTGAGAAAGAACTCGGACGACACGGGGCGGACAGGGGCGAAACCGGGCAAGACTCGAAAAAAGAGCGGCGTTGAGACGGATCGCGGGATTTTACGCTAAAAGGGAAATGCGGAAATCCGCAGGAAAAATCGCGAATGTTGGGAGGGAAACTGGAAAGTTTTTTCGGCTTATGTTCTTGAATGCTGAGGAGTTTTAATCCCCTGCTGTTGGATCATGTTTTTTGATCGATCCTATCGACGCAAAACATAATCGGGCAGTGGGCACCTTTTGGGCACCTCGGGGAGAATTTTAATGTTTTATGATAATAGTAGCGTAATATATATAGCTAAAAAAAATCACAGATGCCGTATTTTACGACACCTGTGATATTCGTTTGAATAGCCAAGGCGGGACTCGAACCCGCACCCCGTGTACCGGGAGGGGATTTTAAATCCCCAGCGTCTACCATTCCGCCACTCGGCCAATATAAGTTCATTATATTACTGCTCTTAACGCAAGCTGACTCAATCTCGAAATCTCTAAAATAAACCCTGATTCTCTTTATCACCGCTTATTTCACTATTTCATATTAAAATTATACCGCTTTTCAAGCTTTTTTCAAGCGGGGGGGCCAAATTCTATTTCAATGTCCTTGTATTGGACAAAAATGGCTTTACCGCATAAGAAGTATAATCTCTTCTCGTACTCAAAATTGGTCTATAATATATCTTTGTTCATGTCTATAACATATCTTTTTTCATAAAGATACGGTCCGCCTTTCCTCAGATCCAATATGTTCAGTCGCCATGCCTTGCCTCCGCTAAAATAATTTTGTAAAAACCGAAAGGCTTTGTCCTGCGGATAGGTGAATCCTCTCTTTAAACTCAATCTGCTATCTCCATTGTTCATGTCACGATCATTCATGTCACGCATGAGACGGTTCTTCGTAAAACCGATGAAACAGATCATCGCCGCGTTAAAACCAAATAGAAATAACAAATGAAAGAGAGGGGCATTTCTTATTATACCGGCTCCATAATGAATGTTCCGTTATAACGTCAAAAGAACAGTCGATTCACATCGTCAATCGACGGAAATGACAGAAAATTAAAAATAAATTTTATCTGCCGCCTGAAATGCGGTTGTATTATCTCCCAAGCTCCGGATTGAAAGTCCTTCCACTTGGGAGTCTAGTTGACCCGAAAATTTTCATCGTTATCTGACGGACGGTCTGACTCCTGTAGTCGTATATACTCCTCAATTACATCGTCTGTCACCGTTCCTGAAGAGGTGACAAAGTAGCCTCGTGTCCAAAGAGGTCGTCCCCAATACATCCTTTTCAGATGTTTAAACTCCGTCATGAGTTTACGGGACGTTCTACCTTTCAGTAACCGGATAAGTTTACCAAGAGATATATTCGATAGACAAGATAGTAATACGTGTACATGATCCTTGCATACTGCTCCTTGAAGTATTTCCACTTCATTCTGCAGACATATTTGACGTACCATTTCACGTAATCTCAAACCTACTTCCCCTGTCAATATCGCTTTGCGATGTTTGGTTACCCAGACAAAATGGTACTTCAGGCTGAATCGACAATGTGAACTTAAATGATAATTTTCCATAATTATCCTGTTGTATCACTTTATGATAAAACTTGAAGGGGCCATCTGAAAGATGGGGGGTAGGTCCCTTGCGTAAAAATAAATCGGTATAAAAAATGTTGTGCGGCGACAAGTCAAATTTCCGTCAGTTGACAAAATCAATCGACGGAACTATTGGAAAAATTATACTTTTGATGGTATAAATGGATCTTACAAAACCTTACTCAAACGGGATAATTTAATACGAACTTTTTTACCGGCATCAAGTTTTATCGAATTGGATCTTTGTTCGACAGCGGCCTTTAACGGAGATTTTTCGAAAACAGTGGTTTCCGGATCGACCAACGTGAAAATTGTACCGGGCCGAAAAGCGGATGCTTTATCAATGTCCGCTTCCGTCTGTTCCGGTTTGCCGTCATCATAAACGGTTTCTTCCTTTTTTAAGACAACAACATATTCGCCAGCGGGAACGCCGGAATATTTTCCGTACGTGTTCATAATGGCTTCCCCGTCAGCGTTGGTTGTTCCGGTAATCGGCCATTTGGCCAGAGTTGGATCGGACGATTCAAAAGAAACAAAGGCATTTTTCAAAGGCTCATTTTCCTGTGTAACTGTTATCGAACAGGGAAAAAGCTTAGGCATTCCTTCGGGCCTTTTGGCTTTACTGCATCCGAGACAGATCAAAACCGCGAAAAATAAAACGGTCATTGGTCGAAAAGAACGGAATGTTCTATTTTTTTGACTTTTCATTATTACAGAATTCATTGTCCGAACCTTTCTTTAGAATGTAACAGTTTCACCACCGTTGCAGGAACCGAGAGCGCCCCAAACACCATATTCACTTACACCGGAGATGGGATAATCGTGATAAGTGGTGATACTTCCGCAGTTAATCGTTTCGGAAATAAACTTCACCGATCCGTCCAAAAGTCCAACATTGACCCCTCCGGAATGCTCACTGGAGACCGAGGCGAGCTGCCATCCAGAAATCGCCGCGGTTGTGGCGTCTCCCGCAGTACAGCTGGGTGAATTTGGGGGCAAAACCGTACTGAATCCCGCAAACGGATATCGTCCATCACAAGGACGGTATCACTGTATACTGGAAACAGGTTTTGATGTTTCGATAAAATTGGAATCCGAGGAACTTATCGCTCCCATACATTCCTTGAGAAACTTGTTATTGAGTTTCGTTGTATCGGCACTGACATTTCTGACCGTCGCCGCACGGGTTCGACGATCTGAAGTGGCGTTCGGTGTGACGTGTTCACTCCAGCCAATAGTATTGGAAGTTCCGTCAAGAATTGAGCCCATATCCTTCCAATAAAAGTCATAAAAGGCTCCCCGGTCACAGGCCGCTTTCCAAACCGAAGCTTGAACAGCGTTCAGACCGCCTTCAATAGTATATTGCGGAGCCCAGGTTGTCCTCATGATCACATCTCCGCGGCAGGCCATATAAATCAGACGAAGACGGGCGTCATTGGTTTCGTCCTTTGCGTTTCCATCGGAAGGACAATAATAGACATCCGGCAGAGTTTTGACCAAACTGACGCTGTAGTCCGCCGGTCCGATAAATTCGCCGGGAAATCTTCCCGAAAAACCTGACGGCGGATTTTTTGCGGCGGTTACGCAGAGATCATAACTGGATTGCGCCTCAATAAACGGCATAAGAATAAAAGTAATTCCCCATTTATCAACGAGATCATTGCTGGCGAAAGAATGATTTTTGGAGAATTGAGCCCTTGCGGCTGGAAGACAGTAGTTCACATCATGATAGTTCTGAACCGCCAGTCCCCATTGCTTAAGATGGTTCGTACACTGCATACGACGAGCGGCTTCCCGGGCCGCCTGAACCGCCGGCAGAAGCAGTCCGATTAAAATACCAATGATTGCGATCACGACTAAAAGTTCAACCAGTGTGAATCCCCTGTTTTTCTTTTTCATGAGATTTTCCTTATTTAAATGAAAGTATAAAAACTGTTTTCAGATCTTTTACACGGCCGATTTTTAAATTTTTCAACGATACACAATATTCACTTGGGGAAAAATTTAAAAATTTCAAGGCATAAAGGATCGGGTTAAAGTCTGTTTTGAGAAATATTTTTTATTTCTTCGTTCGATAACGCCCGGTTAAAAATCATCATTTCTTTCATTGCTCCGGAAAGAGATCTGTTTTGCCGAAACTGCGATTTATTAATGATATTGCCGATCATCGCCGAACCCGGTGTTAACGGGATTGCATTTGTCCAGGGAACGGAAGCGGACAGATTTCCGTCGCAATAGAACGAGATCCGATTTGTATTACCATCGGCAACGAGAGCCAGAGTTACCCAGGTTCTGAAATTTTGAACGGAGAGAACAGGCTCGGAGTAAAAACAGGTTTCCAGCATTTTATTGCGCGGAGGTGTGATCTGGATCTGCATTTTACCGTCTTTCATGATTTGCCAAAGAAAAGCGCCTGGCTCACTATGATGACGTTCGCTTGCCAGAAGAACGTTTCCGATCTTCTGAAGTTGGTCGATCCGAACATGAGCAACAATCGACAGATCCTTATAAGATCCCGAAAGATCAAAACGAATGAAATCGTCGATCCCGTCAAGAGCCAGCGCTTTTTGACCGTAAAGATCCCCTTCGCTGGATCGTCCGCCGTAAACTGTTGCCTCTTTTAATTGTGTCTGTCCGATCACAGAACAGTTGGGAACCGTCTTCAGCAGTGGATCCGAGAAATCAAAACAGGCGATCAGATTCGGGAAATTTCGTTCGTTTTGATGAACCGCGTTCGAGATCTCTTTTTTTCGAGCGGAATAATCCAGAAGTTTTTCTCTGAAAATACCGGAATCGATAAAACGACCGGAGAGTTTCGGTACATTTTGCACTTTGAAAGTCGAGTCGATATTGATTGCTCTGCCAATGGTTAAAGGAATCGGAGAGGTTTTCAAAAGTGAGACGTCGACTTTTCCGCGGATCGTTTCAACCAGCGCATTTTTTGCATTAACTTCAACAAAAAATTCCGTTCCTTGATCGATGATGGATCCGAAACGGGTTGCGACTTCAAAGCCGATCCCTTCGGGGGGGACTTTTACGGAAAGACGTCCCATTTTACAAAAAGTGTCCCTTGGACTGTTGATGGTATATTCGCCAGGTCCCTCCAGAATCAGTTCGACGCCATTGGCAAGGATGACTTTGACCATTCCGCTTTGAAGCAGGAAATTTTCCGCGCCGATCGTTTCTCCCCGTTTAAACGCACGGCTTTCGGGCCCCCAGCGGGCATCAATTGTTTCCGCGACCGTTCCGACAGAGTTAAAAGCCGGACGAACAGTATGCTGTTGTCGGTTATAGAAGATCCCGGCGGTGATGAGTACGCATAAAAAAAACAAAGCGCAAAAATTCATCAGCGCGGAAAGCCTTCCGGAAATGGACTGATCGGGACAGATCTTTTTTTCCCGGGAGAAAAGCCAGCGAAGCAGGACTTTTTTCCAAGCGGGAAGAGTCTGGTCAGGATCCTTCTGAACAAGTAAGGGTGATTCGATCGGCTGAACCGATTTTTCCCAAGCGACCAGATCGGTCCAATCGTCCCATTGATCGAGATCTTGAAAATGATCGGAGGGAGTGATTCCTTCATCTTTCTCTTTTTTATAAAATTCTTTTTCGAGATCTTCCAGTTCGAGATCTTCCAGGATCTCCGACCGGTCGGGTCGGGAAAACGCGTTCAGGACCGCCACTTTTTCCAAAAGGAGGAAATTAATTTTTGCGTTGTCGCGATAGAGTTTAATCAGAGCGGAATTTCCCTTTTTGAGGATAGCCAAAAGCGCTTCCGCGTCAGATTCCGAAAGCCGGTTTTCGAGAAAATCGTCAATCAAAGAAAAAGGATCAGGGTTTTTACTGGACACAGGGGTCTCCTTTTCCAAGAGATTTTTCGATGCACTCGCGAAGTATTGATCGAATACGGCACATGGTTTTCTTCAATGTTCCGATTTTGATATTCAGATCATCGGCCATTTCGACCAACTTAATTTTACCGAAATACTGTGCTTCGATCAATTGACGGTATTTTTGGGGAAGCTTGATCAAACAGAGATCAAGAGCGGCCATTTCCGCTTCCAGATTTTCCAGCCGTTCGGATTCCGTTTCATTATCATTGCGAAGAAATTCAAAAAGCTCCCTCAACGTTGAAGGCATATTTTTGATATACTGACGCCAATGACGCAGGGCGATATGTTGGGTGATTGTTCGCAAAAGGGGCGTTAAATCGCGCTGATAATCCCAACGGTCGGCCCGTTCGACGAAATAAATAAAGACATCGTTGACGATATCGCCCAACAGATCGGGAGAAGGAGCGTATTCGTAAGCGACAAGACGAATAAACCCGCATTTTTCAAGAAAACAGGCAGTTGCCCGGTCCTTTTCTGATCGGTTATTATCTTTTCCCGGAAATATACTGAAGACACTTGATATTTCCGGAAATCAGGACTCAAAGAGTTGGAA
>CAZZEF010000089.1:0-2573 GCA_964652875.1 uncultured Planctomycetaceae bacterium
CATGTCGATTGTAATACCGTTAAGCAGAACTTTCGCATCGACTTTCGGAGAGAACTTGTTAAAACCTCCGGCGTAAGCGGGCCAGTTCCAAGGAAGTCCGGCCAAGATCGGATGTTTGACGCAGGGATTCAGAATGATCGGCAGGGAAGAATTCCGCCGGTCGTCATCGTCCTGGATCTGAACCGGAACGATATCGGCAATAACGGTCTTGTTATAAAAGCCGTCGGATCCGCGAAAACTTTCCCAGCCGCCGATCATTAACAGTCCACTGCCGTGAGTCCGAACGGATTCGGCGATATGTTCAAGTTCCGCTTTGGACGAAAAACAGCGCGACGGGTAATCGCTTAAAATATAAAGCGCATACCGGTTCGAAAGGAAGTCCGATGAAGGAGCCGAACCGCTGTCGATCCGGTCGAAACCGATCCCGTAATGCGTCAGAATCGCGGAAAGATAGGAGGCCGCTCCTGTTATGGATCCGTCACCCAGATAACATACTTTGTTCAATAATTTTTGTGTCATTTTTTATCCAATTATCATTTGATAAATTTGTCAAATAAAAGGCCCGATTTAATTGCGGACCGGCTCAATAAAATACGGTGTCAGTTAAACAGCCGGTCGGCTTGCGCGGGATCGAAGAAGTCGAATTTCAATTCGCGAATAAATTCTTTCGGTCCGGTGTCGCGCAGCCGCTGGATCGTCAGTTCGATCTGTTCCTGACTTTTGTAAGCGTAAATTGAATTGAGTGATTTTTCAAAAAGATCATGACCGAGCCGAACCCGAATGGTCGGAGGGGTTGGAAAGTTGCTGTAAGCGGCGTATTCATAAAGGAGGGGAATTTGCGGGATCGGCTCACCCAGTTCCGGCCAAATATTTCCTTGTGCGTGAAAAACGCTGATGATCGATTCGGAGTTGGTCATTCGGTGATCCGGATGAAGATCACTGATTGTCGGGAGAAAGAGCCGGGTCGGTCGAACCTGACGCAACAGCCAAGTGATTGAGTTATGAAGTCCCGTCGCTCCGGCGATTACCGGTCCGCCGGTGTTGTCATGTTCCGCCAGCCGTCGGCCCGCAAACAGGGGAAGACTTCCATCGTCGAAACCGAGAAAATAAAGATTTTCATCCTTCAGACCGAGCAGACGGAAAGATTCGGCGCACTCTTTTTTACGTATTTCGGAAATGGTGTATTTGGCGTCCATCGAACAGTAGCCCATTCGACCGTTGGTGACAACACCGGCGAAAACTTCAACGCCGCACTCCATTCCGGCCAAAAGCGTCTTGACCGCCCCGCAAGCGATATCGTCGTCATGCGGCGACATGAAAAGCCAGCGTTCTTTTCCTTCCTGCCAATTCGGCCAGATCTCTTCCGGATGATGAGAACTGAGCGTGTCGTTTTGAACCCGACGATCAAATATAACATTATGATTCAATTCATTACTCCTTGTTGAATTTAATACTCTTAATTATACTTTTGCTTTATCAGATTGCCGGGATTTTATACCGCCGGCTTTTTAATTACTTTTTACGGGCGATCAACTTTGCCCCCGACTGGTTTCCGATATCAGAACAGGAAAAACGGGAGGTTAATTTTACTGAAATTCGCTCTCTCTGTTCGCCGAAGTTGGCTTCAGCAGACGGCAAAGGCCCTTGAAAACATTCAAGGACCTTTATCGCGGATTGTCCAAACGGTGTTTTTCGGAAGAAGATCTTACCGTCTTGTCCGGCCGCTCGCAATAGGAAGGATCACAGAACCCGTTCCGTTTTCGTCAAGCAGAATCGGATCATAATGAATTTTCCATTTCAAAGTCCAAGAACCGCCGAATTATAAAGTCAATCGGCGGAAATGGCGGAAAATTTAAAATGAGGACAGTATAAACATCGTTGGGATCGGAGGAAGCATACGGACAACGGATCGACAGCGGATCAGCCCTGAAATTCGTTTCCGATCTTTCTGGCTCGGGCCGGTTTATCGAGATCAATTCCCAGCGAAATTCCGGTTTGGATCAGAAGATTCCAGCCGATCATTAACTGGAAGAACATTTCGTATCCGGGAAGTTTCGGGTATTTAATCGTCGGAAAGACCGTCTCTTCGGATGAGACGGCGATAATATTCAAGCCGGCGCGGCCTTCGATAAGTTCCTTGATTCGTGCGCATTCGCTGGGGAACGGATCAATCAGGACACAGGTTTCGCCTGCGTTCATGACTTCTTCGACTCCGTGAAGAATATAAGTGCCTTCAAGATAGTCGCTCTTTTTTCTGGTGATTTCATTTGTTTTCAGACGCAGTTCTTCGGCAACACCATTGTTTCTTCCGGCGAAATAAAGAACCGGGGCACCAGCCATTTTTTTAACGATCTGTTCATCATATTCGGTTTCCATCAGATCCTTGGCGATTTGGCCCGCTTCGGAACTGTTTGCCGGGCATTGGCAGTCGATAATATTGCAAAGAATGGATCGGTTTTCCCTTTTTCCTTGAATTCAGAAATAGCAGTCAAAGGCATATCAATATGCGTATAAATCAACTTTTTACCACCCGGAATTTGTGGCAGATGCAATGTGGTTTCAATTACAGCATT
>CAZZEF010000089.1:2583-13670 GCA_964652875.1 uncultured Planctomycetaceae bacterium
ATAATATTGCAAAGAATGGATCGGTTTAACAGAGCCTGTTCGACAACACTTTTGGTCGCCGCAACCGCATTTTCCTTGCCGCAGGAAAGTACGTAACAACGGTCCGTCGATTCTTCCAGTTTGGTGCCCTTATTGGCGGTCACGCCGACGCGTTTGGTATGTCCGGCCGCTCCGAGCTTTTTCATCAGGGAAACGATTTCTTTCGTTTGTCCGCTGTTCGATGCTCCGACAACAACCCATTTGCTCAAATCGTATTCAGAAGCCTGAAACGATCCTTCCGTTGCGGCAGCGATTGGAAGACCGCGCTTCATAATGCCATAAATAAAACTTTTCGCTGGAAAAATACGGCTGGATCCTTCTCCTGTCAGAAATACCCGTCCGGTCTCCTTGATCAGTCGGGCCGTGTCCGCCGTTTGAGAAAAATCAAATTTCCCGACTACTTCCGCTGTTTCAAGCATTTCTTTTACCAAAGCAAACCGGCTGTATTTGGCATCAGTAAGATTCATTCTTTCTTCCTTTCAAAATAGGTTATTGTCAGACATTGCCCAGAACAATTGGGAATGTTGTAAAATTTAACGGAATTGTCATTTACCGTCTTTACTGGAGATCTTTCGCAAAAAAACGCAACCATTGGCGCGTCAAAGAAATCGGGAAAAACAGACGAAAATTCTTTTGAATCCGGCGAAAAAATATCGCCTTGAGAATTTTTATAATGTCGGTAAATTTTCATTCAAATATTTACAATATATTTAATCATTATAATCAGATTATATTTTCAAGTAAATAGGTAAAGAAAAAAACCTTAAAAAAGAGGTATAATAGCGTTTTTTGTCCGAACTTTTTTGTAGATCTTTCAAAAACAGATCCGGGCGGAAGATCTTCGCGGCCTCAACAACGAAAAAAGACAAATCCGGCCGCATAGCAGAGCTTAAATAAAAAAAATTTGCGGCTTGAGTCTTTACCTGCTTGAAATTTGATTTCGACTATGATATCATTTGATAAAAAGGAAGATCATCGGCCGATTTCATTTGTTTTTTCGCGGAACCGTCTGAAACAGATCCGGACGGTCAAGCCGTTCGGAATAAATCGCGGATCTTTTCAAATACCGGCGGCAAAATCTTCTTTGTGTCATTTATAATCCGAATTTTAAGGGTTCAAAATTTATTTTTATGGGTTTTTAAATAAATTCCTTCCGAATTTTTAAAAATTCGAGAAATTGTTATTCAAGATACTGTTAATAAGGAAAATAAAAAATGAAAAAAGTTCCATTTTCTTTCGCGATGGCCGGAATTTTGTTTTTGACCGCCGCTGTTTTCGCCTCCGATCCTGTTTATAAAAAGACCGTCATAACGGAAGATTTTCATGGAGAGGGGAGCGCGGTTGGCGATTTCAACAAAGACGGTGTGAACGATGTCGTCATTGGCCATTTTTGGTATGAAGGCCCGGAATACAAGGTCAAACATCAAATTTATGAAGGCAAAAATTTTAATCCGGAAGGTTATTCCAACTGTTTTGTTATGTTCACCGACGACATCAACCGCGACGGCTGGATCGACATTATTGTTTGTCCGCATCCCGGAACAACCGGTTATTGGTACGAAAATCCCGGAACCAAAGGAAAAGCGAACGAATTTTGGAAAAGTCATGAAATAACGATTGAGCTTGGAAACGAATCGCAAGTCTTTGTCGACATTAATAAAGACGGCCGCCGGGAAATTGTTTTTAATCGGAATAACTATTACGGATTTGTTCAATATGATCCGGCCAAGCCTTATGAACCTTGGAAGTTCACGGCCGTTTCCAATTCGGATAAAAAATACCAGCGATATTATCATGGCGTCGGTGCCGGCGATATCAACGGCGACGGACGGGTCGATCTGATCGAAAAAGACGGTTGGTTTGAACAGCCGAAAGATATCAGCAAGACTCCCTGGGCGTTTCATCCGTTCCATTTTGCGGACGCCGCTTCCAATATCCTTGTGTTCGACGCGGATGGCGATGGTCTCAACGATATTGTTACCGCGATGCATTGTCATCTTTACGGGCTCGTTTGGTATAAACAGGTTCGAACGGCGGACGGAAAAATTGATTTTAAAAAGAATGTCATCATTCCAAGCGACCCTGACGATAAGTTCTTTCCCAAGGTCAGCCAGCTTCACGCGATGGTTGAAATCGACATGAACGGCGACGGCCGGATTGATTTCGTGACCGGAAAACGATGGTGGGCGCACGGATCGAAAAATGATGCCGCTCCGAATGATCCGGCTCTTCTTTTATGGTTCGAAAACAAAGCCAATGCCGATGGATCCGTTACATTCGTTCCGCATGTCATTGACGACAATACCGGCGTTGGTACCCAGGTTACTGTCGAAGACATTAATGGCGACAAGATCCCTGATATTCTCGTTGGAAACAAAAAAGGCGCCCGTGTCTTCATCAGTCAAAAATAATTACTGGCGGCCGATTTTTTGAGTTTTGTGTAAGAATAAACCGGTTTGATTTCCCGCGGATTGAACCGGTTTGTTTATTTAACAGATCAAGCGGATCCGACCGATTTCTGCGGTCCGCAAGCATTGGTTGTTCTTCGCGTTGGTAAACGGGCCGTGTTTATTAAAAGGCTCCCGTTGTTTTATGCTTGATCGGAAAAGACAAATTTTATGTTTTATAGATACTTGTAGCTAATAATGTTATAAATAAAATTATCAAAATAAGAGGACGATTTTAATCTTTTTTACTGCCCTTAGTTAACTTTTTTGCGGGTTGAGGCAGCGAATCGACGGATCTTTGCAATGCGGAAGCAGTCATAACAGGCGCGATTGGGTCATATCCCGTTGTTATTTTTAAAGGTCTGCTTTTTGCCGTCCGGTTTGATGAACCGCCGGATCTTTTGACGTCGGAAAGAAAAAAGCTAAAGAGTGATCGGAATCATTGTTGTAAAAGAGTTCAAAGCAGGAGTTTCTTCCCAATGAGTAATTTATATTATATATATTGTGAAATATTTCGATAAAATTTAAGTTTTAACGTTGATTTCGAGCATAAAGCTGTTGTAACTTTTCCAAGTTCTGATAAAATGGATTAAATAATTATTGCGGACCGTTTCGTCTTATTATATTCCTCTATCGGTTAGTCAGGACATAAAACGTCGAAGACGAAAAACGGTTTGCTAACGAGTCAGTGTATCCTTGGCCGCTTTTTGGCGCGAGATTAAAGCAGTACCTATTTCAGATAAACGCTCTTTAATCAAAGGAACTGAAAGAACAATCAAGGGGGTGTCCATTGTCTTCCGACGATACTAATTCTCCAATCGATCCTTCTGAAAACAAACCTGAAAACAATTCGGGAACACCAGAAACGCCGAATCCGGAAAACGGATCGGAAAATAAGGAAGAGGCTTCCATTGTCAATCCTCTTGAACCGCAGGTGGGAGCGGACGGCAATTATTATCTTCCTGATGGAACGAAGCTTCTTAAATACACGATCGAAGACGAAATGAAGGGGAGCTATCTGAGATACGCGATGAGTGTTATTGTCAGTCGAGCGCTTCCAGATGTTCGGGACGGTCTTAAACCGTCGCAGCGTCGTATTCTTGTCGCGATGAACGATATTAATCTTGGTCCATCGTCCGCCCGTGTCAAATGCGCGAAAATTTCCGGCGATACAAGCGGTAATTATCATCCGCACGGAGAGCAGGTTATTTACCCGACACTTGTTCGAATGGCCCAGGATTGGAACATGCGGCATGTTCTGATCGACAAACAGGGTAATTTCGGGTCAATTGCCGGACTTCCGGCCGCTGCGATGCGGTATACGGAAGCGCGTCTGTCCGGAATGGCCGCCGCTCTGTTGGAAGATCTTGAATACGATACCGTCGACTTTGTTCCGACTTATGATGAAAGCCGATTGGAGCCAGTCGTTCTTCCCAGCAAGGTTCCGAATCTGCTGGTCAACGGCGCTAATGGTATTGCGGTCGGAATGGCGACAAGTGTTCCTCCGCATAATCTGGCCGAGATCTGCGATGCGACCGTCGCGGTAATCGACGATCCTGATATTTCCCCGTTTGAACTCCTTAAGATCTGTCCAGGCCCGGACTTTCCGACCGGCGGTATTATCTGCGGAACTAACGGTATTCGACGCGGCTATCTGACCGGTCGGGGCAATATAACCCTTCGGGCCAGAACCCATATCGAAGAACATAATAAACGGCATCGCATCATTATTTCCGAGATCCCGTATCAGCTTGCCCGGGATCGGGTTGAAAAACAGATCGCCGACATGGTCAACGACGGCAAGATTATTGGAGTGGCCAATATTCGGAATGAGTCCGATCTTAAAGAGCCGGTCCGTTTGATCCTTGAACTGAAACGGGACGCGGATCCCGATGTCGTTCTCAATCAGCTTTATGAATTTACTCCGTTGCAGAGTACGTTTTCCATTATTCTCCTTGCGTTGGTTGACGGAAAGCCCCGTATTCTCACCTTTAAGGAGATGATTGAGGAGTTCATTCGGCATCGGACATCGGTCATTCGGCGCAAGACTCAATTTTTACTGAACAAGGCCATTAAACGGCAGCATACCGTCGAAGGCTTGTTGATTGCTCACGCCAATATCGACGAAGTGATTCGGGTCATCCGGACCTCGAAAACGCAGCAGGAAGCGAAAGAACGGCTTATGCAGATCGAATGTCCGTCCGCAATGCTTCAACGAGCGCTCGGCGAAGACGGTTACAGCGATTTCACCAGTCGGCGCGGCGTTTCCGAAACCTATTCCCTTACTCCGGTTCAGGCGGATGCCATTTTACATATGACGCTGGGCCATTTGGTCAATTTGGAACAGGAAAAACTGGGAGAGGAATATCGGTCGCTTCTGGCGGACATTCGGGAATTTCATCGTATCCTGTCAGATGAACAAAATATCCGCGCGATTGTTCGGGAAGATCTTATGGCGGTCAAAGCCAAATTCGGCGATGCCCGACGGACCGAAATCAGCGGTCAAGAGATCATCGATGTCGATTACGAAGATCTGATCGCCGAAGAGACGATGGTGATCTCCATCAGTACCAACGGTTATATTAAACGAACACCTTTGGACGAATACAAAGCGCAGCGGCGCGGCGGTAAAGGGATTAAAGGGGCCAAAACCGACGAAGAAGATCCTATTCGACATCTGTTTGTCGCAAGTACTCATGCCTTTTTGCTCTTCTTTACCAATAAGGGAAAAGTTTACTGGCATAAAGTTTACAATCTCCCCCAGCTTTCCCGGGATTCCAAAGGACGCAATCTCGTCAATCTGCTGAATTTGGATCCGGACGAAAAAATCGCCGACTGCCGAGCGATTCGCGATTTTGATCTGCCCGGTCATTTCCTCCTGATGGCAACCCGGAAAGGATTGGTTAAAAAGACCGATCTTTCCGCTTACAGCCGTCCGATGAAAAGCGGTATTATCGCAATTAAACTGCGCGAAGATGATGAGTTGATTGATGTTTGCGTCTGCGGCCCCAATGACGAAATCGTTCTTTCGACCGCCAAAGGGCGCGCGATTCGTTTTCGTCAGTCGGATGCCCGTCCGATGGGCCGAAATTCAACCGGTGTCAAAGGAATTTCACTGCGCAAAGGTGATTACGTTGTCGGAATGGTCGTCGTTCGGGAAGACGCAACTCTGCTAACCTTATGTGAAAACGGTTACGGAAAACGAACCCCGTTCGGTGCCAATACTCCGCTTCCGGAAGGAACTATTGTTAATTCCGAGACTTCAGACGATGAAACGCTTGAAAACGGAGTCGATGATTCTGTTCCCGAACCCGTTTTGGATACCGAAGAAAATGAAAACGGTACCAATGACGAAGAAAACGTTAATTCCAATAATTCTTACCGGCTTCAGCATCGCGGCGGTGGCGGCGTGATCGGCATTAAAGCGACGTCGAGAAACGGACTGGTGGTTGGAACCGTTCGGGTTCACGATGATGACGAAGTTCTGATGATCACTGCCCGCGGTAAAATTCAGCGTATCGCGGTCAACGAAGTTCGGGCGATGGGCCGAAATACCCAAGGCGTCCGTTTAATGAACGTTGATGACGGTGATGTTCTCGTTGCTGTCAACCGGATCCCCAAAGAGGACAATCCAGTCGCTGAAACTGATGATGAAGAATTGAAAAATGTCGAAAATGTTCAAAAAGAGAATGTAACCCCGGCGGCGGAAACTGCTCGGAACGAATCGTTCAGCGAAAACTCGGTGAATGATGATGTTCAAGATAATGAATCGAACGGTCAGGATGACGAAAGTCAAAACAGTGACGGCGATTCAGATCAGGAAAACGAGTGATAATACGGAGTATCCATCCAAAGAATTTTTCAGCGGACCGCTCATACGGTCCGTTGCTTATAATTCATTGAACGGTAAGGAGATAATTTTTAACGTACTGATTGAACAGTACTTATTTAAAAGAGATCCTCTCCGGTCTTAAAAATGGTTTCATTAATAAAAGCGAATCGTTTCCTTGTGAAGCGGTTCGCTTTCCGTCTGTTTGCGGAAAAAGTCCGGCTGGCTTTTTCTTGATTGTCCAGCTTTGTTTCTTTAAATATTTTATATATATTATAGTCTGTTTTAATGAAATCACCGAACGAGTTAAAACCAAAATCTTTTTCGTTGAACTTGACGCCGCTTATTGACGTTGTGTTTCTGTTGATTATTTTCTTTATTGTTTCGGACGCGATGATCAAAAAGGAATCTTCTGTTAAACTTGACCTCCCCAAGGCGGAAACCGGTGAAAAGATCAAGCAAAAAGAGACTGGAAAACTGGTCATTAATATTATTGACGAAAACAATCTTTATCTTGGAGAGCATCGGGTCACAAAAGAAGAGTTGCGAATTCGTCTTCAAGAGGAAAAAAGACGGGCAAATGTTCCGTTGGAAGTACGAATAAGAACCAATCGTCAAGTTCCTTATGAGACGATTGAGCCGATTCTGATCCTTTGCGTTCAGTCGGGGATTTCGAATGTTTCTTTTGCTGTTATCGAAGGACATCGAACTGTCGCCGCGCCTTGAGTTGATTGGTTGTCTTTTCGCTGTTTTTTATCTTTTTCTGATAAAATAAAATTATTTTTTATACAATAGGGTGTTAATATAAAAAAAACAGACAATTTAAAAACTTTAAACGGACCTGTTTTTTCTTGTTTTTTACTGATGAATCTTATTGAAATATAATCTGAAACAAGATTGAATCGGCGCAGAAAATGAAATAAATGTCGGACAAAAAGATATGTTTATATCTAATAATAAATAGAAATTCATTCATAAGAACGTAACAGATCCGAACGATTTTTATGCCCGCTTTTATAAAGAATATTTTTTCTTCTTTTTTTATGATTTTCGGACAGTAACGTAAAGAATGAAAAATGAACGGATCCCAATAGACGAATTTTATAAAGATATTATTTTTCAATCGCGGGAAAAAGGCTGAACCCCTGACCGGATCCTCTTGAAAAAAGGAAACAGTTATTTTGAAAACGGGGGATGCAGACGGAGTTTTTTGTTTCTTTTTCTGACAACGGGAGAAGAAGTCTCTGATTTTGTGAACAGGCGGTAAAATGGAAAATTTAAAATGTTGGCGGGTTAAAAAGTAAAAAAATAATAAATTCGGGAAACTTTCGCTTTTTGACCGTTAAAAATGGCAGGAAATAAATTTTTACTTATTGACAATAAAACTTTTGAGTAGATAATGGAGTAAATATTTTCGAATTTGGGATAAGATGGTAAAGCATGCTGTTTTGTCCTGAGGTTCGACCGGAACAGGATCTTTCGGTTGGCCCGGTTTTGGCTTGCGATTTTTCAATAAAAAGTATTTAAAGACCGAAGCGAAACCGTCAGAAGATAACGCTGAAATATTTGATTGTTCGCCGGGACTTGATGCGTTTTTGTTAAAGATTGTCAAGCCGTCGATGCAGAAGGATCGAATAGAAAAAGATAGAAATGTATTTTTTACGACCGAACTGTTTTCCGTGTCATTCGATGAGAAAATTCATTGAAACGGTCAATCGCGGCAACAGGACAGTCTGAACACATCACATTTTCCAAAAGAGGAGAAGATAGAATGAAAAACTCTTTGAGAACGCTTCGATGGATGGCGGCTGCGATGCTGCTGACCTTCGGACTTGCGTTTGCTTCGAGTAGTTTCGCCGCGGATGAAAAACCGGCCGCAAAAGCTGCGCCGGCTGCAGCCGCTCAAAAAGCCGATGCGCCGAAAGCGGACGCGCCCAAGGCTGAAGCCAAAAAAGCGGACGCGCCCAAGGCTGAAGAAAAGAAAATTGACGCTCCCAAAGCTGACAAGAAAGCCGATTGTGCTTCTTGCAGTAATATGGCTGGAGCGAATGTTCGTGTTCCTTTCAACGGAAAATACGGACTTTTCTGGGGATTGGCTCTTCTCGGCGCTCTTGCCGCGCTTTGCCTTGCCCGTAAGTTCTATGTCTGGATGAAGAAACAAGACGAAGCCGTCGAAGGCAATAATGACATGGTTCCGATCGCGGCCGCAGTTCGCGAAGGTGCCGATGCCTACCTTTGGCAGCAGTATAAAGTAGTCTTCATCTTCTTCATTCTGATCTGTGCGTTCCTGGCCTTTTTGGCCTTTGGTCTGCATGTTCAGAACAAGATCGTTCCGGTCGCCTTCCTGACCGGCGGTTTCTTCTCCGGGCTTGCCGGTTGGTGCGGAATGAAAACCGCGACCTGGGCTTCTTCCCGAACAGCTACCGGCGCCGCCAAGTCCCTGAATCAGGGTCTTCAAGTCGCGTTCCGGTCCGGTGCCGTTATGGGTCTGACCGTTGTCGGTCTCGGCCTGATCGATATCGTTCTTTGGTTCGGCGCTCTGTACTGGCTCTTCCCGAAATTCGGATGGAACATGGATCTGGTTGAAATCACCGTTGTCATGCTCTGCTTCGGAATGGGTGCCTCCAGCCAAGCGCTCTTCGCCCGTGTCGGTGGTGGTATTTATACCAAGGCCGCGGACGTCGGAGCCGACCTGGTCGGTAAAGTCGAAGCCGGTATTCCTGAAGACGACCGCCGTAACCCCGCCACTATTGCCGATAACGTTGGTGATAACGTTGGTGATGTTGCCGGTATGGGCGCGGACCTTTATGAGTCCTATTGCGGATCTATTCTTTCAACCGCCGCTCTTGGTGTTGCCGCTTACGCCGCTATTGGCGCCGGTATTGAAACCCAGCTTAACGCTCTGTTCCTCCCCATCCTGCTGGCCGCGGTTGGAATCATCCTCTCCATCGTCGGTATTTACCTTGTTAAGACCGATGAAAAAGCGGATCAGGGAACTCTGCTCAAAGCACTGAGCAAGGGTGTTAATATCCCCTCCGTCTTCATTGCCATTCTGTCCGTTATCATTGCCTACTATATGCTTCCTGAAGCTCAGAAGTGGGTTGGCTGGTCCGTTGTTACCGGTCTTTTCGCCGGTGTTCTCATCGGAAAATGGACCGAATATCGAACCTCTTATGAATACAAACCGACCAAGTCCATTGCCGAACAGGGCAAGACCGGTCCGGCTACCGTTATTATCGCCGGTATTGCCGAAGGTATGTACAGCACTTGGTTCCCGGTTGTTATCGTTTGTATCGCTACCCTGATCTCTTTCGGTTGCGCCAATGGTTTCGATTTTGGTGATGTCAAACAGTTCAGTTTCGGTCTTTACGGTGTCGGTATCGCTGCCGTTGGTATGCTTTCAACTCTGGGTGTTACGCTCGCGACCGATGCTTACGGCCCGATCGCCGATAATGCCGGCGGAAACGCCGAAATGTCCGGTCTGCCGGAAGAAGTTCGTGAACGTACCGATGCTCTTGACAGTCTTGGAAACACAACCGCCGCGACTGGAAAAGGTTTCGCGATTGGTTCCGCCGCTCTGACCGCGCTGGCTCTCCTCTCCGCTTATATCGAAGAAGTCCGAGTCGGTTTCGAACGCTGGGGTGCCGCCGCTGTCAAAACCATTGATGCCAACGCCGACGCCAAACCTGGTTTCTATAAGGTTTCCAATCAATTTGTCGTTCGTTATGACGGTAAAGATAATACTGCCAAAGCGTTAGCTGAAGCTTCCAAAGCCGGTCGCGAATGGTTCCCTGAAACCTTCCTGGTTATGCCGACCCAAGCCAGCAATCCGAATGAAGCTGCCCCGATCTTCCGCGGCGCCAAATTCAACTGGAAAGATTCGAACGCTGCCTGGAAAGCAATGGACACCAAAAAAGGCCCGCAGCATATTACTCAAGCTGACGCCGAAAAGATCCCCTTCATTCCGGCTACCAAAGATGACCCGAACGATATGGTCGTTGTCAAATCCGCCAATATGATGGACTGGATGAATTATTATTCCTGCAACCTGCTCAACCCGAAAGTCCTCGTCGGTATCTTCCTTGGTGCCATGAGCGTCTTCGTTTTCGGCGCCCTGACCATGATGGCCGTCGGACGCGCTGCTTCCGGTATGGTTGAAGAAGTTCGTCGCCAGTTCCGCGAAAATCCCGGTATTATGACCTTCGAAGTCAAACCGGATTACAAACGCCCCGTTGCCATTTCGACCAAAGCCGCTCAAAGAGAAATGATTCTCCCGTCGCTGCTCGGTTTGGTTCTTCCGGTTATTGCCGGTTTGATCCTTGGCGTTACCGGTGTTATCGGTATGCTCGTCGGTACTCTGACCTGCGGTTTCTGCGTTGCCGTTTATATGGCTAACGCGGGCGGCGCTTGGGATAACGCCAAAAAGTATATCGAAACCGGTATTCTTGGCGGAAAACGATCCGATGCCCATAAAGCCACCGTCGTCGGTGACACCGTTGGCGACCCGTTCAAAGACACCACTGGTCCTTCTTTGAACATTCTTATCAAACTGATGAGTATGGTCTCCGTCGTCGCCGCCGGTTTGATCGTTAAATACAGCCTTGACGCTCTTGGAATTTTCTAAGTTTACGCGTCTGATCTGCTGAATGCAAAACGCCGATTGTTTTTTCGACAATCGGCGTTTTTTTTGTATGTGCGGCATGTTATTGCACTAGGAGGTGAAAGACCTCTACTGGCCCGGCAGGGGGAACTGTTAGCGGACGGCAACGGGG
>CAZZEF010000089.1:13680-16694 GCA_964652875.1 uncultured Planctomycetaceae bacterium
TCTACCGTAAGGAGGATCTGAAAAAAAGCCGAAAGCAAAACGTTGGCCTGACGAACAGAAACCTGATACGAGGCGGCTGTTTCGGATGAGGAGCCCAAAAGATTCAAAGTCCGATACCTGTACGGAAGAAACAGATGTATATCAGGCAGGCATAAACGCGAAAGTACAATAATTTATCCGCAGAGATCCGATTCCCTGTCGTTGAGACTGGTTCCATCGTAAGGGGGGGGATGAAGAAGAATCGGAAGTCAGCAGAAGGCATAGCAGGTTCCTCGGCCGAACCGAAGGCCTGAACGTGTTATAAAGATAGAAACCCAATTTCGACAGACCTGAGACGATGCGACAACACGTAAATCAAAACGGGACCTCCCCGAAAGGCAGCGGACGGAATCCGTCATGGTTCGGGACAGGGGCATCAACGGCATCTGCGGCAAGGAAGGACAATGTCAGTCAAACGGAAAGCCTCATATGGAGGCAGTGGTCGAAGACTTGTAACGCTGCTGGACATGCGACTGATACGAACTAAATAACACGAACCGCCGGATACGGAACCGCATGTCCGGTAATGTGGCCGAACGGCGGGACGACCCGCCTCCTATCCGATTTTGTTCGAGTAAGATCTGATCGATATGTTTGTTGGAAAATAATCCGATAACCCGTTAATACGGAAATGTTCTGAAAAAAGTGTTATACTGTTTTTTTAATTTTCGTCATTTCCGCTGATTGCCTGCGTGAATCAACTGTTCATTTGACGTTATAACGGAAATTTCATCTTGGAACAGGTATATATGAAAAGAAGTGTATACAAAAATAACCGGCCGTTGTTCTAACAGCCGGTCAAAACATAATTCGGTAAAATGATCAGATCTTGTTATTGATTGTGAATATTATTTTTCGATTGAGTAAACGGTTCCGCCGGGTCGGTCTTCCAGAACGATGCCGAGATCTTTCAAGCCGGCTCGAATGGCATCGGCGGCGGCGAAATCCTTGTTCTTTTTGGCTGATTTACGAAGTTCGATACAAAGTTCAATCAGTTTTCCGGTTAGTTCATTATCGCCTGATCCGGTTTTTTCCGGCGCGTTGAGAAACAGTCCAATCGCTTGAGTGATCTCTTTAAAAACACGAACACCGAAAGCGAGTTCCGCCAGTTTGACTTTGACGTCCTGATTGTTTTTATCGGCCCCTTCCAGTTTCGCTGTTTCGACGAATTTATTCAGTTCGCGCAGCAGATCGAACAGAATTCCGATTGCGCCCCCGGTATTGAAGTCATCGTCCATCGCTTCAAGGAACAGTCCGCGTTGTCGCAGGATCTCTTTCTGAAATTCGGATCCATTGTCGGCCGCGAAATTTTTGTCGCCGTCCGTTCGGAGAGCGGGCGCTTTAAGATCATAAAAGGATTCGCCGGTAACGAGTTGGTACCGTTTAAAGAATCGATAGAACGTATCGACTCCCTTTCCGACTTCGAGAATTCGTTCTTCACTGAAATCGATCGGACGGCGGTAATGACTTGAAACAAGGAAGAAGCGAATGACTTCGGCAGGAATACGGGCCCGGAGATCCCGGAACGCGGAGGCTCCCTTCGATTTACTGATTTTTCCGGCTTCCTGAGAAGCGAGATCCCCTTCAACGGCTTCGCCCGCGTCCCGGGTTTTGCGTCCGCCGACTTTTCCGATTTCATTGGAAGCTTGCATCAGTCCGTTATGCATCCAGAATTTGGCCATCTGTTTGCCGTGACGGGCTTCGCTTTGCGCGATTTCGTTTTCATGATGCGGGAACTGAAGATCAAGTCCGCCGCCGTGAATATCGAACGTTTCGCCTAAAAGAGCGCAACTCATGACACTGCATTCGATGTGCCAGCCGGGTCGTCCCTCTCCCCAGGGACTCGGCCAGGAGGGCTCGCCCGGTTTGGCGCTTTTCCAAAGAGCGAAGTCAAATGGGGAACGCTTTAAGTCCGCGGTTCCGCCCCCTTCTCCGGTCATCTGATCAAGGGTTCGATTACTCAATTTACCGTATTCCGGAAACTTGGAAACTTCAAAATAAACGTCTCCGTTCGATTCATAAGCAAATCCCTTATTGATCAGATCCTGAGTAAAGTTGATGATGTCCTGGATATAATCGGTCGCTTTGGGGAAACAGGTGATCGTGTCAACGCCCATCGCTTTGAGGTTCTGCATATAATCGTCCGTCATTTCCGCCGCGACGGCCGCCATTGGAATGCCGCGCCGTTGCGATTCGGCGATCAGTTTATCATCGACATCGGTTATGTTGACTATAAATTTGACATCGTACCCGGAATAAGTCAGATAACGTTTAATCGTATCGAAAATGACCGGACCGACCATGTGTCCGACGTGACTTGGTTTATAAACAGTTGGACCGCAAAGATAGATCCCCGCCTTGCCCGGCTGAACCGGCTCAAATACTTCTTTGGTGCGCGAAAGCGTATTGAAAATTCGAATCATTGTTCTTCCCGTTGCTTCTGGTGCGATCAGCAGTGCCCTTGCTGTTTTCCTTTTGACAGGATCGGCGGCAATACCAGCTGGATCGGCCTTAAATGGTTATGACTTATTATTTTAAAATTTCATTTTAAGACTGATGATTTTATTGTCAATATTAATATTATAAATATCGGTATTATTATTGTCCGATCAGTAATAAAAACCGGCGACACTTCCGATATTTTTCGTCTTGAGATTTCTTTCCGGCCCATTGGATTCTTCCTGATCGGTAATCGTTTAAAGATCCGCCGGGTCAGGATCTCCGCGGACGGAGAATGCAGAAAATCAAAAAGGCCGGTAAAAAAATCGTATCCGTAATTTTCAATTTGGCTAAATAAATTATAATAGACCGGTCGGGATTTGTTTTTCTGTTCCGGTGCTTCAAGAGCTGCCGTCATAAAACAGGCGAACCGGCGATAACATCGGACGGAATCGGATTTTGGGAGTAAATATGCGGACACCTCTGACAGATCAAGAAAATTCTGAAACGGCGAAATCGCGAACGCGGTTTGGCGG
>CAZZEF010000090.1:0-16510 GCA_964652875.1 uncultured Planctomycetaceae bacterium
TGATAGATAAACTTTAAAAATCCGAACACTTTCAGACTTGTATAATATGAATTCTTATCCCGGGGGGAAAATAAATCACTAATTTCGCTCGTTTCATTACGGGCTCGAATGATTTACTGTATTCCCCCTGCAAGAAATTATTTTCTTTGCGGTTATTCCTTTCTCCCGCTCCATTCGCGGCGCGAACCCGAACCTCGAATATCTGATCTGATAGATAAACTTTAAAAATCCGAACACTTTCAGACTTGTATAATATGAATTCTGTTGTTATAATAATATCATAATTTGCGAATCGTATTCCGCGTTTGGCTATTCCTTCGCGCTCCCTGCGGCATTGCTGAATTGGTAATGATTTTCCTTGATATCAAAAATTCTCTTTTTTGACATCAATTTAAAACTTTTCTTTAGGCTGTCAAAGAAAGTATCGAAAAAAATGAAGACATTTATTATAAAACATACATTAAAACTTCTTGTATTCGGACTTTTCATTTTATTACCGGGAACCGTCGCACTGGCAATCGACACTCCGCCGGAAAAACTGCGAGTCGGCTTTTTTGAATTCGAGGGATATCATATGATGGATGCCGACGGCAAACGGAAGGGGTACGGTTATGACTTGATCCAGCTTCTGCGGCCTTTTCTTGTCTGTTCTTATGAATATGTCGGTTATAATAAAAAATTGTCTGACATGCAATCCATGCTTGAACGAGGGGAAATTGATTTCGTTACCGGTGTTGTAAAGACGCCGGAAAATTTGAATAAATTCGAATACTCCTCTTTACCGGTCGGTATTTCTTCCGTCATGATGACCGTCTGCGCGGATCACTGCAAATATCTCCCCGATGATTATGAACACTGGAATGGAATTCGGGTCGGCATGTTGTCCAACAGCAGTCAAAATAAAGTATTTGCGGATTTTGCCCAAAAAAAAGGATTTACGTTCAAACCGATCTATTTCAATCGCGCTTCGGAAATGGGAGAACCGCTTCAAAAAGGTGATCTCGACGCGATTGTCACAGGAAGCCTGCGCAAAATGGGGAGTGAGCGAATTTACGAACAGCTTGATTTTCAGCCATTTTATATTATTGTAAAAAAAGGAAATAAAGCTCTTCTCAACCAGATCAATGCGGCTCTTGAAGAGCTGGTTCGGGAAACGCCCGGTTTCTCCGGGGAACTCCAGCAGATCTATTACGGACACTGGCAGCAGGAAAAAATGCCTCTGTCGTTTTCAAATACGGAAAAGGCTTTTATTAGACAAGCCAAAAAGTCGAATCGAACATTTACCGTACTGCTTCAACCGGATCAGTTCCCGTTGAGTTACATGAACAACGGTCAGCCGTGCGGCGTTTTTGTCGATATTGCGAAAAATATCGCCCAAAGTTCCGGTCTCGCTCTCGATTTGAAAATGGCCCATGATTTTCCGGAGTATCTCAAATTTCGTTCGGAAAATAAATTCGATCTTCTCATGGATATCGCGCATAATTTTCCGTTGGCGGAGGAGTCAGGCTGGATACTGACCAAACCCTATTATCCTGTCGGAATCTCTATGCTCTTCAAAAAACGTTCTCTGCGGGATGTACACACTGTCGGCGCGCTTCAGGGATCCCTTCTGTACGATCTGGCCTCGAAAAATCACCCCAAAGGGGTAACTGTACTTCCGTATTCCTCAAACGAGGCGATTATTAAAGCGTTGAAATCAAATAAAATCGACGGAGGTTATCTGCTTACCCCCATGATCGAAAGCGTTTTACTGAACGATCCCGCCGGAACAATGGCGCTGGAACCGTCCGGACGTGTTCTCGACTTCTCCATCGCGATCCGCGCCAATCTGGATAAATCCTTTATTTCGATTATTGCCAAAAGCACAAACAATATTACCAAGCAGGAAATCCTGACAATCAACCGAAAAAACAACCTGCTTCTTGACCATAATTTGAATTTACGCAATCTAGTTGCCGAAAATCCGCTCTCCATTTCTCTGTCGCTGATCGGTCTGACGATCTTTTTCGGGCTCTTGCTGACGGCCGTACTGATTTATTATCGGAGAGCGGCGGGCGCTTCCGCTTTACTGGCCAAAAATTCCCGTATGTGGAAGGCTCTTCTGGATACAATGCCGATTCACATCTTCGCAAAAGAAACCGCGTCTTTTACGCACTTCTTCTGTAATAAAGAACGTGCCGACTTCTTTGATCGATCTCCTGACCAGCTGGTCAATATTACAGATTATGATTATCTGCCGGAGGAAGTGGCCCGGCGGCAGGAAGAGGTTTCCAAAGATCTTGTCCGCAATCCCCAACAGTTTCATGAACAGTTCTTTCAGGTCAATAACGCCAAAGGAGAACTCCGCGATATGCGTGTCGTTCAGAAAACCTTCAGCGATGAGGACGGCACGACCCTGATCCTCGGATGCGCTATTGACTTGACCGATCTTGAAAACGCGAGACGGCAAGCACAGGAAAATGCCGAATGGTTCCAAAAAACATTGATTTCTATCGGCGATGCCGTTCTTACCACCGATCTGCAGGGCCGAATCACTCTTTTGAATCATGTTGCGGAAAAATTGCTCGGAACAACTATCGAGGATTGTAAAGGAAAATTTCATACCGATTATTTCAATATCGTCAGTTATCTCAATAATGAAAAAGTCCCCTCCCCGGTCGATCATTGTCTTCTGACAGGGGAAATTGTATCTCTGGCCAATCATACCGATCTGATCTCCCGTAATGGAAAACGATATCATATCGCCGACAGTTCCGCTCCCATTCGCAGCAGGGACGGAAAAATCGCCGGCGCAATCCTCGTCTTTCGCGATGTTACGGAAGAATACGATCTCAGAGACAAACTCAAGGCAAGTACGGTTCAGTTGAAGACCGCACTTGAACAGTCGCAGCAGGCAAGTTCCGCCAAAGGGATCTTTCTCTCCCAAATGTCGCATGAGATTCGGACTCCGCTCAACGCGATTATCGGATACCTGAATATCGCCCGTGACTGCGGCGGAAATCCTGATAAAATCAATGAGTGCCTGAATAAGGGAATTGACGCCTCCTCTCATCTGCTCTCCATTATCAACGACATTCTGGACATATCCTCCATTGAAAGCGGCAAATTAAAAATCGCCAATGAGGATTTCGATTTCAAGCATCTGCTGACCGGAATTGTCACCATGTTTTACAATCAGGCCGAAGCCAAAAAGATCAAGTTCGAAATGCAATTGCGGGATCTGACCGAAGAGTGGCTCGTCGGCGATTCGCTCCGCATTAATCAGATCCTGCTGAATTTATTTTCCAACGCGATCAAATTCACTCCTTCCGGCGGTTCGGTTACTCTGCTCGTAAAACAGCTTGCCATTGTTCGAAATCGTGTCCAGATCATGTTTCAGGTGAGCGATTCCGGATGCGGCATGACTGACGAATTCAAAAATCGTCTCTTTAACGCTTTTGAACAGCAGGATTTTTCGACCGCGCGAAAGTACGGAGGAACCGGACTCGGACTTTCCATTACAAAAAATCTTGTCAATATAATGGGCGGCACGATAGAAGTGAACAGCCGTGAAAACGAGGGAACAACCTTTACCGTTAATCTCGGATTTGAACGGAGTATGAAAAAACATATCGTCGCCGACGCTGATTTTTCCCACCTTCGCGCTCTGGTCGTTGATGACCAGCAGGATGATCGAACCTATATTCAAATGGTACTGAACAAGTGCGGCGTAAAAAACGACGCCGTCGATTCCGGGGAGGCCGCGGTTCGACAGATCGAACGACGACTGAACAGCAGACACCCTTATGATATGTGTCTGCTCGATCTCCGTCTTCCCAATATGGACGGTATCGAAACCGCAAAAAAAATCCGCCATATCAAAGGAATCATGGAAAATATGCCGATTATCCTTGTGACCGCTTATGACACGGTTCATATTAGCAATGACGCTCATTCGGCCGGGGTGAACAAGGTGATCCAGAAACCGTTGTTCCAATCGACCTTTTTCGATTTTCTAATGAACTCCTGTTATAAACTGAACACAAAAAACGATACGCCAAAAATTTATGAAGGTTTAAAAGATCTCTCCATTTTATTGGTTGAAGACAATCAGATGAATATGGACATTACCACTCAGTATCTGGAACGGGCCGGAATGAAGATCACCCCCGCCTGGAACGGAAAGGAAGCGGTTGATCTCTTTGTCAATTCCAAGCCAGGAACGTTTCAGACAATTCTGATGGATATCCAGATGCCCATTATGGACGGCTATCAGGCAACAAAAATGATTCGAACAAGCCAACATCCTGAAGCGAATCTTATTCCAATTATCGCCATGACCGCAAACGCTTTTAATGAAGACATCGTCAAAGCATTAAGTTCAGGAATGAACGATCATATTTCCAAGCCTGTTTTTTACGATCAGCTCTTTGCCTCCATTTCAAAACTGGTTCGGAAAGATCTCTGACGGACAACATAAAAAATGAATCATATTTGTCAAGAAAAGCAAATTCATTTCATCAAGGTGAGGTGAGATTAATTGGGAACGATTCCCTTTATAACAAAGAGAAGAGGCCGTTTTTCTTCCAACGAAGAAGCCCGGTCGTGAAAAGAGATCGGAAATCGTTTTCTCCGGGATCTTTATCCAGAGGATCGTTCCCGGATCTTCCGCAAAAATACGTTGTCCTGTTTATTTCTGTTTACCCCTGTTTACCCCTGTTTACCCCTGTTTACTTCTGTTTACTTCTGTTTACTCCTGTTTACTCCTGTTTACTCCTGTTTACTCCTGTCTACTCCTGTTTACTTCTGTTTACTCCTGTTTACTCCTGCGATAAACAATAATCACCGGGCGGAATGACCGTTTTTTCCACTGTTACCGGTTTATCGGAAAAGTTCGCTGTAACAATTGTTCCATCGGCAAAAATTGTTCGCTGAACTTTTCTGTTTTGATCAAGCCACAGAAAAGCCTTCATCTCAACAAAAGCTGTTTTTCGGGCAACCGGCGTTGCGCGGCGCCAGGAGTCAATAACAAGTTCCCGTAACGTCTGAGCTTGTCCCCTCGTGTTCGTCTGTTCAGGTTTTTTCGTATCATTGACATCGGAAATGACACGATTCCAATCGCTGGCTTTGAAAGAATATAAGGGGGGCGTTCCGTAAAGCGCATTAAAAAGATCGCGCCGTTTTAGTCTGTTCGGAACGTTATTGGACGCGTCCCCCCAATACCAATAATTCACGGAACATTCATGCCAAACCAGTTCCCACATCGGCACGCGATAGATCGGATTAAGCATATACCGATCAAGATAATCCGATTTTTCGGGATCAATAAACGACCGCGATTTCCAGCGCCAGCACATAAACGGATCGATTCGATAAGGAAAGACACTCATTTTTCCTTCCGTATAACAAAGACCGGGCAGAAAACACTCAACGCCCTCTTCCGTTCCCGAGATCAATCCGCATTCAAGCAGAGCGCTAAAATTATTGAGCTGATATTTTCGCGATTCACGTCTTGTCATCGGATGATCCTTCGAAAAACATTCCCGCAGTCCTCCTCCCATAACATCAATAAACCAAGCGTTATACCCCCACTTTTTCGCCAACATTGGAACCTCGGCCCGAATATCCTTTTCCGCCTGCCGCGGACACATCGCATTCTGATTGTATTTTTTTCCATCTATTCCGTAAAGAGCCCAGCAGGGAGCAAGTTTTCCTTTCGAATCGATCAGAATATCATTGGGCCAGTTTTTATTCCTTCGTTCCGTGTAATCACAATTCTCCACCCGATGAGCGGGAATTACCTTCTGAAGATCCGGCGGCATAACGTCGGTGTAATTATCGTACTTGGTCACCAGCCAGTCATACTGCCGCAGATCCTTGACCTTGGGCGCGTCTTTACAGAAAAAGATCCCCCATAAAATTCGATCACAGCCGGCTTTTTTCAGATCGGCGGCAACTCGGGTAACCATTGCGGTATTATCAACATCGATCTTTTCGGTCGTCCGTTCATACATCAGATCTTCGTAACGATCATGCCAAAGCCAGACGTTCGCGGCTCCCGCCATTTTGTGAATCTGCGGCGCCTGCTGCGCTTTTTCCAAAAGTGTCCTGCCGAATCCAAACGGCTTACGGTATTCGCGGTAAGCTTTACAAGCGGCGGTCAATCCTCCAGAACTTCCGATTATCAGACGCATGACGCGTTCATAGCCCCATTGTCCTTTTTCCGGACACCAGTAAAAGTCGCAGTAAAGATCGCCATGCGGGTTACGAAGTGCGGAAAGAGCGGCGTCGGACGCGTCTTCGGGGATCAGATCCAGCCAGGTTTCTCCGCGTAAAACTGTCCAGAATCCCAAGGTCAGATTCCGTGACCAAAACATACTGGTTTTCATGGAAAAATATTTCGGGTCTTCACCTTGCGGAAGTTCGACCGGCCAAATCGTTCCCGTCCCAATCGGCAACACAACATGATCTTGCTGGTCATGAAGTATTGCGGGAGGCCAGGCAACCGGCCGCGACATTGGCCCCGATCCTTTCAATGAAACCGAAACCTCACAATCATTTAATATTTTTAATGTCAGAAATACCGGGTTCGGAGTTCCTTCCGATTTGAAGGACGCATGAAGACTTTTTTCTTCAGACCGAATAATCTTTAGTTCCTTCAGGGAAGCGGACCTTGTTTCAAAGATGATTTTTTTTGAGGGAACCGATATTTTCAGCGCGCCGTTCTTTTCATTCAAAGAAACAGAAAGACCGTCCGATGAAATTTCCGCCGCCCCTGCCGAAGCGAGTATTCCAAGAATAAAAAACGTTAAAATCATTCTCAGCATCGTCTGTTTATGACACGTTCGGAATGACGAATGTTTCGTTATTTTCATTTTACTGTTTTCCTTTTATATTTTTGTCGAATACGCCAACTCTTACTTATGAGAAGAAGAGGTATTGCCAAGAATAAGTTGATCATATATTTTTGATTCCTTATTAATTTCATTTTGATATTTCTCATAAGAGTATTTTTGCAAAAGTCTTTGATCATTGGAAAAACAGGAAATTCCTATTCCAAATTGATGATCCTTCCATCGAAACCCCAAAAACTCCAATATCGCGGGAGCGAAATCAAAGGTAGCGCAAGGCGCGTCAGTCATTGTTTTTAAATTGGGATCTCCATTGATCCAAAGATTGAATATTTTTCGATCGGAAGCTTTATCTAAAAGATTTTGGACCTCGTTACGCATTGCCAGGTGATCGCCCATGATTAAAACTGCGATATTTTCTTTTTGGGAACTTGCGCGAACTTTATTGACAAATTGTGAGATCATTCGGCTTTGTTCTCGAATAATATCGCGAAAATCACCGTATTGTTGTTGCGTTTGAGAATCCCGAAAACCATGAACTCCATGAGTATCCAATAATTGAACAACAAGAACAAAAGGACTTTCCTGCGCGGCAAGCCGATCAAATTCCTGACAGGCACTTTTCAGAACAAGCCGGTCATGCACTCCCCAGCTATAGCCCTGATTATGCTTGATGAATTCCATATAATCGGGTGTTCTGGAAAGATCTTTATAGGAAAGCCCTTTCATCCAGGGAAAATTTGCAAAAAGATAATTACGTCCGGCAAAAGCCAAATCATCACCTTGAACAAAAACGATTTTATATCCATTATCGTTCAGAACATGAAATACGGATCGGGTGTTTTCAAGAATTTTGACATTCACATTTTGAGAAAAAGCATGACCATTCCAAACATGTCGTCTTGGAATTCCATATAACGAAGAGATTAAAGACGCAATAGTCCACTCCGTACCATCCGCCTGTACCCAGTTGGGAACGATAAGTCCCTGATCCTTCAGCGATGTAAGTTCGGTAATGAGATCCTCACCAAAAAGATCTTTTTGTGAATAGGTTTCTTCCAAAGATTCTGAAATAATCCAGACAAAATTTCTCTTTTGAGCAGGAGCAATGATCTCTGAACGGTCCGGGACACGATAGCAATCAAACATTGGGGTTGACTGGGCTCCATACCAAAAATAATCGATGATCCTGAATTTCTTTTCTGCAAGAAAACAAGTCAAAAAGAACAGTATGACAGGAATAATAAGTGACCATAATTTGGCTTTGCGAATAATATCTGACTTCTGTATTTGAATTTCTTCCGGACGATTAATCAATTTTTCGCTGGATATTTCCTGACAGGATGGATCGGTCTGTTTTGTCTCTTTTTTTGATCTTGGTGAAAACAATCTTTTTCGAATAAAATCAAACCAGAACTGCAAGATCCCGGAAAAGAAAAGAAAATAAAGAATTCCGGATAAACTTACATTGATAATCCTTTTTGATAAAGATCGGATCAATTCTGGATCGGCCCCGACGGTCGGCGAAAATATATTGTTTAAAATTTGATGAATACTCAATCTTGAACCAAAATGCTTTTCGATCCAAAGAATTATGAAAAACAAAAAAAGAAATAGGGTAAAGAGAATCGAGTGAAATAAAATAATACAATAAAAATTCAAGAATGTTTTTTTTATATTAGTTGAATTACAAGAGGTTTTCATTCTTTATTCTTTCTTTTCAGATATTTTATACTGCACTGATTTTTATATTCTTTATCATTTCCGCCGATTAATATACTGCCGATCTTTGAAAACTTCCATCCTCTGTCCCGATTGTCTTCGTAAATCGGGAGGTTTTTCGGCTTCGTTCCGGAAAATTCATAAGGGAATCGGTATACATGAAACGGAAGCTATTTTAACGTTGGAACAAAAATTCCATTATAAAATAAACATAAACGCGCCTTAAACTTATTCGGACAGTTCATCTTCTCCCCGATACGTTGCTTTCCATTAAATATTTATTTTTCCGTTCTCTGCTTTTACGTTCAAGCGCCTTATTTGTTTTCGACTTTTAAATTCTTTTCAACAACTGATTCAGTGTTGGTTTTCAAGTTATTTTCCAGTGCAGTCCATTTAAAATCGAACCTGCCGCCTGTTCCGGTCAAATTCATTTCAAAAAATTGAGATCGTGAACCTTTTCGGACCTCGATTCGATAACGGCCGCGATACCCTCTGAACCTGACATAACCGGCTACCGGCTTTTGCTTTTGAAGATCAGTACGCCATTTTGTATTGATCAAAAAGTCAAGCATAAGATAAGCGGGCTTCTCGCGCATGTTTTCGTCAAGAAGACCGGCTCGAACCCGGCCTTCGCCCGTTTCCCCTCCCCAGGCGGCGCCGTCGCAAAAGTTCCAGTAAATGATTCCGTTCATCTGCGGAATACTGAACCAGAGATGGTATAAATTGGAAAGAACTTCCGCCTGAACAGCTTCTCCTTCCTGAAGATCGGCACCGCAAGTCGCCGGTATCGTTATTTCCGAAATATAAATCGGACGGTTGAATTCACTCAACCGATAATATGCATCCGCCAATTTTCGATATCGGGTTTTGTCAAGATGTCTTTGAAAAGACTCTCGATTGAAATGATGATACTGACAGGCGATTGAATCAATGGGCGTTCCAGCGTCAAAAAGTTTTTTAAGCAGGCGGTAATACGGACCGGTTACCGTAAATCCGGTCGCCTCATTGATCTCAAGAATCGAATTTTTGAAATACTTTTTCGCTTCCCGAAACGCCCATTCGACATAGTTCAAATCGGGCTGGTATAAACTGAATTCCTTTTTCTGATGACAAAGCGACTCATTGACCAGATCTATAATTCCGATTTTTCCGTCATAACGTTCGGCCACTTTTTGGATCCACTTGGAATACTGTTTTTTAGCTGTTTCATAATCTTTCGAAACCCAGTCGGGATGCCAGCTGCCCGCAATCACCGGCTGCCCTTTCATTTCAATACGGTGTTCCTGACAAAAACGAAGGATCCGATCCGGCTGCGGACGCCGCCAGACTTTTTGATCTTTTTCTCCGAACAAATAAAGATCTTCCCGGGGATGATAGATCTTCATACAAAGGGTCGAAGTGGCCAAATTAAAAAGACGAAGAAACTTCCGCTCATAAATTTCATTTTTATCCTCCAACTGGTCAAGAACAAGAATATTGCAGCCGAATTTGAATTCATGACCGATCTGCCGGATATTCACTTCGCAATCGGACAAGGGAGAACCATCGCGGTTCAACAAGTTCAAAACAGCGTCTGCCTTTCGGTATTTTTCAATATTCTGAAGGACTTCCGGCTCGTATTCCTTCCATTGTTTCCGATATTGATCGGGAATTCCCTGCGAAAAACGGGGAATAAAAACGATGCGAAAACCTATATTATCCTGCCGGACGGTTCCCCCGTCCCGATCCCTGGAAGCGCTTCGGCAAACTGACGGACCGCTGCACCAGTTGCCCCCCCGAATTATTTTAGGATTTCCGTAAGCGGGCCTCGTTTCCAATGGATCCTTTTTCGAATGCTTTTGATAAGCGTCGAGCGCGAAAGTATCCCGGCACCATTCGCTGACATTTCCGTGCATGTCATAAAATCCCCAGGCATTCGGCTTTTTCAATTTCACCTGATTCGTCCGTTTTCCGGCATTGTCCCAAAACCAGGCAAAGTTGGTAAACTCGTCTTCAACGCCGAACGGACCTTTAGCCCCTGCCCGGCAGGCGTATTCCCATTCCGCTTCAGACGGAAGCCGAACCGTTCCTTTTAATGCGGCGCCAAGTTTTTTACAAAATTCATCGACCTCTGTCAGAAGAAGATTTTCAACCGGAAAATCGGCCGTATCAATATTTTTTACTTTTTCTTTTTCCCCGCCCGATCCAGAAAACGCGGAAGGATTTTTCTTCATGACACTTTGAAACATTTTTTGCGTTACTTCCGATTCCAAGAGCCAAAAACCGCGGGTCAATTCCGTCTCATGACTTAATTCGTCAACGAATCGGCCTCGTTCATTTTCCGAACTTCCCATTATAAAACGGCCGGGCGGACACCATCGAAAGACATAATCGATCCCGTTCTCCGCGAGAACAAGTTTTTCTCCCGGCTGCGCTGACTGAACCGAACAGGAAGAAGCGACAATTATTCCCAACATTGTCAAAAAACAAAATAAGATTTTCATGCACTTCTCCCCGTTTTTATTAAAGTCAATATTTTAAAATTTCCGCCGATTGATCTCAAGTATACCGATTCCATCATGAATTTTCCATTACAACGTCAAAAAACAGCCGACTCACGCTGTCTATCGACGGAGATCACGGAAAATTAAAAATAAAAACAGTATAACAGTTCGTTAAACATCGAAACGGAAAATCAAACAACCTTTTTTATTTCTGAAAACACGAATCATTGACACTGTTTGCGTTTTTCGTTTTATTCCCTTGTAATCAGATCAGCTGGATCAGAAAGTCAAAGGACGAAAGTTTCATTGAGGCAAACTAAACAACCCTTTTATTTCGGAAATGTTGTTTTAAAGAAGCCGGAACCGCCGGTCCCCAAGACAATTTCCTCCGGATTGAACGGATTAAAGGCGACGGCTTTTCCCCGATGAACCGGCAGTCCGTCCACTGCTTCGATCCATGTTTGCCCGTCATCGGAGCTGACCCAAATCGACGAACGAACCTGATCATGAAACGGATCATCATTGCCGACGGCTAAAATCCGTTTTTCATTAGAAGGATCGACAGCGATATTCATTATGTAAAAATCTTTTTTCAGCAGCGTCCATCCACTTAAAGGGTCCGACTGATTTTTCTTTTCGTCGAACCGCCAAATTCCGGGGACTTTTCCCCGATAAGCGGCAAGCCAAAGACGGCCGAGCCGATCAACAGCCATTCGTCCGGCAACTTTCGGACCGCCCAGCGCAGCGAAATTTTGACCGTCGGTTGTTTTCCAAATATTTTCTTTACCGGAAACATAAAACGTCAGAGGATCGTTCGGATCAGCGGCCAGCCAGCCAAGATCTTCCTGATCAAACAGGATCGACCAGTGTTCGCCGAAATCGTCCGACCGGTAAAGTTTTCGATCAATAATGGCCCAAACTTTCGACGAATCATCCGGCAAAACATGAATCCCCGTTGCAACGCATTTATTATAATCAGGAAGACCGTTCTTTTGATCCCTTAAACAGATCCAGCGGCGGTCCGGCAAGATCGACCCCCGCAAGATCGATCCGTTGGAATTCCCCTGTCCGGTCGTCACGTAAACAGATCCGTCTTTGGCAAACGCGGCCATATTTCCGCCCCCCCAAGGTGTAACCCGATACTCCTGCGGCCGATTTTTTCCGGAAGTCCTCGCGTTCGAATCGGACTTATCCAGTTTTGTTTTTTTCGATTCAGAATCTGTCGGCGCGGACTCCGGCGGCAAAACCCAAGCGTTTCCGCGAAAAGTCCATGTTTTCATAAAATCCCGGGACTCCCAGCATTTTCCGGCATCCATCGCGGTAAAAATGGATCTTCCGGAATGATAGGGATCGAAATAAAAGCCGATGCAGCAGAGCCCCGAATATCCGCGTCCGCACCAGCAATGTTCACGGGAAGCGTTAATTTTTTTCGCCGTAATGTCATCCCAAGTCACTCCTCCATCATTGGTACGGACAACGAATTCCGCGCCCGCTCCGTATACCGTTTTGGAATCGTTCGGATCAATCGTCAAAAGCGTTCCTCCTGCCCCGCTGAAATAGGCACAATTCAATTTGCATATTTTCGGATCGGAGGGGGACCGATGCAAAACTTTCGTCCAGTTTTTCCCCCCGTCAATCGATCGGTAAACGGTATCGACATTCCAGGCTCGGTCGCCCGCATAAAGAACGTTCGGATCGGAAGCGGACCAGTCGAACGCTTTAAACCCCGTTGTCAAATACGGATTGGCCTCGCGTTTTTCTGTCAAGGAGACTGTCATTTTTCTCCAACTTTTTCCTTCGTCGTCCGAACGAAAAATACCGCCGGGCAAACATGTTTTTCTTCCGTTTTTCACTTCTGCGGCCGGACCCGCACCGAGTGAAATATAAATTGTTCCCGGCATTTTGGGATTAACGCGGACCCGCTCAATATTCAAATGCGGCAAACCGTTATTGATCGGAACCCAATTTTTACCGCCGTCTCCGGACCGAAACAGTCCCGATTGATCAACCGCGATATAAAGGATTGCACTTGATCCCGGCTTAAAAGCGGCGCAAACGATGTTTTTTTCAACAGATGAAATTTTAGTCCAATGTCCGCCGCCATCCAGACTTTCCCAAACGGATCCCCAATCGGGCTTGCCCGGTGACCGCCATCTCCGGCTTGATCCTGAAAACGCCAGCAGTCTGTTGTTATTATCAGGGTCAAAAAGGATCTTTTCAATCGGAACAGAATAATGATAACCGGCGATATTCGGGAACCCGTTTCTCATTTCGCGCCATGTTCTCCCTCCGTCTTCCGAACGGTAAGGACCGCTCATTGAACCGGCCCAAACGATTCGTCCGTCTTGAGGATGAAAAGAGCAATCCCCTATTTCGCAGCTTTTAAAACCCAATCCGGGCCGATAACTTTGTCCCCCATTAAAAGAAACGCCGGTCCCGAGCAGATCCCCTCCGATGATCAGATGCTTTGAGTTGTTCGGATCGACCGTAACGGAAGTTACCCAACCGCCGACGCCCGGCTCCCCCAACGGGATCCAGATCCCCGGCTGCTTTGCTTCCGCGGCCGATTCACGATCCACTGAAAACGCCGTTTCGATCCCGGTCCTTAAAAACAGAACATTAACAATCATAACACCTGCTGCAAGGAGGCAAAAGACCAACTTTTTATGCGTATACACGTCTTTTTTCATTACCCGCTCTTTTGTTAGGTTATACCAATATTTTTATCTGATTACTTTTATACTGCTTTTATTTTTAATTTTCCGTGATTACAGTCGATTGACTGCGTGAATCGACTGTTCTTTTTAACGTTATAACGGAAAATTCATGATGGAATCAGTATATTTTGAAAAAACAAGACAGACTTTTGATTATCATTACTGCATACAAGGTAATTTCAGTCCGCACTCTTTTATTTTAAGCCGAAGATGACTCAATGTCAATTATTTTCGCGCATGTCTTGAAATTTACTCAATTTTGTTCAATAAAAATCCCGATTTTAATAGAAAAAATAAAATGCGCGGTCCATTGCAAATAATGAAAAAAGTTTTATTGACAAGAAATAGTTAAAATGCTAAAATAGGCGCATTATGGAAAGGATTTCATTAGCCCACCAATTTAAGAAAGGATAAAAAGAATGAAATTTTGTATCCGTCAGACATCTATAATCTTGCTGACAGTTTTCCTTTTTGTTTGCGGCATCAACAGTTACGCACAATCGACATTCAACGCGAACGCAGCACAAACCGCTTCAGCCGACGATGCCGCCCCCAAACTTCCTTCAGAAGCCGATGTCGCTCGAAAGGCCTCCGGAGAATACGCGCATCTTTCTTTTGAAAATAAAACATTGACTCGGGAAGATCTTTTAAAAATTATCGCGGTAAAAGAGCCTTTTTCTCTTGATTTTACAGGAACCATTCTGACTGACGAAGTCGTTAAATATGTTTGCAAACTTCCGAATATCCGCGAACTTGATCTCTCCGACGCCAAAGGCGTTACGGATGCCGGTATCGAAGGAATCGCCGCCGCGGTCAGCTTGGAAGGCCTTTTTCTTGTCAACCTCGAAAATGTCACGTCCGGCGCCGTTGTCAAATTGATCCCTTCTTTGACCAATCTCAATTCGGTTATGTTGAGTAAACAGCTTGTTACCGATGAAACGGTCGCTCAACTGCGCCAGCTTCCGAAACTTCAAAATATCGGCTTCCTCGACAACGACACCTTGACCGATCAGGGCCTTTATCAATTAAACGGAATGAATTTCAAATCGTTCGGTCTTTCCGGAATGGCCAAAATTACCGATCGGGGGCTTCAGACGTTCGCGAAAATGAGTGAACTCGAAGCTTTTTTCCTGATCAGCTGCCCCAATATTTCCGATCAGGGACTCGTTTTCCTTACCGATCTGGCCAATCTTAAATCAATCACCATCGGCGACTGCGAAAAAGTTCAGGGCCGCGGATTTGTCACCTTGAAAAAACATCCGAAACTGGAAGAGATCTATCTTAGCCAAAATACCCAATTGGCCGACGATTGCCTTTATTATTTCAGTCAGGTTCCTTCAATCAAACTGATCAGTATTGATGCCAGCGAACTGATCTCCGACAAAGGTCTTTTGTACCTCAAACCGATGACCGGACTGGAAACCTTGATCATCAGTTCCTGCCCCAAAGTTACCCAAGCCGGTATTGACGACATCAAAAAGACTCTTTCCAAATGCGAGATCGGCTTCTTTACCGGCGATGAAGAAAAAGAAGAGGAGTCTTCTGAAAACACATCCGACTCCGATAATAATTCCGCCGCGCCGGCCGCGCCCGCCCCCTCCGGATCCGACTCCGGAAATAAATAATCGTCTGGTCTGTCCATTCGTATAAAAAGAAGCCTGATTTTCAACGGCAATGAAAATCAGGCTTCTTTTTATTTCTTGTCCAATAAAACATTGTCCCAAAGCATACCGATCTATTTAATTTCCTGTTGCAATGTTATAAGCCCCGTCGAAATACGGAATCAATCGTCGGAGATACGGATAAAAAAGAGCGGGATAAATACAAAACATAACGCCCGATCAATACCCAAATGACCATCAGTCCTGACCGATAGAAAACTTATCTTGATCGGACAGGCCCCCAAAGCATTGATTGAACTTTTTGACGGTCCTTATGCCCGAGTATACGTTTCGCAAACGGTTCCTTTTAACTTTATGTTTGCTTTTAGACCATTACAGGAAGAAAAAAGATCCGATTGTCCGGCAGCGTCAGGAAATCATACGTTTTTCGACAGTCAATCCCTCCGGCCTTGCAGAGGCCCGCATAAAAACAATCGCCCGGATCAGCGGTAGCCGAGCCAGGCGAAATGGTCAATCGAATTGTGTTTTATGATAAAGCGAATCAGTCGAGCGAAACGGTTTGATGAACGCCGGAAAGGATCTTGACCGGACCGATCAGGCCGGAATTTCGAAGAGGTGATTCATCGGAAAATCCTTGAAATACGCGTTTGGGAACCTTCTTTCCGTCAACTTTCAACTTATAAAGATGGATATTCGTTTTAGTAAAACGATCTTTTTGGGGAAGTCCTGCGTCGCCGATCAGACGATTGGCCCAGCAGTTGGTGACTTCCACTTCCAGTTCATTCCGGCCGACTTTGACGAATCGGGAAATATCGATTGTCCAAGGATCCGTCCAAACAATACCGACTTCTTTTCCGTTGATCTTGACTCGGGCGATCACCTCAACTTTACCCAATGAAAGAAGCAGTTCGTTTTTGACCTGATCTTCCGTCAGTGTAAAGCTCTTTTGATAAAACGCGGTACCGGAATAATACTTGATTCCTTTTTCCGGTCGGTCATTCCAATACTGCAGTTTGTCGAAAACGATCTGTTTAGGTCCGCCCCATTGGGGATCGAACGCAACCGACCAACTTCCGGTCAATTCAACCGGATCCGGACATTTCGCGGAAATGGCCATTTCGGTTCCGTCATTTTTC
>CAZZEF010000091.1:0-16485 GCA_964652875.1 uncultured Planctomycetaceae bacterium
AAGTGAAGATATTCGAGGTTGCCTGAATCCAGCAAACATCCTGATTGATATTTCGGGTTGACTGAAAAACGATTTTACCGTCCGCGGTGAATACGGGATCGGTATCGGCGCAGGGAATCGGCTTTCCGTTGACAGTCGGCGAAAAGGTGATCTGCTTGACAGATCCTGTTTTCATGTCCATCAGATACAGATGGTAATCGTCCGTTTTAAAATTATCGCGCATTGAAAAGACAAGTGTTTGGGCATCGCTGGAAAAGTTTGGGTCCCGAATCAAACCGTTCGGCTTGTCGAGAAGAATTTCGTTGGAGATCGAGCCGTCGTTTTTTAAAGTAAGCCGACAAAGCTGTGAGCCCGGTTTCCAGTCGGGATTATGTATGTCGTGTTCACCGTCGGAGAGATCTTCCGTACAGGCCGCGCCGGTCCAGCCTCCGAGCAGACAATGTCGAACATAAAGAATTTGTCGGACTTCTTCTTCCTCGATCAGAAAACGGAGCCGGATATTTCGGCGTGTTTGGCAGGCATCGATATAAAGATCTTTCCAACGGGGATCAGATCCCGGGACATTCATCAAACCGGTCATTCGCTTTTTATAATCAGTCATTTCCGCCGTATCGGCCGGAAGTTCCGTTAGAACTTTCATGAGCATTGCTTTTTCAATAACGGAATCTTTTTTCGAATGAAAACAGCCGGTAACGTCAAGTCCGTGATCCTGATAGATCCAATCGCGGACAAGCCGGTCTTTGGGATAAGCGGTTTCCGGTTTGTTCGGACGAATGAAATCGTCGGGTTCATCCCGGTAAAAAACAGCTTCAGCGATTTGAACGAGAAAACGGCTGCCGAATCCGTGACTGTCGAGTCCGTTTTCCCTGCAGATCGTTTTTTGTATTCCCATCCACCAGCCGTCGTTTGGAAACGCTTTGTAACGAAAATCGGATCCGGCGACATCGTATTGAATGTCAAACGACTCTATTCCCGGCCAAAAACTTTTTTCCCAGGAATCATTGATCTGAAGAAGAATATACCGAGTTTCAATCATTGGCCAGGAGATGAAACCGGAATTGCTTGAAGCCAGCGGCGGAAGTTCGGCATTTTCGCAAAGAAGTTTTTTTGATCCGATTCCTTTTGGATCAGAACAGGAAAAAACGGATACGCTCTGCGGCATTCGGTAAACCCAGGATTGGGAAGCGGTCAAACGGATCCCGCCGACTTCCCTGATTTGACCGAGATCGAATACGACTGACGCTGTTACAGGCGTCGATCCTTGGGGGGGATAAACATGAGGCTTGCTTCCTGTCCGGCTGTCATCAAGTATTTCCGTGTATGTATTCCAATCGTCATCGACGGACAGTTCGATGGGATGTCCTTTGCCTGTTTCCGCAGAAGTCCAAACGGAGACCGGAATGATCAGATCCGAATTTCGCGCAGTATTGGAATTTCCATTTGACCGGATTTTTGAATCTTCTTTTGAAATTGCGTTCTCAACGGACAAAAAAACAATCAGGAGCAGAATCAGAACGCGACAGAACCGTTTGACAGCGCTGTCCTTATTTGAAATAAAGAATAAATAAACAGTGTTGAAAATACGTCCGGCATGAAAGGAAATTTTCTTATGATTCATTGTATTTATTGATCCTGATTGTAAGGTTGTTATACCGCCGATTTCATTATGAATTTTCTGTTATAACGTCAAATAAGAGCCGATTCACGCAGTCAATCGACAAAGATGACGGAAAATTTAAAATAAAAGCAGTGTATAAAGGTTTTGTTTGGTGAAAGTTTCCTGATTTATATGAACAAGGACTAAAGCGCGAAAACATTCCGGCGGCGATTGCGGAAAATTTCCCAAGAAGACAGAAGACGTCGACTTTGGTTAATGCCGACTCTTTATTCCCGCTGCCGGAAGATCTCCTGTTTTAACCCCGTTTTGCCCGGGTAACAAATTTTTGACGATATTTGATATTTTGTCCTAATCATTGGGGTTGTCGGTTAACATGATCTTCTTGTCAGGTCGAGAAGAATCCGTCATGATGCCAAACGGGTTTGTGTCCCTTTTCGACCGCGAAACCGATCGCCGCGTCAAGTCGGGCGAAATGTTCAGGAATATAATTTCGGTAAAACGGCCAAAAATACTGTTCATGAGTCAGAAAATCAATTGTTGTTTTGGTGTTCGGACTGTCGTTGAAATTTTGAAGGGTCGGAACGATCTTCGGTAGCGGAACACTGTTACAGACGATATGCAGTTTTGAAAAAGACAAACCGCTTTCGAAATGATAATAGCCCTCATGTCCGGACATATACTGACAAACGGAGTCGGGGAGCTGAAAACTTACGAGCCAGGATCCAGCGGAAGTTTTAGTAAAATATCCGGACAGAGTTCGAACGCCGCGGTCAAAAAGGGGTCGATAGATCTCAGGTCGTATTTCTCCCCAATGAACGATAGCGGGAGGGGTATAAGCGCGTCCGGCGAAACGGCGAATTTCGGCGGCGGTTCGGTCGAAATCACCGGTGAATTTTTCAACGGACGCGTTTTTATAGGGACTGTCGGGAAATTCCGCGTGTGCGTGAAAAGCCAAACGAAGCCAGTCGGCATTGTCTTCGAATTCAGATTTGTATTGATCCGGCATCATTGAAAGATCGAAATCGGCTGATTGGGGAACTCTTCGCCTGTCATTTGTATCATTCGGGGGCATTATTGAAGAGGGCATAACCGGTCGAAACGGGTAAAGACGGGCAGGACAGGTATAAAAACAGTTCAGTTCAAATTTGGCGCCATATTTTTTGAAAAGATTTCGCAAGCCCGCGAGATAAAAATTATTGAAAATACTCTTATAATTATTTTGCGCGAGATCGCGAAGCCAAAAGCTGTTGTCGTCTATTTGAAATTTAAATCGTTTGTAACTGTTTTGTGCCCAAACCGGTCGGGTCCTGATCGTTTCTTTTCGCGAGCCGAGTGTCAAATCGGCCCGAATTTCTGAAAATCGGTCGGAAAGTAAAAGATCGGTTTCAAAACGGTTTCCTGACCGTTTCGCTGTTTTATTTTGTCCGTCAGGACCGGAGATCTTGATTTGAGCGTCCGTCGGCGCGATTCCGGCAACACGGATTTTCAGCCTTTTTTTTTCTTGACCGAGTACGGGTTCACCGCTCCCCAGATGAATAATACCGCCGTCGAACGGCTGCGTAAAATAAAAATCTTTCGAAGATCCGGTTGGGGCCGCGGAAAGATCCGAGGTCAATCCCAAAATTCCCAAGGCGGCGCTTTTGGCGGTCAGATCGATAAATGTTCTGCGTTTCATTATTTTCGGCTCCTTTGACCGTTTGAATTTAAAGGCATTCAAGTCAATTAATAAAATTGTACCGCGGACGTGTTTGAATGTCAATTACTGAAAAAACGATTCTTTATACCGCTTTTATTTTAAATTTTCCGTGATCTCCGCCGATAGACAGTGTGAATCGCCTGTTCTTTAGACGTTATAACGGAAAATTCATGATGGAATCGGTATAAAAGCCGCGTTAAGAACAAGCTCCCGTTAAAAAAAGTCAGCTGGAATACAAGATCTCAAAATTGATCAAAAAAAATCCCGGACTCGTTTGTAATGAACGTGTCCAGGACTTGTACCCGTAATGTATTTTTTGAACTGTTAAACTCAATCGAACCGAAGGCTCTTCGATCAGATCTTTGTTTTATCCTTAATTAAAGGACAGGAAAACATATTTTGCATTCAACTGGAAAGACATTTGTTTGCTTCCGGGATTATAAGAGTCGGTACTGAAGTTGCCGGATTGCGATAAAAACCGTTTGTTCCCCGTTTTTTGGCGGAAACCGGAATTGACTTTTCAAGCCCGGAAGAAACGCGTTTTCGAAAATTAATGGTTCGTTCGGAGAATGGCTCCCGTCGCTTTTCGAATATTTTCCAGCTCTCCGCTGCAAAAAGTGGACAGAGATTCAAGCTGACGAATAACCGCTTCCGCCGCCGATTCATCGCTTTTAAGATTGTAATATCGAAAAGCGATTGTTGTCAGCGAAAGAAGATATCCGAACAAAACAGTAGAGACGGAGGAAGACATCAGTCCCAAGGCCAAAATGGTAAATACGGTCCAAAAAGAAATCGGCTGGCAAATGCCGGAGATCTTTCGGTAAAGAGCTTTGGGGGGCTGCGTAATTTCCCGAAGGAGCGGGCTGAAAGCCAAAACGGCAACCGCGATTGAGACGATGTCTTTTTGCGCGATTTTGCCCGGACTCAATTTGATTTTGCCCGATTCATCGTCAAAACCGTTAAAAGACCAGTCGTTGCCCTGTTCAACAGCAATGTTTTTCAATTTGTTATTGTCAAGAAGAACACGAACCGTATCCGCGGCAGTCAAATTTGTTTGTGTCTCTTCCTGTTTGGCGATTACCGCGTGACTGCGGTTGTAAAGGATCTTGCCGATAATTATAATCGGAATAAGAGGAAGCGCGTAAAGAACGGAAAAAGGAATATATTGTAACATGAATTTTCTCCTTGATATTTAAATTTTTGATAATCATTAATCGCGGAAAACCGATTTTATATGAATTGATCGGTCTTCAGTATTTGAGCGCGATTTTCAGTTAATCAGTCCGGAACGGCCGAAAGTTTTACCGACTTCATTTTGTTTTCCATTTATCGATCAGAGAAAACTTGAGATCGAAAATTGACAGGAAACAGTAAAAAACTTTTCTTTTACGGCCCCAATTTTTAACCGCGATGAAAGAAAACTTTTGCTGTCGTCCAAATCATTTCGAAAAAAAGGATTCTTTTGACTGTATGAAAAACAATTATAGAGAAATCAGATCATCAAAAGCATAATCCAAGACAGGAAGGAGCTTTTGACACGTTTAATACTGGTTCACTTACAGACTCTCCGAGCCAACGTCAAAAGATCGGTCGATTTCCGAAGTCAATTGGCGGCGAAATGGAAAAAGTAAGATTTACAGTATAAAACAGATCGGATCATTCCAGCCAAGACGCCGTAATGAACCAGCGCGCAAGGAGAATCAATTTAAAAGAGAGCAATCAATCAGATAAAGAGGTTCATGAAAAGCCGGTAAAATAAAAGACAACTTTTCATAACTGACAGGAACGCGGCCCTTAACCGCAATATGATTGGCGGAAAGAAAGCTGAGCAGCTTTCCCCGTTTTATAAGCTTGACCAGTGAAAAACTATTGAAAGTTCGGTCCTGATTTCTAAAGACGGAAAAGTCGATCAGCGGAGGAACAATAAAAAAATGGTTCGACTGCTGAACTTCCCGGGGCGGTATTGATCCGGAAGTGTCGCGAATTTCTTCTGTATTGTTCTGCTTAACGGGATCAGTACAAGCGGAACTGGTTTGTCCCGGATCGGATCCCGCCAGAATGAAATGAACCGACAAAATCTCCGAATTTGATCCGTAAAGGATCAAAAAAACAAAGAGAAAACTTAATGTCAGAAAACATTTCTTCATAAAAAACCGTAACCGCTAATTAACGTTAATTATATTGTATTGTGCCGAACAAATAAAAAATATTTGTTTATCGAAGGCCCCTTTCGACAATAATATCGGTCTGTTCGAAAACAAACTTTATATTGCCTTCAATTTAAATTATCCGAGATTTCGCCGTTTGACGTTGTATATCGGTTGTTCTTTAGACAATGGAACGGAAAATTAAAAATTCATAACAAAACCGATAGAACATAACTTTATTTATGTACACCCCAAATTATAGCTTAACGATCTTTCCTTGTCCAGAGGAATTTTAAAAATTTTTAATGTTATATATCGGTTTCATTATGATTTTCCGTTATAGCGTCAATGACATCCGATTCATGAAGTCAATCGTCGGAAAAAATGAACCGAAAATATAATGAATTGGCAATCAAATGTTTGTTGGACTTCGCTTGACCGATCAAGCCCCCCTTTGCGCTCTTGAGTCGATATTATAAAATGAAAAAACTTGTTGTCCGGTATTTCTTGACATGTTCTGAAAATAAATTATGAAAAAAGTCCTATTTGTTCATTGACTGTTTTCAAGTTGAAGTCAGGACAGGTTTTATACTGTCAGTATTTTAAATTTCCCCCCGATTTTCGCCGACTGATTTGATATATCGGTTGTTTTTTTGATTTCAAAAGGGAAAATACATAATGAAAACATTATACTAAGGGATTAGTAAAGTGACGGTGTCGAACAGACGAGTCATCTCAATCCAAAACGGAGAGTCAAAGTTATGAAAACGGTGCTTTTGCTGAAGCAGGTTCCGGAGAGCGGGTCCGTAACAATGGACGAAACAACCGGAACGGTTCTTCGCCGGACATCGGAAGCGGTTATTAATCCCCTTGATCTTTACGCGATAGAAGCAGTACTCCGAATTCGCGATAAAACCGGGGGCGAATGTATTGCCCTTTCAATGGGGCCTCCGTCGGCCGAGTCTGTTTTGCGGGAAGCGATTTCGATGGGGGTCGATCGGGGATTTCTTGTCAGCGACCGAGCTTTTGCCGGATCCGATACTTGGGCAACGGCCCGAATTCTATCGGCGGCGATTGAAAAGATCTGTCCGGATTTTGATTTGATCGTTTGCGGAGAACGTGCTATTGACGGTGATACCGGACAAATCGGGCCTGAAACAGCCGCCGCTCTTAATATTCCTGTTATTACTTATGTCAATCAAATTGAAGGTTTTACCTCCTTCAACCGATATCGCGGATCAGGAAAAGGTATTCTTGATCTGATCCGATTCGCAGACGCGGATCAGGAACGGATCTCTGTTCAGTTTCCCGCATTGATTACCGTTGTCAAAGAAATCGCGGATCCGCGCCTTCCGACTCTGGACGGTAAAATTAAAGCGCGTCGGACCGAAATATCTGTCTTGACCAATATCGATCTGGCGCTGCCCGAAAATGAAATCGGTTTGAAAGGATCGCCGACAAGGGTTCTGCGTATCTTTCATCCGAAACTTCTTCGAAAATGTGTTATGACCAGTGCGGAAAATGAAGAAAATCTTGAAAATTCCGTTGATAAACTTTGCGCTTTTTTAAAAGATCGAAATTTATAAAACTGTATTATATACTGCTTTTATTTAAAATTTTCCGTCATCTCCGCCGATTGACTGCGTAAATCGGCTGTTCTTTAGATGTTACAACGGAAAATTTATCAAGGATCAGTATATACGGGCTGCAATAGATGTTTTCCGATGCGAATACGCGAGGACAAACGTCAAATCGGTCATGAATTTTGATATTGGGGCAGTGCCTTGTCAAGACAGAAAATAACGGTTAATCCCGTTGTTGAAAAAGTCGAGACAAATTGATACGGATTCGGCGGGCAAGACGTCCGCGTTCCGTTCCTGTTGTTCACTGCGATAGTTCAGCAGGTTATTTTAAAGTAGATGCGGCAGTATAAAGTCTAAAAAATATAAATAGAGGGAGACCGCGAAAAATGAGTGAGATTTGCGGGGATCGGGATATTTGGATCGTTGCCGAACAGCGTGCCGGAGCCGTTTGTCCGGTATCTTATGAACTCCTGGCGCGGGCATCTGAATTGGCGTCTTCTTCCGGTTTCGCGGAAAAAATCAAGGTAAACGCGGTTTTGATTTCCCCGGAACTTCCGGAAGAAGAACTTAAAAATTTGATCCGGTTTGGCGCGGATCGGGTTTTTGTGTTGGAATCAAAAAAATTTACAGATTTTCTTTTGGATCTGTATGCGGACGCGCTTTGCGGAATTTTTGGTCAGCAAAGACCTTTCGTTCTCTTATTCGCTGCCGATTCGTTTGGGAGAACTTTGGCTCCTTATTGCGCAATGCGGCTGCATACCGGTCTGACTGCCGATTGCACTGAACTATCATTCGATAAGGAGACAGATCTTCTTCTTCAAACCCGTCCGGCGATTGGGGGAAATATAATGGCGACGATCCAATGCGCGGATCATCGACCGCAAATGGCAACGGTGCGTCCGCATTCATTTCGTCCTCTTCCGATCGATAAAAACAGACAGGGCGAAATATTCAGACTTTCGATCCATACTGATTTAAAGGAGAGCCGGATTACTGTTCATGAAACGATTCACGCGAAACCGGAACAGTCGATTCAGGACGCGGATCGAATTGTTGTTGTCGGCCGCGGACTTCGCAGACCGGAAAATTTATCCGCGGTTTTTCAATTCGCCGAAACGATTAACGCGGCGGTGGGCGGTACTCGTGAGGTGATCGATCGGGGCTGGCTTCCTTATTCCTGTCAAATCGGTTTAAGCGGAAGAACGGTTATGCCGAAACTTTATATCGGACTTGGCGTCTCCGGAGCGATTCAGCATTTGGCCGGAATGCAAACATCCGGAACGATTGTCGCTGTCAATAAAGATCCCGAGGCGCAGATCTTTAAAATCGCCGATTTCGGAATTGTCGGTGATTTGATGGATATTCTTCCTTTCTTGATCAACAAATTCAAATAACGAAATGATTCCGATTGAATCTGTTGTTTACATAACATGTTTTCCGTTTTATACTGTTTTATTTTAAATTTTCCGTCATTTCCGCCGATTGACTTCGTGAATCGACTGTTCTTTTAACGTTATAACGGAAAATTCATAATGGATCGGTATAAGGTCATAAAAATGCCTGTTCTCGAAGGCCAATCGGCGGAACGAGCAAAAAATATCAGCAGAAATAATCTGAACGACAAAATAAGATAGAGTGCGGTTCAATGAAACAATACGCGAAAATAACTCCTGAAATAGCCGAAGAGATCCAAAAGATTTGCGGCGTGAAAAATGTCATTTACAACGATGCGGAAAATCTTGAGCCGTTTTCAAAAGATGAGATCCCGGGAACACATTACCGCTCAATGCCCGAACTGGCGGCGTCGCCGGAAAACGCTTGGCAGATCTCGGAAATTATGAAACTGGCCAATCGGGAAAATATCCCGGTAACACCCCGGGGGGCGGGTTCCGGACTTTCCGGCGGTGCCGTTCCTCTTTTCGGAGGAATTGTTCTGCGAACGGACCGTCTCAATAAAATTATTGAATTTGATCGCGCTAATATGATGATTACCGTTGAGCCGGGAGTGATCTCCAATGATATTAATGAGTATGTCAAAGATTCCGGGCTTTTTTACGCCGGTTATCCGATGAGTATGGAGATGTGTTACATCGGCGGAAATGTTGCGGAAAACGCGGGAGGAGGTAAAGCGGTCAAATACGGAGTGACCTCGCGGTATGTACTCGGGCTTGAAGTTGTTCTTCCGTCGGGGCAGATCGTTGAAGTCGGCGGCAAACTTCTCAAGGACGTTACCGGATATAACATGGTACCGCTCTTTTTGGGATCGGAAGGAACACTCGGAATTTTTACCAAGATCATTTTAAAGCTCATTCCGCGTCCCAAATATCAGGCTGATCTTCTCTGTTTGTTTCCGACGAGTACAAAAGCGATTGCCGCGGTTCCCAAAATTCTGATCGGATCCGGGGTTACTCCGACATCAATTGAGTTCATGGATCGATCCGCAATCAGAAGATCCTGCGAGTATTTAAATGAGTCTCTGCCGTATCAGAATTGCGGCGCGATGCTTTTGATCTCCGTAGACGGATTTGAACGTGAAGAAGTCGAAAAAGCTTACGAAACGGTCGGGAAATTTTGTCAGAATAACGGAGCGGATGAAGTGTATGTCGCCGACACCAAGGCCGCTTCCGAACGTATTTGGAAGATCCGGCGCGGTATTCCGGAAGCCTGTTCCCTTGTCTCAAAATTACAAAGCGGTGAAGATGTCGTTGTTCCGCCCGCCGCGATTCCCGGTGTTGTTGAAGAGTTCTCGAAATTAGCCAAAAAATACGATGTTTTCATTCCCTGTTACGGACACGCCGGCGATGGAAATCTGCATGCGCGGATTACTCCTCCGCAAAACTGGTCCGAAGAAAAATGGTACGATCTTCTGCCGGATATTCTGTTTGAATTGTATGCCGTTGTTCAGGCGGCCGGCGGTCGGATCTCCGGAGAACACGGAATCGGACACAAACGAAAACCTTACATGGAATGTGTCGTGTCCAATGAATATCTTGACATGCTTCGAACGGTTAAACGTGCTTTCGATCCCAATTATATTCTCAATCCCGGAAAGATCTTTGATTTGTGATTTGACCGGAAACAGCGCGGATTATTTTATACGGATCTCGCATTAAATTTTTTGTGTTTCCGCCGGTTGGTTTTGTGAATCGGCTGTTCTTTTGATATTGCCGCGAAAACTTCTTAAGGAAATCGGTATATCATAAACGGAACGTTTTATCGCAAGGGGAATAAGATCCGCCGCGCGTTTTTTGTGATCAATGATTAAAATAAAGGGAAGACAATGGAAAAAACCGCCGTTATAACAGGAGCGACCAGCGGGATCGGTTTGGCATTTGCCCGACAGCTGGCCCGGGAAGGAAAGAGAATCGTTCTTTGCGCAAGACATGAGTCCGCACTCCAAAAAGTTCAAAAGGATCTGATCGGGGAATTCGGGGCGACCGTTGAAATATTTCCGGTCGATCTTTCGCGGCAGGAAGAAATACTCCGGCTTGAGGCATTTGTTTTGAATTGCGGAGAACTTGAATACATGATCAATAACGCGGGCTTTGGACTGGGGGGGCAAATTTATCCCGACAACGATATTCGCCGCTCGTCGGATATGTTGATCTGTCACTGTTTGGCGGTTCAGCGACTTTCCTGGGCCGCGGCTTCTGTTATGAAAAAATCGGATCGGGGCTTTATCATCAATACCGCTTCGCTTGCGGCGATGATAACCAGCCGGGGCGCCGTCGATTACGGATCGACCAAAGCGTTTATCCTCTCGTTTTCAAAGTCGCTGGCCATGGATCTGAAAAAAACATCCATTCGGGTTCAAGCGCTTTGTCCCGGCTTTGTTCGTACCGGATTTCATCAAACGGAAGAAATGATTGTTGACAGGGAAATTTATTCCCGAATACCCGGTTTTTTTTGGCTTGATCCTGAAAAAACGGCCGCGGGTTCATTGAGAGCTGTTCGAAAACACAGAAAATGTGTTTACATTCCATCGTTGCGATATCGACTGATTGCCTGTTTACTCCGGATCTTCAGTTGATTGCCTCCGGATCTTCCGAATTGTATTTATACTATCCTCATTTTAATTTTTCAACTGGCCCGCCGATTGACTTCGTGAATCGGCTGTTCTTTTGACTTTGGAATGAAGAATCCATGTTGGAACCGGTATAATCCTTTTTTTACTGCCGAAATACTATATGAAAGATATATCAAATAAAATGAAAAAATATAGAGCGGCCTTTTTTGATTTGGACGGAACGTTGACTGATCCCGCGCTGGGAATAACCAATTCGCTGATGTATTCTTTGGAAAAATTCGGAATTCATGTGAATGATCGAACGAGTTTATATCAATTCATTGGACCTCCCTTATACGAAACTTATGAAGAATACTATCACTTTTCAAAAGAACAATCGGAGGCCGCTTCCGAATATTACCGCGAGTATTTTACTGAAAAAGGAATGTATGAAAACCGAATTTTCGACGGAATCACCGATATGCTTTCGGATCTGCGGCGACAAAAGATCCTTCTCGCCGTTGCAAGTGCCAAGCCGGAAATTCATGTCAAAGAAATTTTGCGCTATTTTAAAATTTATGATCGATTTGATTTTATCGGCGGCGCGGACAAGAGTGTGAACCGGGTCAGAAAAGAAGAGGTTTTCCGTTATGTTTTGCCTTATTTTAAGGAACTCGACAAGAGTGAAATAATAATGATCGGCGATCGAAAAGACGATGTGATCGGCGCTAAAAAGAATCAGCTCAAATGCGGCGCCGTTCTTTACGGGTTCGGGACCCGTGAGGAACTGACGGCCGCCGGAGCTGAGTATTTAATCAAGTCCGTTCAGGATCTTCATAAATATCTGATCGAAGGTTTTCCTGATTTTTCTTTATGAAGAATTTTTTAGCGCATTTTGTATAAGGGGATTTCTCCGGTTTTATACAGATCTTCTTTTTATACCGGTTTCATCATGAATTTTCCGTTATAACGTCAAAAGAACTTCCGATTCACGCAGTCAATCGGCGGAGATGACGGAAAATTTAAAGTAAGAACAGTATAAATTTTCCGTCGATTGATATTGTCACTTAACTGGAAATCATTACATAACCTCTTTTTCGACCTCGTATTTTGTAAGTTCAAAAACAATTTATGAAACTGCTTCTATTCTTTTAACGTTGGAAAGAAAAGTACGTTAGACGGTTGGTTGACTTGTTCCGCGTTTACTTAAAATGTAAGGTCAAAAAAATACTTTTACTGATTTTCATAAAATGCGAAATGGAGGTATGAGGTGACCGGCGGTCCGGTTTCGCAAACTTTCAGAAACGATATATACCGGTTTCATCATGAATTTTCCGTTATAACGTCAAAAGAACTTTCGATTCACGCAGTCAATCGGCGGAGATAACGGAAAATTTAAAGTAAGAGCAGTATAAATACGACAGCGGCGTTTGCGTTGAGTCAACCGGGCCGTTGATTATTTTAATGTTTTCCAAATTCCAATGCCGGACGCGGGAATCAGTGAGGACGTCTTGCCGAGCGTCTGAAGATCCTTTTGACCGAATGTATTTTCGACGTTGATCTTTTTGTCCTTGTCGGAAAAATTGACGGCAAGACAATAATCAGTTCGATCGGCGCCCCGGACGATCAAAATTCGCAGATCAGGATCTTTTGAGGGGAGTCTCTTGGCGGAATTTTGTTCGGAGTAACGGCGCGTTGTTTCGGAATTGGCGGTCAACAGAACGGAAGCGCAGTCGAAAATAATCGAGTTTTCCCGTATAAAAGTGATTCCTTCGCAAGGGGATTGCGAAATTTCCTCGCAGTAAAGATTGCCGCCAATCGCTTTGGGCTGGCCCTCATGATGGATCATGACTTGCGGTTTTGAAAGTCTGACCGTTTGCGGATTGCCCCCGTAAAGAGCGACAACGCCAAGCGATTCGTCGATATTGAGCCAGTTGCCTTTATTGCCGATCAGTTCGAATTGTTTCGGAAGCGCGCGCAGTTTTTTCGATCCTTCCGCGGAGAAAATCGTTCGTTCGAAATTATTGAAAACATCATTGGGAATTGAAAGAGCCAGTCCGCGAACCCGGCGAAGATAGTTGCTTGTTTTCGATCGGGCTCTTTGAACGGCGACGACCGTTTGGTCATCGGGAAGCGCGCAGAAGGCCAGATCCAGTGTTCCGATTTCCGGAGTATGATCTCCTTCGGCGAGCGAGCCGGATGAAATAATTCCGCTCTGTCCGCAGGTGGCGAACCCTCCGTCAAAAGAGAATCCGGTCCAGTGTTTCGGCATACAAATGTTTTTCGTTCCGGTACCGAAGATCTGACCGGCGAGATTATACTGCCATTCGGCCATATCGGACCGGCTGGACGGAACACAGAGTCCCCCCGCTTTATGCGCGCCCTGCCAAACCCAGGAAGCGATTCGCCGGTCCCCTTTCTGCAGCCAGGCTCCGTGAAAATCGTCATGCCAACTTTTCGGCGCTTCAACTTTTTTGCGGGAGATCTTTTCGAAATCAAAAGTTCGATGCCAATAAGCGGCACTTGCCAGCGAGCAGGCTTTGTCCCCTTCGATTCGAGTAAAATAGAGCGGGGAAACATTCCAAAGATCTTCCAGTCGACGGAACATGTACCAGCCGGACGGGTTGTTCTTCTGTTCACAAAATACCTGTTTAAGCCAGCCGCGTTCATACGCTTCTGTGTCGCCGTCGCCGAACTTGTCATGAGCCAGCATCCAGACGAAAATGGCGTAATCCTGACAGTAGCAGTATCGAATACGGGTATCTCCGCCCGCGCGAAGAAGACGACCGTCGTTAAAGGTGCAGGCCTTAACGACTTTCCATTGTTCCAACGCGTTGAAATAAAGCGATTCCGGCGGTTGATATCCATGACATCGGCACCAGAAATGCAGCAGTGCCAGATTCGACAGGGTGATATTCATGTACCCAACATTCTGATAAGCGTGATGATTGCAAGCGCGGGAATCGAACATGTTGGCGCCAACCCAAAGATCGCAAACTTTCATTCCATCGAGAACAGACTGATTGTTTTTATCCGAAGGAGTACTCATTGAATTAATAAAATACTTGTGAGAAGTTTTTCGCCAGGCTTCCGCGTTTTTATGACGCGGATTCAGACAGGCGGCGCGAAAGAGCGTTGCGCCTTTCCACATATTGGATTCGGGATCGTTATTTTTCGTCAAGCCTGCCAAAAGCGGAACGGTTAAAAGATAATCGGCTTCGGAGGCGTAAACTTTCGCGTAAAGAGACCGCAATTCAGGATCGAGATAATCTTTAAGGGCATCGATTCCGGCGGACATGCGTTCCAGTCCGAGCGGAGAGATCCAGGTATGCCCCCAGGCGATACCGTCTGTGCAGACAGATCCGCCCGATAGATGGGTTCGAAGTGTATATCGAAGCATGGCCAGCGCGGTACTGCGAAGTTCCGCTTTTGACATTCCGGTTCGGGTTTCGTCGGTTTCCGGATCCGTACCGAGAACGGCGAAAGCGCAAAACGCGGTATCGTGCGCCTGCATGTACCAGTGACCGTGTTGAGCCAGTCCGTAAATGGCGAGTTCCTTGCTGAGAAAACGAACTTCCCGGCGCGCCGCTTGGATCCAAGGTTCCAATGCGCGAATATACATCGCGTGAAGAGACTTCGCGCAGGCCGGTGACGATGGCTCCGAAGCGGATAATTTTACGTTCTCCCGGCAGATGAACGTTAAAATCAGTCCGCATAAAATCGTCAGGTAAAATAACTGATTTCCTTTGGTTTTCATGTTCAATGTCTTTCTTGAATTTTGGTGCTTTTCCGATTTATACGGTTAATTTTTTTTCGTTATGTTTGCCGATCGACTTCGTGACCTGACCGTTCTTTGGGGGGATTAAAATGAAAGTTTCTTTATGAACCCTCCTTTTTGTTATAACGAACTTTTTGACGTGCCGACCATTAACCGCAAACTTCGCTCTTTAAATTGTATACAAATTGATCTGCCGGTTCAAGACGAAACAAAAAAGAATCCTTCGTTTTCTTTGAAAGATCATTTTTATACCTGCTTTTATATTAATTTTTCCGTCATCTCTGCCGATAGACTGCGTGAATCAGCTGTTCTTTTGATCTTATAACGGAAATTTCATAATGGAATCGGTATAAATTTACAACGGATCCCCTTAACTCTTGAGCAAACAATTTGTGGATTACTTTTTAAACATACCCCAAATTACAATTTCAAACGAAAGGGAAAGCGATAAGATCTATTTCGATTAATTCTCCGTTCGCTGATTGTGTTTGTGTTACTGATCGGTATATTGCCTGAATTGTCTTTTTGGTGAATAGAAATCCTTTTGATCAGGAATTGAAAATTCATCTTGGAATCGGTATAATGCCGGAATAAGGAAAATACACGCGGTATTATTTCTGACTGAAAATGAAGATCAATGAGACTTAATCAATTTAGGAGACGAATGTTATGAAGATAAAATATTGGTGCGCGTCGGCGCTGGTTCTTTTTCTTTTTATCGGAAGCCGTCTTTTTTCGGCGGATACGATTTTTTATGTCGCTCCGAACGGAAATGACGCTTGGTCCGGAAAAAAGGCGGATCCTGAAAAACAGGACGGTCCGTTTGCTTCTCTTGAACGGGCGCGTCAGGCGGTAATTGATTCCGGCGCCCCAGAAAAAAGAACCGGATCGGTTATCGTTGAATTACGGAGCGGCGTTTATTCGCTCCCCAAAGGAATACTATTCGATAAAAAGATCTCGGGAACGAAAAAATGTCCGACAGTATTTAGGGCCCGGGTCGGAGAAAAGCCGATATTGGTCGGAGGCGTTCAAGTAACCGGTTTTGTCCCGGTTCTAAACAAGAAGGGGATATTCAAGGCGGATCTTTCCGGACAGGGATTTAAAAACAAGCCGTTCAAAGAATTACTGGTTGATGGCAAACGGCAAATTCTCGCAAGATATCCCAATTACGATTCGGAAAATCCTTACGGAGGCGGCTGGGCATACGCGGACGGTGAATATGTTCCGATGTATAAAAATATCGAGAACGAAGACAAACTTGTTTTTACGATTAAGGAAAAAGATTTGCGAGTCTGGAGCCGTCCGGAGGAACTCGAAGTTTTTGTTTTTCCGCGGTATAATTGGTGGAACAATATCTGTCCTGTTAAATCGATTGACACGAAGACCCGACAGATTCGGCTTGGCAGCGCGCCTTCTTACGCCGTTCGTCCGACCGACCGTTTTTATATTCAAAACGCCTTGGAAGAACTCGACGCGCCGGGCGAATGGTATTACGACAAAGAATCGGACGTTCTTTATTTGCGCCCGTTTGAAAATTGGAGCGCGGAGGATCTGAACAAAAAGTCCGTTGTCATTCCAACGGCGAGTACGGTTGTCAAGGTTTCAGAAAAGACCGCTTTCTTTTATCTTCAGGGACTGACCATTGAAGGAGCGATTC
>CAZZEF010000092.1:0-16443 GCA_964652875.1 uncultured Planctomycetaceae bacterium
AGCTTCCGCCTTGAATTGGGGACCGAGTTCTTCCGGGCTGTTTGCCTTTTTGTCTCTTCCCTGCTGACCGGCGGCATTGGGATCATAAGGAGTGCCCGCGTTTGGATGTTCGGGATCATCGGCGATATTGGCGTCAGGACGAACTTGTTGTTCTGATCCGGTTTCCTTCTTATCGGTAGCAAGAAAATTTTTGGTGTCGGGATCAACGTTTCCTTTTTCCCGTTCAATACCTTTTGGAAGTTCGGTTACATTTTCCGCTGTTTTTCTTTCGGCGTTGGGATCTTCCGGCCGATTGGTTGTTTGTTCGGGAATATCGTTTGTTTTTTCGTTGTCCTTTAACGGATCATTTTGATTCTTGCCTGATTGAGCGTTTTCAGGAAATTCGGAATTTTTTGGATCTGATTTTGGGTTGTCTTGACCGGAGTTCTTGTTTTGTGCGGAATTTTGATTTTCGGACGATTGGTTTTTCTCCTTGGATTGATCGTTTTCGGCAGATCCGCCGAAAGATTCGTTTTTTTCCCTGGAGGGATCGGAATTTTTCTTTTCAGCAGAATTTTTCCGCTGATGTTCCAGAATCTTTTCAAACGCGTCTCCCGGATTACTTTCCGGATCAATCGGTTCGGAAGAAGACGTCCCCTGCACGGACGAATTTTTTTCTCCTTTTTGAGAAGAATCATCGGCGGACGGATCTTGGTTCGAGTCTGCTCCGTTGGAATTTTGATTTCTGTTTGGTTTTGCGCCGCCTTGTTCCTGATTCGATTCCCCATCGTCATTCGAATTGGGGGGTTGACCGTTCGAATTTTGATTGGACTGGCCGGATTCGTTTGGCCGCTTTTCATCGGATCCGTTTTGATTGCCGGAATTTTGATCTTTCTGCGGATTCTGATTGTTTGAATCGCCGTCGGAATTATTGCCCGATGAATTTTCATCGTTTCCGTTTCCGTTGTTTTGGCTGTTTTGATCGTTCCCCTGGTTCTTCTCCTTTGATTTTTGGGAAGGATCCTGCTTGCCGGTTCCCGAATCATTGGATTCCTGCCCGGATCCGTTTTTACCTTCCGAACCCCCTTCCTGATTTTGCGGCGAACCTTCGGTATTCTTTTGTTGAGAGTCGTTTGGTGATTTTCCTTGGTCTGAGCCCGATTCGTTTCCCTGTTCGCCAACTTTTTGACCGTTTTCGTTACCGGAATTTTGATCCTGCCGATTTTGATCGCCGCCGTTTTTCTTTTCGTCCTTGTCCTTTTTTTCCTCTTCTTGCGGAAAGGCAATTTGCGGAGCGGTAACAACGAAAAGTTTTTTTTCTGTTCGGGCCAGATTGGGTGTATTCGGTTTTGTATCGGCGACTTCGACCCAAAATTCGTATTCATCGCCGATTTTAGGCTGCCATTGAGCGGGTTCAATCCTGCCGGGAACAATTTGGAGGCCGGATTTATTTTTATATTGGTCGGAAAGGAGTTCCAAAGGCGCGATGCTGTTGTTCGTGTCGGATGGTCCGGCTTCGTTGCCCTGAATATCCCTTTTGATGATAAAGAGACGGGCGGAAGAAAGACCGAAATCGGGATCTTCCGCGCGAACAGTGAATTCGATTTTTTTATTAACGGGCAGTTCAATTCGTCCGTCGGGAACGCGGTCCCAATCGGCGGTCGGTGGCTGATCGGGAATCATTGCCAACGCGTATTCGCATTGAATTGGGTTTTTATGATCCAGTTCGTCCAGGCCGCGAATTTCGTAAGATTGGACTTTTGAGAAGATCAGATCTTCAGAATTTGCGTCGGAGGTGAGTTCGAAAGAGATTGAGGCGGACATCGGATTTTGGGAATCGACGGTTAAACTTCTTTGTGCGTCTATGTTTCCGCCGGGCACAATTTCAGCGCTTTTGAGCGGCGCGTTGGCTGTTACGGTTAAATGAATTTTTGTTCCCTCAACCGCTTTTATTTCTCCGGAATGTTCAATTGTTTTTGGTTCGAGCCGGGTATATTCCGGATAATTTAAAACGATTTTTTCAACGGAAAGGGCCAAAGCGGCGCGGACATCAACGGAAAAGGTACTGGAGAAATTTTCCGAATTTTCGGGATCGCCGACAATGATTTTATAAAAAAAAGATTCGTCAACGCCTTTTTTTGATTCAGGAAATTCAACCGAGAAAATTTTATCCGATATACGGGTCATTGAAATATTTTGATTGACAAGGCGCCCGTCCGCGGTGGACCAGGAGAGCCAGACGTTTTTTCCGCGAGTTCCGTCTATTTCCGCTTGAAATTGGATCTTTTCACCTTGAACCGTTTTTAAATTGCCCGGTTCGATTTTAATGAACCGAATCGCTAACGGAGGGGCGATTGAAGCGGTCGGCAGAACGATCCGTTCGATTGAGATCACCGCACTTTTGGGAGAAACGATCAGATAGGTGAAAAAGAGAAGCAAAACGACGGTGAACCGGATCCCCCAGCGGATGATAGGAGAATGATCGACAACGGTTTCCTGAGGCATTTCTTCCAAATGACGCAACGCTTCCGCGGTTATTCCGTTAAGTACGGAAGCATCGGTCAGGGAAATTGACTTCGGAGCGCATGTTTTTTTGAGCAGAAACCAGTTTATGATCGGGTTTTTACCGTTATTTTGACTTTTTTCAAGAATATCGGCGGCATACAGCGGATTGAGTTTGTATCGGCAGATCGGATAAAGACGGCAAAGAAAAAGTAAAATGAGAAGAGCGGCGAAAATGCCCGCCAGCGTTATTCTTCCGCTGACGGTCAAACCGTAACGAAAGATCCAATGATCAAGAACAGCACCGATTAGGGCAAACGACAGCGCGACAGTTGCGAGGGCGGCCAGCGTTCCGAAAAAATCAACCCAGCGAATTTCCGATTTTGTTTTTTCAAGCTGTTCATTGATCAGATCATCGCTTTCCGTCCAGCAGTCTGCCGGATCAAGAAAATTCCCGGAAAGAACCGTCTGTTTGGCCCCGGAGAGATTCGGCGGCGGAACCGGTTCGGAAGATCTTGTCGGAATGGACGGCATTTCGGAGGACATAATTGGACTTTGCTTTATGTATCGGCGGTAATTTGGATAAACAGATCAAAAAACAGACGGTAAACAATACTGATTCTCAAGTAAATATTACAATATTATTAATAGTAATATCGGAAATATTATAGGGAAAGATCGAAATATTTTCAAGCGAAATTTTGGGGCCTATCTTCATAATCGCGAGATTTATCGGCGAGTTTATGTCTTTTTTAAAAATTTTCCCAATAATTCCTGTTATTCCCGTTGCCAATAATTGATCCTTGGGGTAAATTTGAGTAAAACGGATTGAATTGGTTTCTTTAAGAAGAACTGATTTTTTTCGAAAAGATGGAGTCTAAACGGAAAGGAGTTTCGTCATGTTTGTCGCAGCGTCAACGAGGTGTTTTCCTGATTTTCCGCTGTCATCGTGTTTGGATCGGTTGGCCGATTTGGAATACAATGCGGCTGAAATTGTGATTGGAGACCGTCCCAATGATCTTTCTTTGGATCTGGTTGAAAAAGATCTTAATCAGGCGATACGGGTTTGCATGACCAATCGGCAGGTTCGTCCCATTTCTTTATTAATGGATATAAACCCTTCTGAATCAAAATATAATGATAAATTTACCTCCGTTTGCCGTTTGGCGAAAGCACTTCGACTGGTTACAATTTCTGTTCGAAGTTGCCCTTGGGGTACCCCTTATAACGAAGAGATCGAACGCCTTCGACAGATGGTCCAATATTCCAGCCAACACGGAATCGTTGTCGGTATTATGAATCAGACCGGTTGTCTTGCCGATCTGCCTGAATCAATTGTCAGTCTATGCAATACTGTTCCCGGCTTGGCTCTTTCGCTTGATCCGTCTTATTATGTTTTTCATCGCGATAATGTTATCGAATACGAAACGCTCAGCAGTTTGGTTTGTCATGTCCGGCTGCGCGATACTTCCGCGGCGAAATTTCAGGTTCAAATAGGACAAGGTGTTCTTGAATACGGAAAACTGGTTACCCAGCTTAATAAATCGCAATATGGTCGCGCTTTATGTGTCGATCTCGAACCGCAGGAAGACATTAATCAGGAAAGCGAGATGCGAAAAATGCGCCTTCTGCTTGACAGTATCCTCTAAATTTTGACGGTTGTTTTTATCTTTTAAAAAACACTCCTTGGGGAACCTGTCCTGTAAATGATATAAATCGTTAATGATCCAAGCGAACATCAGTTGAGGCAATTTTCCGAACTGTTCGATGTATGCCGATTTTATAATAAATTTTCCATCCCAAGTTAAAGTAAAATAACAGCCGGTCAGCGGAGGCAATCGACGAAAATGATGAAAAATTTGACATGAGGACAGTATGAAGCCCGCCCTTGCTCGTCTTAAAAACTCTGTTTTAATGCAATTCATTGTCTTGAGTTATAATGGTCAACATTATTGGTTGAAGGGTTAACAATACAACCTGAAAATTGCAACGAATAAACATTATCGGCCGATAAAAGAATTGTTCTATTGGTCGATATTCTTGATCTGCTTGATGATAATTGACCAAATATCTAGTGACGCGTTTGATTGAAATGATCGGAACGGCAAAAGAACTGATTCGAAAACGAACCGTTTCAAAGAATACGGGAACGATCATGCAATCGGCATTCTGGACGCGGAAAATATTTTTAATCTTTCAAGAAATTGATATTTTAGTCGACGGTCGAAAAAATTTTGCTATAATATAGAATATCGATCCAAAAAGATCTTTTCCTGTTTTTATTGTCCCGGTTATTTGTCATGATATGTAATTGAAATGTTCAAGGATGTTCGAAAGATTTTCAATAGATGAAAATTCAATTTGGACAGGTTCAACAAAAACTTATACTGTCAACAATAGTTATTTTACCGACAGTCTTTTCAATCGGCGGAAAATCTAAAATGAAGGCAGCATAATAAGTTTGTTAATTGGGACGGCAGTTTAATCATTGGAAATTTTTGACTGGAATTCAGTAATCGGCAAGATCAAAAATGAGAAATATTCGGCGCAGGCAATTAATACCTAAAAAGATCGTTCAAAAGACGGGCCCCCGGGATCTGAAGAACGATTTTTTGGAATATATTGCGGACGAATGCAATCTTTCCTCCAATACAATCCTTGCTTATGGCCGGGATCTGGACTGTTTTTACGAATGGCTGAATCACCGCCGGATTGAAGATCTGACCGTTCAGGAACTTGCGGATTACGCGGACTGGCTTCATGAAAAGCAGTTTGCGCCAGCTAGTTTGTCTCGGCATATTGTATCGCTTCGTGTCTTTTTTCGGTATTTGCAGCTGGAAGAGATCCTGAAGGCGAATCCCGCGGATTTGTTAGGGAGTCGGAAACTTTGGGCCCGGCTTCCTTCTGTCTTGACGCCGGGACAGATCGATCTGCTGATGATTTCACCGTCGGAAGGAACCGATCATTTTTGGATCAGGGACCGGGCGATTTTGGAATTTTTTTACGCAACCGGTGCCCGGGTTTCCGAATTGGCGCATCTTCGCTTGAGAGACATTAATTTAAAACAGCATTTTTGCCGGCTTACCGGTAAAGGGAATAAACAGCGAATGGTTCCGATTGGCGAGAACGCGGTTCGAACTTTTCGCGACTGGCTTGATCTTGAACGACCTGAAATTCCGGGACAGATCCGAAACGATTCCGTTCCGGAAAAAGAGGATTCGTCCGATGAAAAAAGGAAGATCAAATTTCGGTATCTGCCGGAAGATTGGGCCTTTGTTTCGCGAAGCGGACGGCCGCTGCGCCGGGAAGCTCTTTGGGAGCTGATCAAAAAATACGCGTTTCGAATCGGGGCTCCGCTGTCGATCAGTCCGCATTCGATGCGACACAGTTTCGCGACACACCTGCTTGCCGGAGGCGCCGATATCCGGCAGGTTCAGGTTCTTCTCGGACACGCGTCGATCGTTACAACGGAGATCTATACCCATGTCGATCTTTCGCGTTTAAAAGAGATCCATCATCGCTTTCATCCGCGAGGTTAGTTTGATCATTATACCGCCCGTATTTTTTATTTTTCGTTATTTCCGCAGGCAAATTTTGTAAGCGGACTATCCTCCTGACAATGAAACAGAAAAAGTTTTTCCGGGAATCAGGAGATCTGTTCCGCGCGGAACACTCGTACCGGACTTAATCCCGTTATTAAATAAAGTTAAATTTTGAGGTGAATTTTCATGTTTTCTTTTCGAGTTTTTCTTACGGAACGCGATATTGCCGCTTATACCAATACGCTGCTGATGCCTTCTTATATGTCTCATCTTTGCCGGGAAACACTTGATATCGACAATCAGCCGCAAAATGTCAACGGCAAGGAATCGTTGAAAATATATTATTCCGGCGAAGGAAGGTTTGAAGAGATTTCACTTGATCCCGATAATCACGCGCTGGCGATTCTCTCAAGTCTTACCTGTAAACCTGATCCGGGAAAGATCCTTTTGCCGTCGGACTCAATTTGGACCTGGTCCGCGTCTGAAAAATATCCGGAAGATCATTCCTTTACCGTTAACCTCTATTTCAAACCGAAAAACGAATTGCTCGACCGGGAGTCTCCGATAATCTATTCTCCCCGCGAAGCTTACGCAAGTGTCTCAAGACGCGAATTGTTTTTAGGAAATCAGGTGATCAAAAAATATGTCTTGGAAAGAATACGAAATGTTCTTGCCGAAGATTCCCCCCTGTTGCGCGACCCGGTCTTTTTATACGAAAAAGACGATGTCGATTCATTGAACGGATTCGAATTCAGCAGAGCGGGTGACGGTTATCGGTTTCGTTTCGATAATATCGCCGGCGAACTTATTTTCGATTCAATCGATATTGTCCGCGACTTGGTTCATTTTGCCCGTTTGGATCGCGCTCTTCAATATCTTTCCGAATTTGTCTGTATCGACTGGAAACAGGTTCGTCCTGAAATATCGCAGGAAGGTTTTTCACTTGCTTTGAAAAATCCGGATCCATTTTTGTCGAATCCTTCTGATGGTTCGTTATCCTGACCTGAAGATTTGTTGCCGGTATTATACCGATTTCATAATGTTTTTTCCGTTATAATGTCAAAAGAACAGCCTTGTCATACAGTCGGTCGGCGGAAATGACGGAAAATTTAAATTAAAAGCAGTATATTAATCAATGACAAAAATTTTCCGGAGACTGCCGAGTCAATCGGCGGTGTCAATGATATACCGATTTCATAATATTTTTTCCGTTATAATGTCAAAAGAACTGCCGAGCCATACAGTCAATCGGCGGAAATGACGGAAAATTTAAATTAAAAGCAGTATAATATTTAACGATATAAAATATTTTTCCAAGATACTCGAAAGAAGAGGTTTCGATGCCGAACAAAGATTGTTTCATAAACAAAATATTTTTAAACGCCCTGCCTCAAAACGGAAAAAGTCCAGACCGAAAAGACTCAGATTACCGTTGGTCCCGATCGGTAATGTTTATGATTTGTTTTATTTTTTCTTTTTTAACGATCACCGTTGCAGGCTGTTCCTGCAATGACGTTCCCCGTGAACCTCCGTTGAAACGTGTTCAAAAAGATCAGTATAAAAAGAAGTTCGAAACAAAAGACGATAAACAGCAGACCGTCGAGGAAGATTTGCCGAGTTCGGACAAAGAAGATTTGCCGTATTCGGACAAAGAGGAGGAAGCGGCGGATGCCGATTCCAAAATCGATCCCGTAAAAGAGACCGATGATTCAAAAAACAACGGCGAAACTTCTTCGTCAGGCAATTCAGATCAAAAGAAAAGTGGCTCGAAAAATTCCGATGAAAGTTCAGCCGGGAACAAGAACGGATCTTCATCAAATACCTCCGGACAGGGAGGCGGGTCGGGGACAGGCGGATCAGCTTCTCCCAAACCGGGTTCGGGTGAATCGGGGAAATACAATCTTCCTTCCATGTTTGAATCTCAAGGCGGTCCGGGCGATAAAGAGAGTGATTTTAAAGAAGCTTCCGGATTTTTATCGGACGCGAAGAGATCCTTAAAACGAAAAAAATATTCTGACGCTCTTATTTCGGCTGCGCGGGCAAGAGAAAAAGCGGCTCTGTATAAAGACAATAAAAAGTTTGAAGATTTGACGGAAGAATGCGATTCCGTTTTAGCTGAATGTTCCCGAGCGGTGTCGTCCTCAATTTCGCAAAATGGAAGCGAAGATAAAGCGAATATCGTTGAATGAAAAATGAATCCATTGAATATCAAACTACTGAGCTGTCGACTTTATTATGTTGGCTTCCGATCAGATTGTATAAAATAAATTTCTGCCAAAATAAGGAGATAAATGTTAGATAGGACATCTTGTTGGATGACCTGATGACTGCCTGTCTTTAAAAAATAAAAATTTTGAAAAAAAGGATTAATTTTTATCTTTAAAAAATGTTTTTTTAATACATGAGCTTGATAAATGATTATAATAAAAATTATGGAATTAATGTAATTTATTATGCGAAATGATATAAAGGGAAGAAAAATGCCTTCAAAACAGCCGATATTTCAAAATGAAATAACCTGTCCGCATTGTTGGACCGAATTTCCGACTGAAAAGATCCTTTGGATATCCGAGTCGCCGGAAATGTTGGGAGATTCCCGATTGGGACAAATGGAGCAGATGCGCTTTTTACCTAACGCGTTTGATCCGCAGGGAATGGCGATTGACATAAAAGGATTTACTTGTAAAAAGTTGGCTTGTCCCCATTGTCATTTGCAAATCCCCCGAACTTTTCTTGAGTTTGCTCCTTTTTTTATTTCAATTGTTGGTGCGCCTTCGTCGGGTAAATCCTATTTTTTATCATCTATGACCTGGATGTTGAGAAAAGCTTTTCCGAGATTTTTTTCTTTAAGCTTTACCGATGCCGATACCGAAATGAATACACGACTTCAGGAATATGAAGAGCAGCAGTTTACCAACAGCAATTCAGATGCTTACGTTAAATTGATCAAAACTCCGCTTCAAGGTGACCTTTATGATTCAGTGGTTATTGAGAATATGGATTTCTTATATCCCAAACCGTTTGTTTTCTCTTTGTGTCCTTTGAACACGCATCAGAATGTCAGTGTTGCGGACCGCGTTTCTTTGGCCGTTACCCTTTATGACAATGCCGGCGAAAGTTATTTGCCGTCCAACAAGGACAACGCCTCTATTCCTGTTACCCGGCATTTGGGGATCTCCGATTGTATTTTCTTTCTGTTCGATCCGATTCAGGACAGCCGTTTTCGCGAATCCTGCAGAAGATACACCAGTGATCCGCAGTTGAAAAAACAATTTGAAAATGAATTCCGATGGACACCACTTCGACAGGAAATGATCCTCAGCGAAATGATCAATCGAATTCGTTTAATGCGTAATCTCAAATCCAATCAGCAATGCGATGTTCCCGTTTTTGTTATTGTTACAAAGTATGACGCTTGGAAAGCAATGCTTCCGGTTACGCTTCCCCGTAATCCCTGGGGACGTATGGCCGGAAATCCCGACCGTGTTTTTTTATTGAAAGATCAAATTGAAACCGCTTCCAAACTGGTTCGGGAATTGTTCCAAAAACAGATCCCTGAAATTGTCGGATCCTTGGAACATTTCTCGTCCAATGTGACTTATATTCCGGTTAGTTCAACTGGCGGACCGCCGGAAAAAGATCCCAAAACCGGTAACTGGGGATTTCAAGTGAACAAGATCAATCCGTTCTGGTCGGAAGTTCCGCTTTTATACGCGCTTGCCAATAATCGAAACGGCATTGTTCCAATGATCGCCAAAAATAAATAACTGGTCGCGGAAGATCAACAGACAATGATCTTTTTTGAGAAGACTCCCGATGGCGGAAATTTAAAATGTTGACATTATATACTGATTCCATCATGAATTTTCCGTTATAACGTCAAAAGAACTGCCATTCACGCAGTCAACCGGCGCAGATCACGGAAAATTTAAAATATAAGCTGTATATAACGTCAAAAGAGCCGCCGAGTCACGCAGTCAACCGGCGGTGATCACGGAAAATTTAAAATAAAAGCATTATAATAGCATTAAAAACATTGGATTAAACAGGATAAAATACAAATGTACGAACTGATATACACTTCTGCGGAACATGGACTGCGGCGCGGTACTCGGGGTTTTTGTACTGTTGCCTGTACGGACGGTCTGACTCCTAACATGGTTCTTTTGCTGGAACAGCTCAGTGCTTATCGGCATTTGGCTTCTCCAAATTCGGCGGAAAATCCTGTTGTACGATCTCATGTCATCGCCCGGCAAAACGGACTGACATATCATATTTTATCAAGAGTCGCTGATGCAGGACTGGATTATACGAACCGGTCGAATAAAATCGCGCATCATCTGATTCTGACGGAACAGGAAACGGCAATGTATCCGGCAGGACCGGCGGAACTGCTTGCTCGCGATGATCTGTTCTATAAGCGCTGGGACGCGGAACCGAAAATACTGCCGACAAACCGGCGGCTTCCGCAAAATAATGTTGAACCAAAAATATGCACTCATTGGAAAAATATCGCGGGCGATGCCGGTTGGGGCGGTTGCTTGGCTGCCTCCGGAGAAGCTGGTATTCCCGCCTGTCTTTCTGTTAATCTCGCCCAGAATTTACTGCCCCTGTTTCAGGAATCGATTCTTTTGCTTCCTGTCTTTAAACGCTGGAACGTTTCATTTACCACCTTTTTCACAAAATATCCTCCCAACATTCAGTGTCTTTGGAAAGGGGTTTTGGCTGGAACTCCGGAAGAAGGTTTTACACGCGCTATTCCAAATTCCCTAATTCTTAATCTTGCCGGGTCGAATTCGATCCCTCTTCCGAACGATCCGAATTTGTCGAAACTTATTGAATTCGCCCGAACGGGACAAAAGGCGGTTCCTGTAATGAAGTCCCGGCATCAGGAAACCATGAATGAGTTTTTTACTGAAGAGGAAAAAGATCCTTCGGGAGATAATTTCGATGCATTTATGGCGCGAACCGATTTAACAGCGGATCCCGCGCTCAATTCGAATTCACGAACCGACTTGTCTCCGAATTTTCCATTCGTAATCGACAGAGGTTTCGAATTAAAATACACTCAAAGAAACAAGAAAAAACAGTTTCGTCAGTTTCTCATTTACGGATCAATTTTATTGGCTATTCTCGTGCTTTCCTCTGTAATTATTCTGATGTCCGTTTTCAAAAACGATAAACCGGCAAATAAAGAAACCGACAAGAAAAAAGCGACTGTTCAAAATGTTCAAAAAGAAGAAAATACTTCTTTAAATATCAAAAAAGATCCTGAGAAAGAAGCAGAAAAACCTGACGAAAAAGTCACACTGCCTTCGGAAAGTACTGCCCCAAATAATCACCCCCCAAAACATTCTGAACCGAAAGACCCCCTTTTGGCTAACGGAAACAATACTGACGAGGGGAAAAAAACCAATGAAAAAGTGCCTAATGATACTTCTTCAAATATCAAAAAAGATCCCGGGAAAATGCCAGATAATTCTGGCAAAGAAGGATCAGGCCAGCAGTCTTCGGGAAGTACTAACTCAGAAGATAATAAGTTAAAAACTTTTGCGACGCCAAAAAACTTTGCTGATGACAGAATCAATACAGAAGAGAATAACGGGATAAAAAATGAGAATAATAATGAAGAATTAAACTCTTCTGCCCTAACGAACAATGAGATGTCCGATAAAACAGTTGGAATATCGAAAAAAAATCAAACTGGCCAACAGAAACAAAACCAACTGAAAAAAGGTAAAACCCCGGATATATCGTCTGCCGAAAAATTACAAAGTTTGAATATAAAACACGAATTAAATTTGATTGATGATCCTGAAAATAACTCTAATAAAAATAAGGACTCTAAGAAAGATAAAGTGAGTTTCTTTTCAAAGGATGATAAAAAAATACTCGAAGATTTTAAGAAAAATAAATTGAAGATTGAATTGACGTTGAGTCCCATTTTCAAGATTAAAGATTGCGAATTTTCATTAGAAAATTCTAAGGACGATAATTGGCGGTTATGTTACCAAAAGTCCAAAGAAAAAGGAGTTTTATTTGAAATAGATTTGGAAAAGAATGAAATTACTCAAAAAGATTCCGGAGTCCCGGCTTATAGACAATTGGCGATGCTTTCTTTTATCGATCTTGTTTTAAAAGATGAAAAAGGAAACGAGATCGCCAGGAACCGTCAACAATTTTTACCGTCTGCAAATAATAATAATAATAGTAAAGCATTAGATGATATTATATCATTTTTTAAATATTTAACAAATGAAGGAATTAAATTGTTGCCTCCGCAATCAGAAGAGCAATCAAAATTATGTGAATTAAAAATCATGAATGCGGATGCAGTTGGTTTGGTTTGTGATTTGACACAGTATGATTTGTTGAGTAAGAAAGATAATAAAGAGGGGTTTAAGATTGTTAATATACTGAAGGATTGGCAAAAATTGCATAAAGATAAGGATTATCAAATAACAATTCAAACCCAACATCAAATATTTTTTATTAAAAATTTTAAAAACATTGAAGTGTATTAAAAAGAGCGGTTTGAAAAGTTTAAAATTTGATTGAAACGAAAATATTTAATTGTAAGTTGATGTAAAACAGGTTCTAACAAATATACACCGATTCCATCATGAATTTTCCGTTATAATGTCAAAAGAACAGTCGATTAACGCAGTCAATCGGCGGAGATAACGGAAAATTTAAAATAAAAACAATATAAAATGTTTCATTGGATCAATTATCATGGACCAGCATAGAATGAAAATAATAGATTGAATAATTTTTAAGCCTCAATGGATTGGTATTTTTTTGACAAGTATAATAATTAAATAAGATCTTCCAAAGATTTTGACAGATATTGAAGACAGGATTAGCTAATGGCAGATTATCAGTTATTGGTCAGTAAGATACGCCGGGAAATGGCCATTCCGGAAATAAAGAACGCGGAACGATTTCAATCGCTTTCAAGAGAATACGCACAGGCCTGTCGAGAAGTCAATCAACGACTGGCTGTATGTTCTCTCTTTCTTTACAACGGCAATCCATCGGAAGCGGTTCGACTGTCAACGTCCGCTCCCGATCTGCTGGAGATCTGTTCCGTATTGAATTTTGACAATCTTGCGGAATGGCGTGAACTTTGCGATTCGATTGAAGGTTTGGAATCTTTTGAACAGCTCATGTACGGAACGCTGGAAAGACTGCGTCAAGCTTATATGAACCAGCCGCGAACGGAATTTTTACTGTCGAAATTCCGGCTTCTTTCTCTTCGCGAAGGAAGTATTGAGGAACGGCTCAGTATTGTTTATAAAATGAAAGAACTGGAACCGGACAACAACGTATGGGATAAACTTATTCCGCAGTTTGAAACCGCCTGCGCCGAATATTTTCGCGATGTTTATCTTAATGCCCGTATTTCCAAAGACGGCGTCGGAACGATCAATGTATTAATATCCAAGATCAAAAATATGCCTTGGTCCGAGTTTCCGTCAGCGCTTTATAACGAATTGAATAAATGGAACAGAAACGCGTCGATAAAATATTCGATCGAAAAAATTCAGTCGATTCTCAATGAGCTGCATAATGCTTACAACGAGCAGAATCTGGATCGGGCCATTGAATTGGATCAGGAACGGATAAATATTATTCGAAATCAGCGGTTAAGCGCCTTTGAACTGCCGCCGGATATGGATGAAAAGGTCATTCCGGTTCGAAACTGGATCGCCGAAACTCAAAAACGAGCGGAACTTAAAGAAGAATATGACCGCTGTGTCGATGAGGTTCTTTTTCTTCTGGAACAGGATACTGAATTGTCTGATTTGGAAGATGCTTTTCATCAGCTGCTGATTTCCTCTGAAAGAGCGGATCTTCCTGTTCCCGAAAATATTCAATACGCGATTGACCGCCGGTTTGATTCAATCAAACGGCAAAAACAGAGAAAAACAAAAATGATTTTATTCCTGGCCGCCAGTGCGGGGATCTCTGTTGCCGTTTTTCTGTTCTTTTATGTCAAAACGGTTGCTTTCAAGTCGGCCGTCGCTTCAGAATGTGTCCTTTTAACAGAAAAAGTAACCGCGTATAAAGCGGCGATCTTTCCGGAAAAAAAGTCTCAATCGAAAAATGAAGATTCTGAAGAAGAGGCGGAACTCGAAATAAAACCCGACTTCGATGGACTCGACAAAGCGGAAAAACAATTAAAGACCCTTGAAGAAACCAACGCGAAAGTTTTTCGGTCCCGACCCGTTCAGGAAATATCAAGAGAAGTCTCCGATCTCCGAAGCAAAGAGGAAGCGCGTGTTTCAAACTTCAATACGGAAATAAAAAAGGCGAAAGATTCGCTCACTCTTTATGAGGAAACAAAAAAAAGTAAATCGAAAGCCAGCGCGTCCGGACTTCTGGATCAGCAAGCGCTGGTTAACGCGGGCAAATATAAAATAACCGCTGATGAAGCCGCTCAAATTGCTGATCTTGATCAGAGGTTCCGCAAACTGATCAGTCAGGAACGGGCCGTTCAGGAAGAACAATTCAATCTTCAATACAATATCACTTTGAAAAAATACAATGCCTTGATCGAAAAAGAAAATATCTCGCCCGAGTTCCAAAAAGAACTTAGCAAACTGAAAGAGGAAATTGTCGCGATCAAAACCGAACTGGTTGCCGAAAGCCTTAAAATACAAAAGACAAATTTGCTCGCGTCCGTTGAAAAAAAGATCAGCGCCATTGCCAAAGATCTGTCGGATAAAACATTCAGGGACAATATGATCGACGATCTTCAAAAGACGATTGACTCCTTGAGCAACAGTTCCGATTATCGAAAAGCGCTTATTAAAATTGCGGAAAAAAATTCTGATTTTTCCGCCGCGGACGACTTTAAAAAGACGGCTTCGGAAATTGATATTCAGGATCTGTTCCATCAATGGAATTCATTAATGGCGGAAAACAGGAATGTTCGCGATTTGCTCTCGCTTGATAAAAATCAGACGAAGAATCTGAAACGTAAACTCGAAAACATGAAGTACGCCAAAATTTCTCTTGAACAAAAAGAAAGCATGCTTAAACAACTCAATGAACTTGATAATTTTTATAAAAAGAAAGAAAAAGGCGTTTGCCAAATTTTTAAAGAACTTATCAAATATCTTGAGAAATTTGCCAATGATGAATATTATGTAAAAATTGAGGACAAATATTATTATTTATCCAAAGAACCTGTTTCGAAAGGTGGGGAATATACGCTTATTTACAAAATCAACGATTCGGATGATACGGAAAAATTGACTTTGAAATTGGGAACAGCCCGGCTTGATGTCAAGTGCGCGCCGCATACGGCTTATGTCAAACAAATTAGTGATGCTCTTAAAAAACAGGCTGACTCAACTGTTTTTAATCCGGATGACACGGATGAAGCTGTTGATAAAATATACCGTTCACTTATTCTTAACGCCGAAATTGATCCGGCTGTTCAGCTTATCCTGTTTAAAGGTATTACCGATATTTTGATCGAATATCCCCTTTATTGTAACAGCTTGAAACAATGGATCGACGTTCTTGACGAAAATTCGGGTTTTAAATATAATATCAACTGGCATAATCCCGATCATTCCGAATTGCCGGCACGAAGGGAACAGGCCATAAACATATTGAAAAACAACCTGACGGATCTGAATGAAAAAATGGATCAGGTCAAAAAAGAACGCAAGAAATATATCGGCCTTTTTGAACAGCAATTCCAGCCGATTGGCATTTTATATAAGCAGGGCGATCAATGGGCCTGTTTGTCCAAAACAAAACGATCGGAAATAACCGCGCCTTTATACGCTGTCCGCGCTGGAAAAAATCCGGGAGAAGGAACGGTCCTTGTCTTTCAAGATATTGTTGACAGCTGTTTTGTGAAAACGGATAAAGCGCAGGAAAACAAATTGCTGCAGGGGTTGCCTCTTTATAAATATACTCCGACAAAATGAAAGAAAAAGGACGGCGTCTGTTTTTGACAGATTTTATACGACACTCCTTTTAAATTTTTCGGATTTTTTGATTGACATTGTCGAAACAAATCAGAAAAAAGAACAAATACAATACGCCGGAATAATGAAAAAACGGCGAAACGGTTCAGGTATTCTTTTGAACAGAAAGAAAATAAATGTTGAACAATAAAATAAATAGAGATTTGCCCGTTCTTTCCTGGACGAAAAACGACATTGAGCAGCGGTTCGGTCTCCGGGGCGGAACTTTTACCAGTGTTCGAATCGTACTTTCTTTTATTCTCGCACTTCTCTCAACGATTGCATTTTACGCGATTTTGGAACTTGTGTTTCCGTTGACTCATTTTTCACTAATGTTTACTCAACGGGGAATAACACCTTTTCCAACTGTTTTTCTCGGTTTTTGGGTTTTCTTTATTCTCGTAATAAAAATGATGAAAATTCGAATGCAG
>CAZZEF010000093.1:0-16143 GCA_964652875.1 uncultured Planctomycetaceae bacterium
CGCACGATCTCATCGGCCATTTGGGCAGTACTCTCCCACATTGTGTCGTAAAGGACTAAAATTTTCGCATGATACCGTCCGGAAGCCCAATCGGAATAAGAGGCAACAATCGCCGGAATATTTTTTCGCCAAATCAAACCGTGACTCGGCGCGATCATTTCGATCGGAATATCTTTGGCGCCCTCAAGCGTCTTTAAAACCTGCTTGCTGTACGGAGTTACAATATTCGCGTAATATGCTTTGGCTTCTGACAGGATCTGCGGAAGATCCCATTGATCGTCAAAACGGACGGAAGTGCATAAATGCTGACCGAACGCATCGTTCGAAAACAGGATCTTTTCTTCCGGAACGTAAGTCATCATCGATTCCGGCCAATGAACCATCGGCGTATTAACGAACATCAGCGACCGGACGCCAAGCGAGATCTTGTCCGATGGGCCGACGATCTGAATTTTCCAATTATCAATATCAAAATGAGCCGCCAACACTTCCCGGCATTTGGTATTGCAAAGAAGAGTCGCGTTCGGAAGTGCCTTCATTACCGCCGGAAGAGCGCCGGAATGATCAAGTTCGCAATGATTGCAAACAACGTAATCGACTTTTTCCAACGGCACCTTTTCCGAGATATTGCGGAGAAGAAGATCGGTGAACGGCGCCTTGACCGTATCGATCAGAACCGTTTTTTCATCCCGGATCAAATAGGCGTTGTACGTTGCCCCCCGCTGAGTGTCAAAACTGTGAAAATCGCGAACATTCCAATCGACCGCGCCAACCCAATCAATATTCTTGCAAAGTTCCGTCATTAACCCTGTCTCCTTTAATAAAAATAAACCAGGAAGTTTTGTTTGATACAAAATATCTTTTTCTACCAGGTATTGTATCTTAAAAAGAAACTTTGTCAAACCCCAAATGAGAATTTTTGTGTAACACTCGATTTCAGATCGTCTTCTGATAAATTAGAGGCTTTTCAAAAATTATAATACGAAAAAATTAACTCTTTAGGCATTTGGGACAATTTTTTCTGTTCTGTCCTTGAAAGACGGAAAAAGCGAGACCGACAGATCTTTCCGGTCAGAAACGAAAATCGACAGTTAGAGATTGAAAGGAAAACAAAATGTCAAGAACGGAAATTGTGTTAAGAACACCAATTGAGCGCACCTTTCGGGTGGAGCAGGCGGCGGGAATGTTCGATCTGGCGATTGAAGAGAAATCGGAGCAGAAGATCTCGGTCGAAAGTCCGCCGGCCATTTCGGAGGACTGGCGGATCGGTTTGATCGTCGGCCCGAGCGGATCGGGCAAGAGTACAACGGCGAACCATTTTTATCCGGGCGAGATCTATCGCGGAGGGGATTGGCCGGAGGCACGATCGGTTTTGGACGGGTTCGGCGATCTTGGAATTCGAGCGATTACACAAGCGCTGACCATGGTCGGTTTCAGTTCTCCTCCGAGTTGGCTGAAACAGTTTTCCGTTCTGAGTAACGGCGAGAAATTTCGATGTGAATTGGCCCGGGCCCTTCTCTGTTCACCGTCAAATCCGGTTGTGTTCGATGAATTTACCAGCGTTGTCGACCGAACGGTCGCGAAGGTCTGTTCGGCGGCCGTTTCCCGGGCTGTAAAAAAAGGAACGATCGATAAAAAATTTATTGCGGTAACCTGTCATTATGATGTCGCGCAATGGCTGGAACCCGACTGGATCCTTGATCTTGCAACGGGCTGCGTTGCAAGGAGGTCTCTTCGGCGCCCCCCCCTTGAACTGCGAATCATGTCCGCCCGGCGAAGTCTTTGGTCCCTGTTTGGCAAGCATCATTATTTAAGCGCGAATCTTTCGCCCGCGGCCCAGTGTTACGCCGCGTTATGGGAAGGCCGACCGGTCGCGTTTTGCGCTCTGCTCCCCCTGTTCGGTTTTAAAAACAGACGCCGGGTCAGTCGGATCGTCGTCTTGCCGGATTATCAGGGGATCGGCATCGGATCGTCCTTTCTTAACGCAATGGGCCGGATCTGCCGCGGACAAGGACTCGGACTGAATATAACGACCGGACATCCGGCAATGATGAGTTATTGTTCCCGAAGCGATCAATGGCGAACCGTCTGTTTCCGCAAAATCGGACGTTCCTCCATGCAGTTCGGTAAAAAATACAAAGGAACCGCCGGTCGGGCAACCGCTTCTTTTGAATATTGGGGATCAGAAAATTTCGACTAAAACGGAAAAACATAAATAAGAATTGGAAACTCTTTACAGGACACGATTTTTCAGGTACAATTTCTTCCGTCACTTTCAAGGAAAAATTTGAATTTTGATTCAATCCAATAATTGCCGATTGCGAAACTAATTCGGAAGATATACCGATTCCATAATGAAATTTCCGTTATAACGTCAAAAGAACAGCCGATTCACGTAATCAATTGATGAAAATGACGGAAAATTAAAAATAAGATCAGTATAAAACAGATCTTCCGTTTTGCGCGGCGCGGGAGAAAATGTCATGAGAAGATTTACGTTCTTATTTTATTATGTGTCAATTCTGATCTTCGGGTCGATCTGTATTTCGTCCGGCCCAACGGTTTCCGCAGCAGAACAGATCCGGTTGGATCAGCTTCAAATTGACCGAACATCCTGCGGCTGGCAAACAGCCCGGGCGAATCTCGCCGTTGGCGGCGCTCCTCTTAAAATCGCGGGAACTTCCTATTCAAACGGTGTTGGAACACACGCACTGGCAAGCATTTGTGTTAAATTGTCGGGACAAAAAGCGAAATTCCGCGCCCTGATCGGAATCGATGATGAAGGGGGTAAGCCCGGAACAGTACAAATCACTGCCTTCGGTGATGAAAAAATTCTTTGGAAAAGTGAAATTATACGCGGACTGGAACCGGCCCGGCCGATCGAACTGGATCTCGACGGGATCCGGAAACTGATGATCATCATTTTACCGGTCGATCAATATTATAACGATCATGTCGATTTTGTGAACGCACGATTCGATTATTCGGGGGACAAGCCGGAAATCATTCCTTCGGATCCGGTCCTTTTGAATAAGGAGGGACTGCCGGTCAACCGTTACGACGAACACGAAGTCGAATGGTATTTTCTTGAAAAACAGATCGAAAAAGGAACCGATCCGGAAGCGGCTTCTCAAGCATTGCATCCGGCGAGTACCATTTTCAAGGCTTCGACCGTCCGTCCGCTTCCTCAAGGCGTTCGGGCGGACCGCGACCCGTTGGACATTGTTCTGCGCCGAATCGAGCCATTGATCGAACACCTTTCCCAGCTGGACCCGGATTTGGATCTGACCGCGGAACGGTCTGATCTGGCCAAACTCAAGCAAAAAGCGGACGCGGTCGATCTCAAGGATCAATCGGTCCGACAAAAGATCTTTATCGAAGCCGTTGCGCTGCGTAAACGAACCGCCTTTAAAAATCCTCTTCTCGATTTTAAGGATCTTCTTTTCATTAAAAGACACAACTGCCTTTCCGCTGAAACCAAAGGCAACCATATGTGCGACCAGTATTTCGGGTTCAACGCCTTGCCCGGGGGCGGTCTTTTCGTCTTGAAAAACGCTTTTTCCGATCATCCGGAAGCGGTCGATCTGTTGACAGATCAAAAAGTGGAAGCCGGAAGAGTCAAAGGAAAAGAACTTGACCGGAACTGGGCTTTTCTCGCCCCGGAACTTTCCGCCGATACCCGCGAAATCGTCTTTGCCGCTGTCAATACGGAAAGTACACGGCATAACTTCACTTGGACCAAAGACAACTGTTATCATATTTTCAAGTCGAAATTCGATCCGAACGATCTGCGGATCTCCGCTTTGCGTCAGATCACCGACGGCGCTTTCAACGATTTCGACCCCTGCCCGCTCCCGAACGGACGAATCGCCTTCATCTCCGAACGGCGCGGCGGATACGGTCGATGTCATCCCCGGATCGTTCCGACTTATACGCTGCATTCCATGAACGCCGACGGATCCGATATCATTCCTCTTTCCTGGCATGAAACGAACGAATTCGCCCCGGTCGTCGATCCAAACGGCATGATCGTTTATACACGTTGGGATTATGTCGACCGCGGAGCCAATAACGCCCATCATCCCTGGATCACCGCCCCGGACGGACATGATCCCCGAGCATTACAGGGAAATTATCATGAACAAAAGGCCCGAACCCCGATTATGGAAATGGACCTTCGTCCTGTTCCCAACTCGCGTAAAATGACCGCGACCGCCGCCGGGCATCACGGGGAGACCTACGGCTCACTCCTTTTGATTGATCCGCAAGTACCCGACGATTATTTAATGAGTACGGTCCGACGCATTACTCCCAATCAGCTCTTTCCTGAGTCGGAACTGTCACTCAATTTTGAGGAACCGGCGCAATACGCGACCTGTTATCCTCTTTCGGAATATTTTTATCTTTGCGTTTTCGATCCCTTTGGACGCAAAGGGCACGGGACAGAAAACCGTTACGGGATCTATCTTTTGGACGCGTTCGGCAATCATGTTCTTCTTTACCGGGATCGTTTTATCTCCTGTCGGGACGCGATGCCGATCCGGGTCCGGGATCTTGAGCCGATCGTTCCGCAGCGCGCCCTGACCGGACGTCCGCTCCCTGCGGGAGAAACATTTAAGCCGATCGATCCCGACAAGATCCCCAAAACCGCAAAGGTCGGGGTCGTTAATGTTTACGACTCGACCGAACCGATGCCGAAAGGGGTAAAAATCGAACGCCTGCGGATCGTTCAGGTCTTGCCGAAAACAACCCCTTACGGAGATGTACCGCGGATCGGATACGGTGATCAGAAAAATGCCCGCCGTATTTTGGGAACCGTACCGGTCGAAGAGGACGGAAGCGCCTATTTTGAACTGCCCGTTAATATTCCCGTCTATTTTCAGGCACTCGACAAAGAGGGCCGGGCGGTCCAGTCGATGCGTTCGGACACTTACGTTCATCCGGGCGCCGATCTGACCTGTCAAGGCTGTCATGAGCAGCGGCTGACCGCAACTCCCCCCCGTCCCGGTTATCCCCAAGCAATGCGCCGAACCCCCAGTAAAATCGAACGTGATCCCGATGGAACCTTTCCCGTAAATTTCGTTCGGCTCATTCAACCTGTTTTGGACGCCAAATGCGTTGAATGTCACGCGAAGTCGAACGATCCCAAAGCGATTGATCTATCGGACAATCCCAAAGACGCGCATTTCTCCAATGCCTTCAACAATCTTAAAAAATTCTGTTTCTATTACAATCATTATCTTTGGGACGAGCCGCGAACAGTTCCGAACAAATTCGGAGCGGCCCGAAGCCCTCTTTATCAGCTTCTGAAATCGGATCATTACGGCGTCAAACTGACCGACGGGGAAATGTACCGTTTTTTGATCTGGATGGATAATAACTGCGACTTTTACGGAAGTTATGACGATATCGCCGCTCAACGGGCCGGTGAATCGGTCGCGCCCAAACTGGAGTAATCGCTTCCGGTCAAAGGCCCCCTTGGAAAAACTCCCAACCGTCTTGACGTACTGGGAGTTTTTCGGTTTTTACACGAAAATGAAATTATCTCTTTTTAACGATTTTTTGCAACAAAACCGCTTTTCAGGCAACATTATAATTAATCCAAAGAGTATTTATACCGCTCTCATTTTAAATTTTCCATTATTTCCGCCGATTGACTTCGTACATCGGCGGTTCTTTTGACGTTATAACGGAAAATTCATCATGGAACCGGTATATTTTCAGGTTACCAACACGGAACTGTATCGGGAAAATCAAATTTTCTCTGTCTCGTTGCGTTTACAAGTAAAAATTTTTGGAATGTTTTTACGACTGGAAATCGAACACAAAATATTAAACTGGATAATATTTGTAAAAAGTTAGAGAAATTAGGGGAAGCTGTCAGAAGTTGGCTACGAATATCTGACAGAATCGGTATTATTTGTGTAAACTTTATCCAAAATTCTTAAAAATCTCTTTTTTTTCTTGCAACTTTTTTTGAAACATGGTACTCTAATAGAACGTATAAGTACCGGGCAAGGGGATTTTATAGTCCTTTTTATTGTATGATTTACGATTTTTATATTGTATATTAAAACAATAATAACAGCATTTTTTGCGGTCTGATACTTAATGGGAAATAATATGTATTTCGAAAAAGATCTTCAAGCGGTTTATTTTTAAATTGGCGGAAGAATTTTGGAACAGGAAATATATTTTACCGGCGGACTTTCAACAGGAACGCCGCAGCTTTTGGTATTATAAATATTTAATGGCCGGTTAAGCCGGAAAAAGATCTCGGGAATTCCTGAAAGAGATTTGGGAGATTAACATGGGTTTTTTCAATCGTTTGAGTGATCGTGTCAAGAAATCGCGCCGCGGCGGAAGCAATTTGCTCAAGGACATGAAGTCATTGCAAAACAAGAAGGAGCACCGCTCCTGGCTGAACGGTCGGGCGCTTAAATTTGAAAGCCTTGAAAACCGGGAGCTTCTCTCTGTGAATCCGGCCGCCGTTGACGATGAGATCTATACCGTCTCCGAATCAGCCGCCACGACGACCATGGCGACTTCTTATTCCTCTTCCGCCGTTTCCGTAAGCACTTCCGAAAATGGAACCAAAGTCGACGCCAACGCAATTGAGCTAGCTGGCCGCGGTACTCAATCCAAATATCTTGACGAAAAAATCAAGGAACTAAAAAATGCTGAAGATGGAACAGATAACGGCAGTATCGTCCGTGAACAGGAAAACGGACTTTATAATGAATCCAAAGGTGGAATGCTTTCTAATAATTCAAACCATTGGTATTCAAATACTGCCAATCAGTTAAATGGTAGATCCATGTATTCCATTACGACCACTTCGTACATGGAAACAGCCGCGGAACTGATCTGGGCTTCCGGCTGGGGCGAACAGGCGGGCTTTAACAACGCCAACGAGATCTGTGACTACATTAAAGCGAATTTCAGCAACAGTTCCTATTACGGAAAGCCGGATGAAATCGTCAACTGGTTCTTCAGTGGTGATTTCGAAGAAATTAATGAACGCTGGGCTTCGCAAAACGGTGCTTGGGTCTATAAAAATAATGAAAACGGCGGCGGAATCTTTCAAGAGACAAATATCGACGCGGTCATGGACCATGTCTCTATGAAAAAAACGGTTGCCGGCGATATGGGCGCGGTTGCCGTTGCCTTGGATGCCGGTTCCGCCGTTGCGGTCGATCTGACCTACGTTCTTTTGAATAATAAAGACGGACTGACCGATTACGGTCTTTACGCCAATAATTCCCTTTATTCAGTATTGGGAAACGACAATACAATCCATCAGACTCTTAGTTCCAGTAACTCCGCAATGGATGATTTGTACGGGAAAAATGCGTTAAGCACTCATACTACCTCCTTGATTATTAAAGAAGTTTTGACCGCTAATGTCAATCAGGTGGGCGACTTTTACAGCGATGATCGCTATATCGCGGTAAAATTCGCCAATTCCGAACCGAATATCGGCATTGAAGCCAATGTCTGGTATTTTATCGATTATAACTCTTCCCTCCAATGTTATACTTTTGCTGAAGAACCGTGTTGGTATTATTATATGAACGGAGGTACAGATACGGCAACCCAGCTGAGAAACCTGAGCGAAACCAATAATCCCGACACGCTGCAGTTTCGTATGTGGCTCGATGCGGGCGGAAATATGGATGCGAATGGAAATTATACAAAAGCTACGCTAAAAGACAACTGTGAGATAAAATATCTTTTTAAAACAACACAGTTCAAGGGCAAGGATTCTTATAACGATGCGGCATTTGTTGCTTCCTACGGAAACGCGGGATATTACGGCGGTATCGACGGAACCGGTATCAGTTACGGTTATAAGAGATATTCCACGGACCCCATTGATTATACAGCACCGCTTCTCTTAAATATGGCCTTTTCCGGATTTACCTTCCTGAATAATTACAATTCCAAAATCGCGCCCGCGGCGGTAGAAGACACCTTATTGCTGGAAAGTAATAAAAACGCGTCCAACGTCATTTATCTTGATTTTTCAACGATGGGTATCGACTCTTACAGCGCATCCGTCAGTTTTCAGGAAGCGCAATATATCCAAGAGATCTGGCAACGGGTTGCGGAAGATTTCGCTCCCTTTGATGTCAATGTAACCACTAATGCCGGAATCGCTGCGAATTACAGTGTCCAGATCGGAAGTACTCTGACCACTGTCGTTCAATTGGCAAGCTTGAGACAATCCGACCCTAACAACTTGACTATTGACGGTACAGGTCGAAGCTTTATTGGACCAACCTTTACTGAAACAGAAACCTATAAAACCTCCTTTACCAAATACGGAGGCGAGTTGGCTTCTTATGGCGCGGGCAGAAAAATCATTACCAATGATGGCTGGTGGAATACCGATTCCTATACTGGAAGCGGTAAATGGGGCCCAATCATGGGTATCCCCAACAGTGTTGCCAATCAATACACCCAATGGTCATACGGCGAATACATCGGATCAAGCACGTCGCGAAAAGACGAATTAAAGATCCTTGGCGGTATTCTCGGTTTTCGCGAAGACGAAGCGGGCGACGATATTAAAACGGCCGTCCGGCTTGAAGATTATATCATTGATGTCGATAAAAAATACGATGCTCTTTCCGCGCTCTATTCAGGGCAGGGCGCCGAATACAAACCGAAAGATTCCGCCGGTTACAGCAGCTCACAGGTTACTTACACTTTTTCCGGTGTCATCGGTATTCATGAGGCCGCAGAAGTAAATCAATATCGTGATTACGACGTCTTCAGTTTCACCACAGGTGCCGAAGGCGGAAAATACGTCATTAACGTTGCCGGACTCGGTGCCGATCTCCGATGGAATCAATATGACAACTGGGGAAGTTATAATGTTAACTCCACTGATTTTCAATCACAGTATTATGACGCCTACGACTGGTGGATGACCAACCTGAACATTCAGGTTGAATTCCTCCTTTCTGACGGAACCGTACTGAAAACATTCGATCCTTTAAACAGTTCGTTCGTCCATTTTACGACCAACGATCTGGATGCGAACACCACCTATTATATCAGAGTTTCGGGAATCGGTGAAGGCAACGCGCTCACCGGCGGTTTCTCCACTTACGGAAGTCTCGGTTATTACAACCTGACCGTTTCTGAAGATCTCACCAGCAAGGTCGTTACCGAAGCGAGTGAATACAACAACGCCATCGTCGTTACCTCCCTGAACGATACCGTTTCCGTCGACAACCAGATCTCACTGCGCGAAGCGCTCTCCTATATCGGACGGCGGCTCGAAAACGGCCAGTACATCTCTTCGAAAATCGTTTTTTCCAGTGAACTGGAAGGGGGAATAATCTACCTCAATTCCGGTAATATTTACTGTGTTGACAATAAAAAGGATTTCGTAACTTTTGAATCGGAAGAAGATTATCAGCGGTATCTCGATTCAATTAAAGATTACGGCGAACTGGCCCTTAATTATTCTCTGTCGGACAAGCCGACCACGATCGACGCTCAATATTTTTGGAACTTCGAAAACGGCGCCAGAGACAACTCCTTAAAATCGGCGTCTACTGATCACCTCACTTGGGCCACCGGCTCCAACATCACCATTGATGCCCGTCCTTTGACACTAAGCGAAGACGGAATTCCGACAATCGGACAAGCCAATATTCGCGTTCTGCATATTGAAAATATTTCCGCGACGATTAAAGGCCTGATCATTACCGGCGGTGTCGCCACCGAAGGAAAGAGCCGGGTCGAAATCAGCGCGGATTCGGAAAATCAGTACGGCGGCGGTATTTACAATGACTGCGGCTGGCTGACCATTGTTGATTCGATCATCGCCGGAAATGAAGCGCTCAAAGCGGGCGGCGGTATTTACAACACGGCCGGTTATTACAATATCAAATATCCTACCGCGACCGGAAGCCAGTATAATATGAACGATTATTACGGAAAACTGGTGATCATCAACAGTGAAATTTCCGGTAATATCGCGAGCTATAATTACAGCGCCAACAGCGGCAGCGTCGGCGGCGGTATTTACAACGACTTCTTCGGCGAAACGTATATTTACAGCTCCACCATCACCGGAAACGCGACCGGATGGTCTGGCGGCGGCATCGAAAATTACGGCCGACTCCGCGTTGCCAATTCCATCATTGCCCAAAACTATTCCAATGTCGGTGTTGATATCTTTACCGAAAAAGACGCCTTCACCATCGGTGATCTTATACATGACTTTTCCGATATGACATCAAGTACTTTAAGTACTTTGGTTTATTACAGCTTGATCGGAAGCGCATCCATTAACGACGATGAAAACGGCCAAAATTACGGTTTCAATTACGGAAAAGCTATCGAAAATTTAGGCAGTGGAAACAACGTATACGGTACTTATGACGCTTTACAAGATCCCGGATTTTTGATCCGTTCAAATTATGAACAGACCGACCGTGACGGCGATTACAGTTTCGCCGCCACTCTGGACTCCTGGAACATCGATCTTTGGAAAGACTGGAATCTCCGTCTTCTGGGATCTTCCGCCGCCCAAAATATCGGCAGTACGGGAACCCAGGAAACATCCAACGGACGAAGTAACATTTCAATGAATTTGGCCAATCCGGTATGGGCTGAAGAAGGCATGATCAGTCAGGGAGAAAATTTCCATACCGCTCTGACAGTGTCAACCGATCTGGTCGGCTATGATCGCGTCACCGGAGCAACCCTTGACGCCGGAGCTTACGAATTAATCGACCAAGCCGATTTTACCGGATATTCACCTACTGTCAATACTTACGACAGCGCGGCAATGAATTGGGAATACTCCGTGATCGTGTCCAAAACACCGAATGACCGCGCCGGTATTGCTTACGGTGTCGATGATCAGACCAAAATAAACTTTAACGACCAATCAATCGCTGAAGAATTCGTCACCACCAACGATCAGGAAGACCTGTATGTTTCGTTCGCCTTTATGAACTGCGGAGCAACCACCGGAACCGCACTTTTCGTCGCCTCGCTTTATTTAAGAAATTACGGCGTTAACGGGACTCATGACAATACCTCGGATATAAAATTCTTTGATATCACTATCAGCGGTCAATACGCCGGAGCGGACTCGTCTCTTTCACTTAGTGGCGGTGCGGACTATTTCGACAACGATGTTCAGGTCGGATCCGGTAACAGTCTTACAATCGGTCAATCGGATTATATTTGGTGCAATGGTGAAAAAATCGGAAAAATCGCCTATCTGTCCAACGGAATGGTCGTTGTCGAAGATCTCACCATCGGTACTAAATCGGCCGGCGATTACATTGTCGAACTCAATCTTGATCCCAATAATACCCATCAAGAGATCGAAGAAAACAATAATATCAGCAGCGCTCTGTTCAAAATCGTTCAGACTCCTTCTGTCGTTGTTACCACCTTGAGCGATGAGTATAATATTTACGATACCGAAATTACCTTGCGCGAAGCAATGGAAAATACCGGGGTCACCTACAGCAAGGAATATCTGGCCGATGGAAATGAGATCCAGATCGACGGCGAGATCTATTATGTGATCGACGACGCGTTTTGGTCTTATGAATCAGGCCATTATTATGAAGACGCGGAGGGAGTCCGAACTGAACTTACTCCCTCGGCTACCTATTATCTCGCCGAAGGAACCGTTGTTGAAGTCGGACCGGATCGGACAAAAGTTCAGATCTTCAGCAGCAGTGAAAGCGGACGTATCGATCTCGTCTTCAACAGCAACGGATCGTTCACCATTGACAACGCTTCCGTCAATCAGCAGACCCTTGATGCGCTCGGAACCTATACGACGATCTATCTGACTGAAAATACCCGTATCTTCGCCTCCACTTCCCAATACAGTACTTTCAAATACGGGACCGCTAAACAAAAAGGCAAGGGATATTACACTTACGCGACGGAACGGTTCACCGAACATGTCTTTGAGCCCGGAACCGCGGTCGATGCCATTTACAACGATTACGGCGCGCAAAAAGATTATTATAAAAACATCTCCATCGTTTACGATCAAGCCAATGACAAATATATCCTCCATGAAACAGGACAGTTTGTTAAAATCAACAGTACCGGCGATTATGTCGATCTGAAAGATCTTGACAATATCAATCACTCCATTACGGTTAAAAGCGGAGAAACAGTTTCCCGGTTCAATTCGAATACTTCTCTTGCCGAAGAGATCATTCTTGACGCCGATACGGAGATGACCTGGTTCTATGGAAATGTTTGGGTTGACAACAGCGACAATTATTATATTCTTCCCGCGGGAACGGAAACAACGAACGGATTCTTTACCGAGGTCAAAGAAACAGAATTGACACTGACCGATGGTCTTGAGATCAAAACGGCCAGCGGTACCGTCCTTGTCTGGAACGATGTTCAAAGTGAATTTTATATTAAAAGTACGGTCGGAACAAATGATCCGGTTGTCTACGAAAGCACTGACGAAGAAGTTTTCACCGCGTTTCTGACCGTTCACAAAACCGCTTCCAATTCCATACTCACGATCAAAACCGGCAATATTATTTATCAGTCGGTTACCTTGGGCAATACGATCTATTTCAGCAATAACTTGCGCGATGAACTGGACGGGTATAATTACAAAGAGCTTTATGATGATACGGATAATCATGAAGCTGTTTACCTTACAATCAATGTCCCCGATCATCCTGATCAAATTACGTTAAAGAACGATATCTCTATTGAAGGCCGGTACTTCGCCAATGACGACGCTTCGATCTTTTATGATAAAAACGGCAATATCATTTCGCAAACCGTACTGGACGCTTACCTCCTCGGAAATGCGGATGAAAACGTTAATCTCGACTACGAGATCTATGTCGTTTACGACAGTTCGATCCAATCGTCTGATCTGCTCTTTTCCAATTGGGATGACACGGCGGATAACGGCGATTCCAATTATATATGTCTGACCAATAATGTTCATTTCGTGAACGACATGGGAAATATCAGTCTGGACATTGATGTCCTTCATAAAAATAACGAATTGAAAAATTGGGACGCCCCTCTTGTTCTCTCCGGAGGAACCAACGGAAAAATCAGCGAAGTCGACAATCTCAAACTCGACGCCGCGTTCGTCGGTGAACTGGCGGTTCTTCCCGGAATCACCAATACCGGCTTCTCCGCGACAATCGAAATGGAATACACCGCCGATGGAGGGACTCCTGTCACCACCAATCTGTTCACTGTTGAATGTACCAGCGGCAAGTTTTCTTACGCAGGCTCCGAACTGACGATTACAAGCGATAAATTCGGCACCCTTTATTCCAATGCCGAAAAAGGCTCTCTCGGAACAATCGCTTACGGAGCAAGCCAAGGCCAAGATATTTATTATGTCAATGCTGCCGGCAATTGCGTCCTTTTGGCAACGTTCAAATACACTCCCGATCTTTATCTTTATTCCGCAGGCGATACAAAGCTCACTTCACCAAATATCGGCAAAAACGGGACCGGAAGCTATGTCATTATTGAAAACATTGATCTCGGTAATCTTGATCCCGGCGAATACAAATTTTCAATGTCCCTGAATCCGGACTCCTCCTCGTACGAAACTTCGGTCGATGACAATCAATATAATACCGACGTGATCAGTATTATCGAAAAACAGTCCAATGTCGTCGATACACTTGAAGATATCGTCAACGCTTACGATGGAAAAACCTCACTGCGCGAAGCCATTTTGGAACAGAGCGTCCAAATTGAATGTCAGGCCAACCGCGTTGTCATCAACGGGATTAATTACAGTATTGAAAACGGTAAATTCTATCTGGCCGCCGACGGTAATTATTATATGGACCCGAACACCAATGCCGTTATCGCCGTTAATAACGGAGACGCTTTTTATCTGTATGAAAACACGATCGTTCAAATGGCCGGCGGTACCTGTCGGCAGCTCGACGCTAAAACAAAAATTACCTTTAACAACGGATCGTTCTATTACAATACCGAAAAGATTACTCTGTCCAATAACACAAGATTCAGTTTCAGTGCCGCACAGGTCGACCGGGGCGTTTATAATATCTATTTCAGCCATAAAACAGCCGAAGTCAACATTAGCGCCGGAACCGTTGTCGATCAGATCAGTAACTCTTGGGACGAACTCTGGTTCAATAATGGTTCGTTCAGTAAAGTTGAAAACGGTTGCTTCCTGGTCAGTGGTCCGGAAGGCTCCGAAAATTATCTGAATCTCGACAATATTTCCGGTAATGACGAACTCTGGATCCGTCTGGCCGCTTCCACGGTTTACGGTACTCCCGGCTGTCTCCAGCAGCTCAATCTCGGAACCGGCCTTTGGGAAAACGTCGATGTTGTTTTCGATGAAGTCAATAATAATTACGGCGAAGATTTTGATCTCTTCTGGAATTGGGGCAATGTCTGGACCAACACCAATGGATCAATTTATTACCGTATCGTAAGCGATGTTCCTGTAACCGCGATCTCCAGTAAAAGTGGAGCCGTTCTTTCCGGTTCTTCTTATACCTGTACTTCCTCAAAAACAACTGCCGTCAACGATCTGCAGGACGGAATGATCTTTGTCGACAATACAACTAGTGCCGAGTTCCAATATGCGAAAGACACTCAAAACTTCCTCTGTGTTAAGGGTGACGCCAATTTCATCGTCAATCAGTATTATACTGAATTGAGCATGACAAACAGCTACTCCAGCAATACGGTTCTTTATCCAAGCACTGATGGCGGCAAGATCTACTCCATCGTCGATACCGACACCTTTATGGAAACCAACGCCGACGGATCCATTACCGTTAACTTTGATTACGCGCTCAAAGATCTTCTGGACGAGTACGATGCCAAGAAAGATTATGATCCCGCCTCCAATCATGAAGCGGTCCTCCTTCAAGATCATGACGGTATTTTTGAAAAACTCAATATCGTTAAAAATGTCACCTTTGAAGGACGGTATTTTATTGACGCTAACGGCAATAAAGTGGACAAGAGCGGAAATATCATTCCGGAGGAAACTCTTAAACAGTATCTGGATGCCTGCAACAAAGGAACCGACATCATCGGTTATGATAAAGTCGACTTCACCATTTACGTTTATTATCCTTCGTCCGTCGATCAGGTTTTCTCCGTCGCAAACGGCGCCAATTATTCCTGCCAAAATGTCAAGTTCATTAACGGAATCGATGATGAGAAACAGATCCTTAATGGATCCGATCTCTATGTTACCACCATTCAGGACTTCGTCGATCTGAACGGATTTTTCATCTTTGACAAGAACAGCAGTTACACTGAATACAATTATATTGATACTTACAAAGAACTTACCAATACCGATGCCGATGCCAAACTCCAAGTGATCGTCAAGGCTGACCCAACCCAAACCGCGACTGTTTATCTCCTCGACGGAACCGCTGTTGAACTAACCAAAAACACAACGCTGACCTGGGAAGGAAACGGTATTTGGAGCAATAACAATATAAAATACAAACTGATCGACGGAACCGCCATTACTTACAATGACAAAGAATCCGTCTACACAACCGCCGTCAGCGATAATGAAACTTCGCTTCGGGAAGCGATTAATCAAGCGGTCTCCGGAAACGCCTCCGCCATCGAAAGCAATAACATCGTTATTAAAATCGATAAAACGGCCATTACCGAAGAGAACCCTGAATTCAATCTCATGCTCGGAGAACTGACGTTCTCTTATAAACAGGATGTCAACATCATTATTACGATCGACGGTACTTCGGCTAACGGCGGAGGTATTGTCATTGATGCCCAGCATTTGAGTCGCGCAATTAATATCATGACCACCACCAACGAATACGTGCCTTCCGTTGAACTGATCGGTTTGACCATTATGAATGGAAAGATCAATATCTCCGAAGGAACGGATATCGGCGGCGCCGCAATCAATAGCGTTGGTGTTGTCAAGATCACAGACTGCGTCATCACCGCCAATGACGGTACTTACGGCGGAGCCATTCGAAACACGGGATCCATGACCATCACCGATTCCCAAATTTACGGAAATACCGCTCTGGACGGAGTTATTTATAACGCGGGAACAGGATCAGTCATTACGAGTACTTACGCGGGCTCCTTCTCTTCCGGCGAACTGAC
>CAZZEF010000094.1:0-16102 GCA_964652875.1 uncultured Planctomycetaceae bacterium
TCCGGCTGATGAACGGATCCCGGAAAAACGGTTGAAACACTGACTTCCGGTTTCGACACCGGAAGAAGACCGGTTCATGAGGATCAGCCGATCACGTGCCAAAGATCCGGCTGATGAACGGATCCCGGAAAAACGGTTGAAACACTGACTTCCGGTTTCGGCCAGGCGCGATGATGATTATGCCGCGCGGACGCTGTTCTTCCGCCCCAAAATACCGCGTTATCCAATGCGTCCAGCGGGATCATCATTTTGGCCCGCCAGCCGTTGACGGTCAATTCCGCTGAAGCTTGAAACCCCGACTCAAAAACAAGATCCTCAAAAGAAGGCCGCTTTCGCGTGTTTTCTCCCGGCGCGGAAACGGACGGCGTCTCCTCCGCTTTCGCCCCCGGCGGCGTTATGAACGCCATCGTGTAATGCGGCATATGAAGCTGAAGCGTCTTGCCGTTGGGGGTCACATGAAACTCATAATAATCATCCCGGCCCTTCGGCTGAAAAAACAGTTCGATCACATCGCCGGTCAGCCATGTTTTAACGTTATTGCGCTCGGCGCTGTTGTGTACCTCTGAATCGATCAGATCCGCGTAAAAATATAACCGGCGCCCATCGCATTCCAGCCGGACCGAACCCGGTTCCTTCGGCGCGGATCCGTCCTTGTGAATCAAATCAATCGTTTGACCGGGAACATATATTTTTGTCGTCATCGAATCGTGAACGCTCCTTTTCTTAAAACTCAAGTATTCATTGCCGTCAATACGTATAAATTTTTTGAAATTTCCCCTGTCTAACCTGATCAGTCGCTTGTTCTTTTATCGTTCAAGAAAATCCCGATCAACCGATTGATCTTCATCATCAAGTGAAAGTTCCCAAACGGGTCTTTTCCGGAAAGGAGAAACGAACGTTTTGACAAGTTTTCCCTCCTCTTCGAGATGAATATAGCATTCGGTATCGCAGGCGCGGCCGCAAATACTTGTCCAGTAAGAATGTTTGGCCGGCGGATAAAAAATAATTTGATCAATAATATCCCGGGCCCGCTCCGGCGAAAGATCCGTCTGTCCGGAAATAACGGCCATTCGGTCAGGATCATGAGCGAAAGTGTCCGGAGGCATGAACGGATTCTTTTTTCGGTTGGCTCCGATATAATAAGCGGCGCATTGCCAGCGGTTGACAATTCCTTTTGGACTGATCGCCTGACCGGGACATCCGGCAACGCATTTTCCGCACCGGTCACAAAGATGGGGCACGACAATCGGATCCGGTTCGAATTCGGCGTCGGTGATCAGAAAGGCGATTCGCTGAAACGGTCCAAACTGATCCGTCAGGAGCGACCCGGACAAACCGAGTTCACCAAGTCCCGCATCAACGGCGCAGGTTTCAAAATCGAGCTGCGTCTCCGCCGTCCGTCCCCGATAGATCTCTCGCGAATCAACTTCCGGATTCGTACTCCCCAACTCCGACATGACGTTCTGATTGCGCCGCTGCGGAAGCACTTCAAAGCCCGCCTCCTCCAAAACGGAACAGGCCCGTATCAGCGCCATTGGAAGTATGATCTCTTCCAACGTCTCAACAGCGCAGGTCGTGTATTGATAATACGTCGAACCTTCCTCAATGCCCCGCCGCGCCCCCCGAAGCTGACGGACCGCTATTCCGATAACGGTTTTAGCGTTCGGAAAAAGTTTTTTGACCGCCGGATCCCGAAAGCGGGCCGCTTCGCCGAAACGAACAAGATCAACACCGTCCTGATCAAGCCGCTCCTTTAATTTCTGCTTTAAATATTTCATATCCAATACCGTGTCCTTTATACACCGATTTTTATTATATATTTTTTGTTCCAACGTTAAAAGAACAACTGATTCATGTTGTCAAACGGAAAATAAATATAAGTGCGGTATAAAATCCGTTCATTTCTTTTTCGAGCCGGATCCAACCGCTGAGTAATGCCTCCCGACTCGAAAAAACCTGTCTCGAATTCAGCTCCAACGGATCTTTGTTTTCCTGACTTAACGTCAGAATAACATCCGGTCTTCAATATCAAACGCTGAACGTTAAAACGTCAATTTTCAAAAGGATTTTTCAACCTTACCTTTCAGTTCAGCAGGCCCAGTTCTTTCAAATGCTGAAAACATCGCTCGTCGCAGGATTTTCCGCAAAGACAGGGGGCATATCCGGTTGCGTGACTGGGAAGAAAATCAAGTTTCGGAAAGATCTCCCGCGCCGCGGTCCGGTCAAAACGTTTTGTTCCTTTGAGAACGGACTCCCGATCAGGATCATCCGCCAGAAAATCGCCGGTCATGAACGGATTCGACTCATGCGCGCCGCGATAATAAACAGAACACTGCCAGGAGTCCGTTCCGTTTTCGCTGACTGCGTGTCCGGGACAGGCCTTAACGCATTCACCGCATCGGTCGCAAAGAGATCCTTTAAACGGCGGATCGCATTCCAAAGGCGCGTCGGTAACAACGCAGACCATTCGAACAAAGGGGCCCAGCTTCGGAACGATTAAATTTCCGGACATTCCGGCGGATCCGAGTCCGCAGATCCGCGCTGTCTGATTGAAATCCATAATTATGTCGGGAACCGGCTTTCCGGGCGCCACTGCTTCAGCGTTGGCCAGTTCATAAGTATCGATCACTTCCGGATTCGTTGTCCCGTCTCCCTTGACGCGCAAATTGGAAATGTTGCGCTGAACACAGGCGTCGTAACCTTCATTTTCGATCAGTCCCGCCATTTTCAGCAGAAAGATCTCGGCCAGCTGTTCGTCAATAAATTTAACGCCAAGCTGGGTATAATTAAAAAACTGTGTTTTATCCTTCATAACCCGGTATAACGCCCGGGGAACACGAAAAGCGCAGGCAATAACACAAGCGGCGCCGGGCAGAATAAGGCGGGGATCGCGCCGGGGATCCGTTCCCTCATAAAGATCTATTGAGCCGATACCGACCTGATCCGCTCCGAATTCGCGCGCTTTCTCTTTGATAATTTGTGCGTTGATCATCGAATGAATGTCTCCTTGTTATCTGTCCATTTTCCATTCTTTGCCGGTTCGGCGAAGAGGCCGATGAAACCGCTGTTCCATGCATCCGCCCTTTTTTTCCAAGGCGCTGACGCAAGCCCGGATACACCCCCCGCATTTGGCCATATTGTAACCGACCCAGGACGGAAAATATTTTTCAAGCGCTCCGTAAACTTTCATGATCTCGTCTTCATTGGCAGGCGCTTTCCCTTCAAGAACATTCAAGTCCCCGTTTTCGTTCTCCTCCCAAACTTTTTTCGGAACAAATGGGTTATAATAGCGTCCGCCATGTGTATAAAACGCATAACATTTCCATTCGTCAATTTTTCCCCATTCACAAATTTTCCCGCCGAGATCCACTTTTATGCTCTCCGTTTTACTGATGCACCCGCCGGGACACTGCCGAACACAGGCCATACATTTACGACATAACGGCGGCCCGGAATACATCGGATCCGGTTCAAGCGGGGCATCGGTAAAAAGAAACGCCAGCCGCTCCAGCGGTCCGAACTGCGGCGAAAGAAACATTTTACTCCAGCCGATCTCACCCAGTCCGCAAGCAACGCCGGCCAATCGGAAATGAAACTGAAGATCCGGCGGAACCTGACCGGATCGCGCCGCCCGGGTGTATTGAACCGTCCGATGATGAGACGTTTTGTTCTTTTCCTGCTCGTACGCGCCGATCTGCTCTTCCGGAGAAAGCGTGTTTCCCGGTGAGCCGTCCATGTCCGAAACACAGCCGCGCGCTCCCGTATTCCGGTAAACAGCCGCCTCATATCCGTAATCCTCAATCAGACGACCGACATGATAAAGAACCGCCGGGGCATAGATCTCGTTGATTCCTCCATAAGCCATCGACGGATACTGATAAAACTGCGTTCCTTCCTCAATGCCGCGCTGAACGCCCCGCGGAATACGAAAAACCATTCCGACAACCCGGGTCGCTTCCGGAAAGATATAACGCGGATCCATTTCTTTCGGCGCGCCTTCGAATCGGGCCATGTCGCCGATCCCGCAAAGATCCGCTCCCGCCGCTATTGCCGCTTCCTTGACCATTTGACTGGTTAACATGAATCAGTTCCTCCGTTGTATTTAATATTCATATCAATGTTTATTTGAAGTTTATTTCAATCAATAATTTTAATGTTTGTTCGAAAGCAGATTTAAACTTATTGAAATCTTTTTCGAATTGTCTCCGGCGTCTGTTCTGAATCATCGTGAACGATTATTTCAGCAAGAGCCGTTTTCCTGTTCACCTGCCCGCTTTTGATTTAATCCGGGAGTCTCTTTTTGATCGATATCAAACATCAGATCATCAATCGACAGCAGAACGGAATTTAAAACGTCCTGACAGTAACAACAGTCATCGCATTCTTTATCGCAATTCAAGCGCATCTCGGCGTAACCCGCGGGAAAACGATCGTTGGCCAAAATGTTTGGGTAAAACCCGCTTGAATGACTCGGTTCCGTCAGATCAAGAAGGTTACCGGAAAAATGCCCGTTCAAGTACGCGTTTAAAACGGACGCCGGATTCCGGTTTGTCCGCGTTGCCAGTTTGACACCGTCGAAATAAGGAGCGTAAAGATCAAGATCTTCCGGACGAATAAAATTGGTAATCGCCAAAATTTTCCGGCGGTTCTCCTCTTTCGCCAAATACTCATGACAGATCCCCGCAAAATCAAAAGCGTTGTCCTCCGGCGTTATTTCATGCTGATGCGCCACCAAATTGTCATGAAAGGTCCGAAGAGAACAGAAATTCAGACATCCGCTGTTGGCCAACAGATAAAGCTTCTTACCGTGTCCAACGCACCAATTCCGGATCTTTTTGATCTTCGCGAGATCATGATTGTATTCACGTTTCAGATAAAAGCCGTCGAAAAGATCCGCGACATATTCCAGTCCTTCGATCGAACCAATTTCCATGTTGACCGACGCGCGAATTTCCAAATCGGGAAAATTCATGCGCAGAAATTTCGCGATCACCGGGGAAGCGGTCGTCACCGATCGGAGTCGGTATCGTCCGCGGAGATCATCGACCGAATCGCCGATCTCCTGGTAAAACGATCGGGCAAGACTCTCTTTCCCGTAACAGTTTCCATTGAGCAGAAGATTGAAGTCGAGTCCAGCTTTCATGAACTGATCAAGCGTATTTTCCAGCCGGGTCTGAACCGAATCACCGACTTGCGCCAAATCCGTGTTTTCATTGCGGGATCTTCGGATCGAATCGGGAGTGCGCAATACCCCCCGGCCGCTGGTAAATCTTCCCCAGGGAAAATAGATCTCCGAAAGGCGGTCCGCATTCTGCAAAATCGTTTTAATAAAAAGGGCATTATCCTGATAACCCGTCATAAATTTTATTGCCGTCATTTTGACCGATCCGGTTTTAAAATTTTTATTTTATCCAATTTTTATATCGTTAAAACAGAAATTATTCATTTAGGTTTGTACCAGTTGTCATTTTCGGGAACAAGACTCGGCAGACTGGGCATAAGCACCAGTCCGAAAAGTGCGATTGCGGCGCACAGAAAGAAGAGAGATTGAAAATGACAGAAGGAAACGCCCCAACGGGTCCAGGTCAGACTCAAAAGACCGCTGCCCAAAATAACGGACATTCCGAGTCGACCGGCGGCGGTTCCGATCATGACGTATGTTTGACAGAAAGCGGTGGACATCGCGACATTTCCGGGCTTGGAGAGCGCCAGAGTTTCCTGCGAGACGATACATCCGAAACAGGCAACGGCAAAACTTCCGAGAAAGATCAGAACGCCGAGACAGAGGATCAGTCCGGGCGTTTTGGCGCCGCAAACAGCCAGCAGGAGCGGAATGGAAATATAAAGGACATGCGTTAAAATCTGAAGAACTCTCATTCCGACCAGCTTTAAAATTATTCCGTAAAGAAGAAACCCGCAGACACTCCCTCCGATCCCCGCGGTCGCCAATGTTTGGACGACATTGTCCCCGTAATGGAGCTGATCTTTCAAATAGATCGTTGCCAGCGGAAGAACCGGCGCAAACGCCAGATACATCATGAATACATAAATGGAAAATCCGACCAGACGGCCATTTTTAAGCGAGACGGAAAGTGCCTTGCGGATCTGAAAATTCTGAGCCTGATGCGGTGCCAGTTTGATCTTGTTGATGAAATAACTTCGTCCGATCGCCAAAATTCCCGTTAACGCAATAACGCTTTGCGGAAGCCAGATCGGTGCCTGCTCGCCCATATAAAGGCCGATCAAACCGAACGTAACGCCCGTTATCGTATAATAGGAAAAACGCATAAATCCCAAAAAGGATCCCCGTTCGGAGGGAAGAAGAATATCACCCATTACAACGTACCAGGACGCGGTCCAGATCGGTCGGGAAATACAAAAAATAAAACAGCCGGCCAGAACGACAAAGGTCGCCGATTGCGCGCCCCAAAACGGCGCTGACGCGATTAACAGACAGGAAGAAAACTCGATGCAGACGGCCAGAGAAATTGCCTTTTTCGCGCCGAACCGGTCCGCCAGTCCTGCCGCAAAAAACATCAACAGCATCGAAACAATTCCGTTCATGCTTGTTGAAAGCATTTTCATCGTCGAACTGCTTCCCAGAAGTGTCATAAAAAGGATTAATATGGCGCTGCTTTCCATCATAACTTCGGCGAAACAGCCGCACCAAGTCGCGGCGTATGCGTAAAGACGGTATCGTTTGCGTTCCTGCGGAGACAATGTTTCCGGATAAGTCATGAAATACTCCTGACAGCGTTAAAAAAGACCTTTTAACGAATAAAAAACGGTCGGGAAACGGGCCAGCCGCGCTGGAGGTTAACCTGTATTATTGTTAAAATGACAATATTGCCTTTTATTAATATTAATATATAATAATCATAAAGTCAAGAGTTTCTTCCCAAAAGAATCCGAACTCATTCGGCTTAACGATCTTATAACCGTTTCCAGATTTACCCGATGGGGGACAATAAGACCGATTCCTTGACTGATTTTCCGGTCCGACGTTAAAAGACCGGACAGATTCACAAATCAAACAATGGAAACTGCGGAAAATTAAAATTTCTGACCTGTATAAAATTTTGAGTTGAGCCAATTTTTGATCGTATAAACATTATGGAGTGAAATTCATGAAGATCTGCCTGATCCAGCCCCGATTCGGTGAAACCAATATAAGCCGTCATATCCATTACGCGGTTTTGTTCGACTGGTTTGAAACGGCCCGAAACGAGTTATACCGTTTATTTAATCCCGAGTACGATCCAAATAACTGGCGTTTGGTGATCGGACACGCCGAATGCGATTATTACGCGGAAACCGTTTTGGGGGAAGAAGCCGAAATTCACACAAAAATAGAACATATCGGCAATTCCTCTTTTACCGTTCTTCATAAATGCTATCAGTTGGGAAGACTGACCGCGGAGGGAAGACTCGTTCTGATCTATACCAACCCGGCGGGCAAACAGTCTGCCCCCCTGCCCGACTCTATTCGAAAAGAATTGGAAAAATTTTGATTCTTGCGATGGTTTCGATAAAAAATATTTTCAGATTTCAGAACAAAATCCGGCAATCAAAATTGACAGATCCGCTCGCATTGGATACAATTTTCTGTTTTGCGGACAGTATAAAACAACCGATTTCCGCGAGTATACCGATTTCATCATGAATTTTCCGTTATAACGTCAAAAGAACATACGATTCGCGCAGTTAATCGGCGGTGATGACAGAAAATTTAAAATAAAAACAGTATAAAAAACACTGAACTCTTAACCGAATATAACAAAAGAGGTTCCGATGACAAACAGTATTTTTATGGTTTTGTTTTTCCTTTTGGCCTGCAGCGCAATGGTTCAGGCTCAAATTTGTCCTTGCGAAGAAGAAAGCAATGAAAAGATCTTTTTCAAAAAATTGACTGATACCGACACGAAATCTCCCGAATTCGCATCCTTTCCGGCTTCGGTCCGGGAAGGAATCGAATTTCTCAAAAAAACGGATCTGAACAAGCTCCCGTTGGGACGAACAAACATCGACGGCGACCGGATCTTTTTGAACAAAATGACTTACGAAACCCGGTCCGCGGACAAAGTCGTTCTTGAATCACATCGCAAATACATTGATATTCAGTATATTATTCAAGGAAAGGAACAAATGGCCTGCGTTTCCTTGAAGGCGGATCTTCCGATCAAAGAAGCGTATGACGCGGAAAAAGACCTTATTTTTTATCCGGCGGAAATCATGCCGTTCTGGAAAACAAATGAAAAAACTCCGAACAGAGTTCTGGCCACTGACGGCTGGTTCGCTATTTTTACTCCAAACGACATTCATGCCTCGGGGATTTATCCCGACAAGCCGGGAAAACTTTACAAAATCGTCGTTAAATGCCGAGTCGACTGATTCCGCACCAATTCGATCAACAGGATTCGGAAGGAAGAGCAATGTCCCATTTTTCAAACACGTCATTTCATTCGGAAGAAAACGGCGCGGATCTTCCTTTGATCTCGATCGTTGTTCCCTCTTACAATGAGGAATTGAATCTTGACAAGCTTTATGAAGTTTTAAGCGGCTATCTCGACCGACTCAACAATTACCGCTGGGAATTGTTGATCGTCGATGACGGCAGCAAGGATTCCTCGCGATCTATTTTGGAAACAATTCATTATAAAGATCCAAGAGTCAAAGCGATAAGTTTTTCCCGCAATTTTGGTAATCAAATGGCGATCAGCGCCGGGTTGGAGCTGGCCCGGGGCGACGCGGTGATCGTTATGGACGCCGATCTTCAGCAGCCGCCTGAAATTATTGAAAAGCTTCTTGATCTTTGGCGCGCCGGTTATCATGTTGTCAATACGAAAAAGACATACGGACAGGAAATCGGACTGCTAAAAAGGCTTTCTTCCGATCTGTTTTATAAAGTCATGAACAATCTGGCTGAAGTCCGCATTGAAAAAGGGGTCTCCGATTTTCGTCTGATGGACCGAAAAGTTGTCAACGTCTTGAACAATATGCCGGAACATTCCCGTTTCATTCGCGCTCAAGTGGCTTGGCTCGGATTTCGTCAGACCACTGTTTCCTTTACCGCCAACAAACGAAACGCGGGCGTTCCCTCTTTCTCTTTTATAAAGCTTCTTTCGCTGGCGATTAACGGAATCATCAGCTCGTCGGTTCGTCCGCTGCGCTTCATTACGTTAAGCGGTATCTTTATGTTTTTACTGGTTATTCCTTATGGATTATGGGCGTTATTTCAATTTTTCTTTTTAGGTCCCAAAACGCCCGGATGGACATCGCTTATCATTGTTGAAATGTTTCTGGGCGGATCAATGCTCGTCTCGCTCGGAATTGTCGGCGAATACATCGCGCGGATCTATGAGGAAGTAAAAAAACGTCCTCGCTATATTATCGAACGGTCGTTCGGCATTGATCCGAATGAAAACAACTCCTCTTTTTGCAACAAAACGCCCCGAATAAATAATAATCCGGACGGAGACAATTTTAACACCGATCCCGTAAATGTTCCCGATCAACCGTTGAAGAAAAGCGACAGCGAACAATGAACGGTCAACAAACCAAACTGGTGATCAACGCCGACGATTTCGGAATGACGCTCCCGGTCAGTAAATCGATTATCGACGGCATTCAACGCGGTCTGACGACCTCTGCCTCCGTTATGATCAATATGCCCCCGGTCGACGAATCGCTTTGTTTATGGTCGAAAGCGTTTTCTTCTTCCGATCATAATTCTCGAATTAAAAACGGACCGGGACTCGGTATTCATTTTTGTTTGACAAGCGGACCTTCGGTCTTGTCCGCTGATAAAATTCCTCTTTTAACTGATCGAAACGGACGGTTTAAGTGGGGATTCGCCGGTTTAATCCGATGCGTTTTTTCTCCATTTCGTAAACATTTTCTTGAACAAGTCTCACTTGAACTGGATGCCCAACTTGATAAAGCCGACAAATTATCCTTTAAATACGGACTTTCGTTCGGACACATCGATTCTCATCAGCATATTCATGTTATGCCGGGAATATGCTCACTAATCCAGCGCCGGGCTCAGGAAAGAGATCTCGTTTTGCGGCGTCCTTGTGAACATTTTGGATCTTCGGCCCGAATGATCCATTCGATAAGACATCGTTTTCCAGGCGGCATCGTCAAAAAGATCATTTTGAACCGACTGATCGCTTTTACCTCTTGGGAAAACAGTGTTTCGCCCGAATATTTCGGCATTATCGATACCGGACATCTTGACGACGAAACAATTCCGAAAATTCTGGCGGTAATTCCCATTTTGTCAAAAAAAAACAGGACGTCCTTCTTTGAAATAAATCTTCATCCTTGGGACGCGTCGCTTTTCAATGAAAATGAAGCCGCCTGCAGCGCCGCGGACCGTTCCTTTGCTTCTTCCATTAATCGAACAAAAGAATTCCGCGCGATTCTCAACCGGGACCGCTTCATGCCGCTGCTGGACCGATACGGTATCAAGTTATCAACGTTTTCCGAAATAAAATAATAGTCATAACTTTATTTATTCTGCTCCCCTTTTAAAAGAACAGCCGATTGACTGATGAATCGGCTGTTCTTTTCATACTGGATCGAAATTCATTAATCGCGGCTTAATAAAAAGTTTCAGCGTTCTTTCAATTCGGAACGAATGTAAATCCAGCGTTTATCCTGTTCATGCTGATACCGTTCTTTTTCTTCGGGAAGCCAGGTATTCGCTTCGGCATGTGATCCGCAAAACGGGATCCCCAAATCGATCCAGCAGGCACCCAGTCTTTTTTGCGCCTCGGAAACTTGAACTCCGTAATGCGACGACTCAAGATAATCCATTAACGCGCTCTGATTGGACCCGCAGGAATAGGGGGCGATTGGTGCGGCCGGTCCCAGGGCATGCGGCCAGGAAGTCAGCGGCAGGCGCCCTTTCTGTTTTTTAAACTGAATTATTTCGTCACTGGTTGACAATTGAACCGATTCATTGGTCAGGTTTAAATAAGATCGGGTAAACGCTTTTTTCATTTGACTGTAAGGATGCGTTCCGGGAGAGTCAACATTAACCGTATCTCCGGCAAGCGAGAAGGTACTGACCTTCCGCGCTTTGTCCGCGGTATTTTTTTGACTGTCGTTTTCTGTCTTCTTTTGATCGTTACCGCCGCCGTGACATTGAACACAGTGCTGATCCCAAATCGGCTGAATATTCCGTCGATAACTGAATCCGTCTGTCGGCGCGTCGGGATCAAGCGAACGCGGCTGATTGATCGTCCAGTAATTCTCCGCCGATCCGGTTAATCCCTCTTTTTCCAAACGGGCCAGGAGCGGATGCGGATCCATTCCCGCGCCCGGTTTGAGTTTTTGCGCCGACTTGGACATGGCGATCATCCGGCTGTTTTGAAACACCGAACCGGTCTGATGTTTGTCTTCATGACATCCGAGACAGGCGAATGTCTCTCCCGGCATGAGCGTCGACCAGGACCGCATGGTCTGAACAAGCCGCCCTTTTTTGTCAAGCAGTTGAAAATAGACCGGCGTATTGGCGGGAACCTCGAAATAGGCGCTCCCGTCTTTTTCGATTTCGACTTCTCCAAGGACGTGTTTGACGTCCCAGGTTCCGCCCCGATTGGCAACGACCGTATGCATCGGAGTATCGCCGCTCAATCCCCGGGACCGGTTGCCGCCGACATGAAACGCACGATATTCCAAACCGACCACTCGAAGCTTTTCAATCGTTCCCGGCTTGAGTGTTGTCAGACCCGGTCCTTCATAAACGTTCTGCACGTAAAATCGGCCGAAACTTTGTGTCATGTCCGTTTGAGGCGCCCGCGCGGCCCGGACATGAACCCCATTTTGAACAACGCTCTGCGCGCAGGAAACCGTCGCATCAAACGCAAGAAGTTCTCGTTCTCCCGTATCGGTCATATAATATAAACCGAAGCCCGGACTAAAAGGGCCTTTATACAGGGAACTCCCTTCCGGAAGATAGGAACACAAATAATTCTTTTCATCCAGCGCATAAGGAAACTGATATTGCGGACCGGTTTGTCCCCATTGATCAAGACTGGAATAAAAGGCGGGCGTGTATACCTGTCCCGGCATGACGCTTGTCCGCAGTCGGCCGTTAACAGGCTTTTGATCTTTTGCGCTTGACAAATTAACCTGAACAGACTCCGCTTTCGCGTTTTCCGGACGAACCCCTTCCCTGATTGAAGTCGTTTCATCGGGAAGTGCGCCGGCAACGAATTCGATCCCGCCGTCTCCCTGCGTTACTTTACTCCGATCGACAAGGACAAGCTGTCCCTTTTGCATTGTATGATGTCCCGCTAAAACGGCGATAACTTTATCCGTTCCGGGAACAGGACGGGCATGAAGCATTGAGACGGGAAACCAGCTCTGATTTCCATAAAATTCCGTTTGCGAGGTCCCATCGGAATTCATGGTGAAAAGCGACTGAACGAAGAAAACGGTCCGGTCGTTGTATTCCCAGCGGGTATAAATCAGTCTTCCGTCTTCGAGCATTTGCGGATAAAACGTATGAACCTGATCGAAACCAATTCGGCGGATCCCTGAACCGTCCGGTTTACAAGTGAACAGATTGGAACAACCGGCGATCCAGCAGTCGTCTTCATGTCCGCATCGGGTTGAACAGAACACGATATTTCCGTCCGGAGTAAAAGTCGGTTCAATGTCAGCGCAGACCGTCTTGTTTTTTCCGTCGGAAGGATTATGAGTGATCTGTTTATACTGACGGGTCTGAAAATCCATTACGTAAAGTTTGAAATCGTCCGTTTCGAAATTATCTCGCATCGAAAAGACCAGCAAACGGCCGTCGTTGGAAAAATTCGGATTGCGGATCATACCGTTCGGCTTGTCAATGAGAACTTCATGAACGGAAGATCCGTCCGGATTAATCCGCAAGAGACAAAGTTGCGAGCCGGGACGCGTTTCAAGCGCCTTCAAGTCATTCGGTCCATCGGTCGTGAATTCGGTCCAATGAAACGCCGTCCATCCGCCGAGAACCGAATGCTTTACGTAAACGATATTTTGCGCCTTGTCCGCCAGTTCCCTCAATCGCAAAGTCCGGCGCATTTTACAGGCGTCAAAATACAACAGTTTCCAGTCGGGATCACTGCCGGGAGTATTTTCCAATTTTTTCAAACGATCCTTCAGATCGGCAAGATCTTTTTCGGAAACATTTCTTTCTTTCAGATCCTTGAATACTTTCGCAATCATCGCTTTTTCGACGTTGGCGTTCTTTTTGGAAAAGAAGCAGCGGGTAACATCGAGTCCGCAATCCTGATACATCCAGTCCCGGATCAGGCGCCCCGGATTGACGGCGGTCCCGGACGGATTCTTGCCGCCGATATCCAAAGGCTTGGAATCATAAAACGAAACTTCGGCCAGACAGATCAAATACTTATCGCCGCGACCTGAAGTCCGGGAAGCGAGCGGCGTATCTTTAACCCGGGCGCAGGCGAGCAGATTGGGGTCTTCCAACGGATCAAGCCCCGGAATCGCGTATTCCGGCGCCGGACCTTTACGATCTTGAAAAGCCCCCCAGTTCCCGCTCCACCAGCCGCCGTTCGGATACGGATTTTTATGAAAAGGGGATCCTTTCAAATAATACGACAGGATCGGTTCTGTATTCGGCGTGATTGAATGGTTTTTTTCCCAGGAGTCTTCAACCTTCAGAGCAAGATACCGCGTCGCGGTCATCGGCCAGGTTATAAAACCGCAATTGGAATTGGCCAATGGAAGAAGATCCGCCGATTTCATTAAAACGCGAATGTCCTTTAATCCGTGCGGATCCGCGCAGGCGAAAACAGACACTTTCTGCGGTGTACGCGCCGCGCAGAAACGATGCGCCATCAAACGAATTCCGGAAACGCCGCGAATCTGTCCGAGATCAAAGATGATCGTCATCGTTACCGGAGTTGATCCGTTGCCGGGAAGCGTTTTATCAGAACGACCGGTCCGTGAATCGTCCAGAACACAGCTGAACGTTGCCGGATCTCCGTCAATGAGCGCCTCCAGCGGAAAACCGGCCAAGGTTTCCGCGCCGCTCCAAACGGAAACGGGTCGATATTCATCGGCACCGCCGATCGAAACGCCTGCGCCGACACAAAGAAGGAGAAATGAAAATGTTCGGACGATATTTTTTATTGGATCTGTCATTGTAATTTTATACTGTGTGTAACACCGTTTTAATATTGAGGACAATTACTTTTCTTTTCCGTTTTTTACCGCAGCGGTCGTGAATTTTTACCGCAGCAATCATGAATATTGACGGGGCAAAATACCCGTTGCGCTCCGGAGAAAAAAATTTCCGGATCGTATTGCGCAATCAATTGAAACATAATTGAAACGAACGTTATTTTTTCGGTCGATCGACCTTCAGTTCGAATTCGGAAACGGATCCATCAACCGTAACGGACAGTCCGGAAGTTTCGGGACGTTTATATTTTTCATCAATTAACAAGATGATCGATTCCGGGGTCATCGGTATCGACAAACCGCCGAGCGGCTGTTTGACCGCTTTGGCTTCGACTCGTGTTTCCGCTCCAAGAATAGAGACGTTCCAGGTTCCTTTGGTGAGTCCGTTGCCTGGCTTTTGAAGTCCGGCGACAAAGGATCCGTCCGGATTGATTTCAGCGCGGCCGTTTTCCTTGCCGTTGTCGAAAACGATCGTTCCCTGCGTTAACGGAGATCCATTATCGGAGAATGTCACTTTTCCGCGAACAGGACAATTCCTGCCGCATCCGACAAACGCGAGCAGTACCCATGAAATAATGAAGCAAATTAAAACATTATTTTTCATTCGATCTTCCATTTATTTTTTCTTTAATATCTTTTGAAATTTACGTCAAATACATTTGACAGGCTATGCGGTATTTTCTGCTCCAAGATCGGAAGTGTATCAGCTCACAAAGCCAACTGACGGATAACGCGAAAAAATCATCATGTTGGGTAACTGTTGCCTGTCATAATCTGTTTTAGTATCCGCAGTCATGTTTTATACTGCTTTTATACTCTTTTATTTTAAATTTCCCATTATCTCCGCCGATTGACTGCGTGTATCGGTTGTTCTTTTGAGATTGTAACGGAAAATTCATGATGGGATCGGTATAAACGCACTTAACGCAAGCCGTTTCTTTCAGATCGTATTTTATCTTGGACATAAAATAAAACAGCTTGCATTCACAATGACATTCTTGCGGCAATAAGGAAATTTTTCTTACGGCAAGGCAACGGACTCACCATCGCAGACATGACTGAGTGAAACAAGGATTTTAACGGAGGCCGTTTTACTGACGGAACGAACGGTACCGTCGCCCATGAGAAAATTACCCGCGCCCGGATGCGGACTGCCGAACCAGGGATAAGGCATTTTACTGGGGCCTTCGTCATTAATGTCCCGGGCAAACCAGGATCCGCCGCAACCGTGTTCATAAAACGTTCTTACAACGGACACCTGACTACCGCTGGCATCATGAGAGCAGAGGTAAGATCCGTCAACCGTATAGGATTTTTTAAGTTCTCCGGTATGACCAACGGGAAATTTCATTGAAAAATGTTTTTCACCGAACAGGATCTGATTACTGGTCCCGTCCTGCAGCCAAGCGAAGGAATCGCGCGGCTTCCAATAAGAGAAATGGAATTTGTCTTTTGAAACGGAACCGCCGGTGTATCCGGGACAGTCGGTCATCGCGATGCGAAAAGGACCGGCCCCTTTCTTCTGAATACTTTCCGGACTGGCATGCGAACAGTAAGAGGTCCAGCTTTCCTGACTTGACGTTGCTGATAAATTCTCAACACTGTAAACGGCGGCGTAATCGGTTTGCGGTCCTTGAGCATGAAGCCGGGCGTCATCAGAAACGCCGGAGGAACTGTCATAGCTGAGCATTGCCGGAAGAGTTCGGGCACGGCTCGGACAAAGATACGTCGTTACCGACGCCAAACTTTTTCGGTCCTGATCCGTAATACATCCGGCGGACGCCTGCCACCAATCTTTTCCGGTGAGTGACGCGCACGGTCCGACGAGAAAATCGGATCCGACCGGCGATTTGGTCTGCTGCAGAAAATCATAAAGCGACGGCTGCTCAATAAACGGATAGAGCAA